>JAJAZD010000264.1 GCA_026785945.1 Pseudonocardia sp. | reverse complement strand
TCCCCGCTCGGACATCTCGTCGTCGGCTACGCGGGCGGGACGGCGGTGGCCTGCGGGGGCTGGCGGGCCCGCGACGGGGGCGAGGACCCGGCGCTGCGCGACGACGACGCGGAGATCAAGCGCATGTACGTCGTCGACGGCCACCGCGGAAGGGGACACGCCCGCGCCGTCCTCGCCGAGCTGGAACGCACCGCGGCAGCCGCCGGACGACGCCGCACGGTGCTGGAGACCGGCGCGCGCCAACCCGAGGCGATCGCGCTCTACCTCAGCGCGGGCTACGTCCCCACGGAGAAGTTCGGCACCTACCGCTGCGAGCCCCATAGCCGCTGCTACGCCAAGCTCTTGTAGGTCGGCCGCCCGAAATGTGAACGCGTGGTGTCCGGTACATGGCCAAGACGTCACCACGCCGGGTGATTCCCTCCGCCCGTCAGCGGTTGTGCGCCCCGCTGCGGCACATGTTCACTGAGCCGACCATGAGCGGCACCCGTCCATGAGCGGCACTGCAACGAGGGAGCGCCTGATGAGGCACGCCATACGTCAGGTGGCCACGGGCCTTGCCGCGGCATTGGCGCTGTCGGCCTGCGCCTCCGGCGGCGGCGGTGACCCGTCGGTCATCACGGTGTGGACCGGCGACACGCTGCCGGACCGGATGGCGGCCACCCAGGCCATCATCGACAGGTTCACGGCCCGGACGGGGGTGCGGGTCGAGCTCGTCGGGATCGACGAGGACCAGTTCAACCAGGCCCTGACCTCGGCGGCGGCGGCCGGTGACCTGCCGGACGTGATCGGCACGCAACCCCTCGCCTCGGTCCGGACGCTGGCCACCAACGACCTGGTGGACACCGAGGCCACCGCCGCGGTGATCGAGGCCCTCGGCGCGGACACGTTCGACCAGCGCGCGCTGGAGCTGACCCGGGACGGGGACGCGCAGCTCGCGATCCCCAGCGACGCGTGGTCGCAGCTGCTGTACTACCGCCGCGACCTGTTCGACGCGGCCGGCCTGCCCGCGCCGGCCACCTACGACGGCATCCTCGCGGCCGCCCGGACCCTCGACAGCGAGGCCGTGGCCGGTTTCGTGGGGGCGACCGCGCCCGGTGACGCGTTCACACAGCAGACCTTCGAGCACCTCGCGCTGGCCAACGGCTGCCAGCTCGTCGACGACTCCGGCGAGATCACGATAACGAGCCCGGAGTGCGTCGGCGCGTTCGGCTTCTACCGCGACCTCATCAACGGTTACTCGGTTCCGGGTGCGCAGGACGTCGACTCGGTCCGGGCGACGTACTTCGCGGGCCAGGCGGCCATGGCCATCTGGTCGACGTACCTGCTCGACGAGTTGGCCGGGCTGCGCAACGACGCCCTGCCCAGCTGTCCCGAGTGCGCGGCGGACCCGACGTTCCTCGCGAAGAACACCGGGATCGTCACCGAGCTGCGGGGCCCGGACGGCACCGGCACCGCCCAGTTCGGCGAGGTGACGTCGTGGGCGATCCCGGTCGAGTCGTCGGTCGACGCGGCGAAGCAGTTCGTCCAGTTCATGATGAGCGACGGTTACGTCGAGTGGCTCGCCATCGCACCCGAGGGCAGGTTCCCCGCCCGGGCGGGGTCGGCGCCGTCGGGCACCGACTACGTGGACGCCTGGGAGACCCTGCCGGTGGGCGTCGACACCGAGGCGCCGCTGCGAGACATCTACCCGCCCGAGGTGCTCGAGGCGCTGTCGACCGGCCCGGAGGCGTTCTCGCGGTGGGGGATCACCCAGGGTCAGGGCGACCTCATCGGCGCCTCCCTCGGCGAGCTGCCGGTGCCCGCCGCCGTCTCCGCGGTGACCTCGGGGGGCCTGGAGCCCGCGGCGGCCGCCGAGCAGGCCGCCACCGCCCTGCGCGCGATCCAGGACTCGTTGCGATGAGTGGGCCGGCGAGCGAACCGGCGAGGCAGAGCGCCGGCACGGCACCGGTGACGACGGCGCCCGACTCCGCTGGTAAGGAGCCGGGGCGCGGCAACCGGGGGACGATGCGGCGCGCCGAGGCCCGGGCCGGGCTCGCGTTGATCTCCCCGACCCTGGTCATCGTCGTGGTGATGGTCGTCGTGCCCATCCTGTGGACCGTGCTGCTCGCCTTCCAGCGGCTACGGCTGCTGAACCTGCGGACGACGGGACTGTTCGGGGCGTTCACGCTGGACAACTTCAGCAACGTGTTCGGCTCGGGGAGCTTCTGGGGTTCCCTCGTGACGACGCTGACCTACTCGGTACTCGGCACAGGGTTCGCGATCGGGTTGGGCCTGGTCGCCGCGCTGGCGCTGCGCCGCCCCTTCCGCGGCCGCAACCTGGTGCGCGCGGCCATGCTGCTGCCCTACGTCGCCCCGATCGTGGCGGTCACCTTCGCCTGGACCACGATGCTCAACCCGCAGTTCGGGGTGGTGAACTTCTGGGGCACGTCGCTACTGGGGTGGGACGAGCCGATCGCCTTCCTGAGCGAGCGTCCGGCCGCGCTGATCACCGTGATCGCGTTCGAGGCGTGGCGTTCGTTCCCGTTCGCGTTCCTGTTCCTCACCGCGCGGTTGCAGGCCGTGCCGGGGTCGCTGGAGGAAGCGGCCCGGGTGGACGGCGCCACGGTGTCGCAGCGGTTCCGTTACATCGTCCTCCCGCAGCTGCTGCCCACGATCGCCGTGCTGGCGGTGCTGCGCTTCATCTGGACGTTCAACAGCTTCGACGACATCTACCTGCTCACCGGCGGCGGGGCCGGCACCGAGGTCATCAGCGTCTCGGTGTTCAACTCCCTCACCGCTCGGGGCGACATCGGGGGCGCCGCGGCGCAGGCACTGGTGCTCGCCGCCATCCTGGCGGTGCTGGTCGGGCTCTACCTGTGGCGCCTCGCGCCCCGTGAGGAGCAGTCCTGATGACCACGACCGCCAGGACCACGACTCCCACGACCACCGCCCGCCCCGCGGCGGCGACCTCGCCCACGCCCCGCCGCTGGAGCCATGACACTGTGGAGACCCGCGTGTTCGGGGTGCTCCGCGTGGTCGTGATCGTCGGGCTGCTGCTGATCACGCTGTTCCCCTTCTACTACATGGTGCTGCTGTCGGTCCGGCCGTTGGACCAGGTCGTCGGGGACCCGGGTGCGCTCGCCGTCGCCCCGGCGGACCTGGACCTGGGCAGCTACGCCGCCGTGCTCGCGCCGACGGGGTCGGGCGGGCAGGGCTTCCTGGTGTTCATGGCCAACAGCGCGCTGGTCGCGCTGGGGACCGTGGCGGTGACCCTGCTGATCGCGCTGCCCGGCGCCTACGCCGTGAGCCGGCTGCGGTTCTTCGGCCACCGACAGGTCAGCGTGCTGTTCCTCGCCGTCTATCTCTTCCCCGCGATCCTGCTGGCCGTCCCGCTGTTCGTGTTCTTCACCCGGATCGGGCTCCGCGGGTCGCTGGCCGGGCTCCTGATCGTCTACGTGTCCCAGATCGTTGCCGTCTCGATCTACATGCTCCGCAACTACTTCGACACCGTCCCGGTCAGCCTCGAGGAGGCCGCCGCGATCGACGGCTGCAGCCGGCTGGGCATCATGCGCCGGATCAGCCTGCCGCTGGCGATGCCCGCGATCATGGCGAACGCGCTGTTCGTCTTCATGATCGCGTGGAACGAGTTCCTGTTCGCGCTGCTGTTCCTCGTGGAGCAGCGCGACCGCTGGACCGTGTCGCTCGGGATCTCCCAGCTCGCCGGAAGCATCGAGGTCCCCACCACGGTGCTGATGGCCGGCTCGGTCATCGTCACCGTCCCGATCATCGTGCTCTTCTTCGCGGGCGAGCGACTCCTCGTCGAGGGACTGACGGCGGGCGCCGAGAAGGGCTGACGGGAAGGGCCCTTCGCACAGAGCGGGGCGCCAGGTGTGGCGCCGCGGGGTCCGGTGCTTCATGATCTCCCGACACCTGCACGAGGGAGGTCCGACAATGCTGTTGGCTCAAACAGACCTGCGGCTCGACACGACCGCGATCGACTACGTGTTCGTCGCCATCTACTTCGTGCTGGTGCTCGGCATCGGGCTGGCGGCCCGGCGCTCAATCTCCTCGAGCCTGGACTTCCTGCTGTCGGGCCGGTCGCTCCCCGCGTGGGTCACCGGCCTCGCCTTCGTCTCGGCGAACCTGGGCGCGATCGAGCTGATCGGCATGACGGCCAACGGAGCCCAGTACGGGATCCCGACCGTGCACTACTACTGGATCGGCGCCGTCCCGGCGATGGTGTTCCTCGGCATCGTGATGATGCCCTTCTACTACGGCAGCAAGGCGCGCAGCGTCCCGGAGTTCCTGCGCAAGCGGTTCGACAGCACTACCCAGCGGGTCAATGCGGTGACGTTCGCGATCGCCTCGGTGCTCATCGCGGGCGTGAACCTGTTCGCGCTCGGGTTGGTGCTGGAGGCGCTGCTGGGCTGGTCGCTCGTGCTCGCGATCCCGGTGGCCGCGCTCGTGGTGCTGAGCTACACGTTCCTCGGCGGGTTGTCGGCGGCGATCTACAACGAGGTGCTGCAGTTCTTCGTCATCCTGGCGCTGCTCATCCCGCTGACGGTCGCCGGACTCGCCCGCGTCGGCGGCTGGAGCGGGCTGATGGAGCAGGTCTCGGCGGGGCCTGGCGGGCCGGACCAGCTCTCGGCGTGGCCCGGCACCACGTTGACCGAGATCGCGAACCCGTTCCTGTCGGTGCTCGGGATCGTGTTTGGCCTGGGCTTCGTGCTCTCCTTCGGCTACTGGACGACGAACTTCTCCGAGGTCCAGCGCGCGCTCGCGGCGCGGAACATGTCGGCGGCCCGGCGCACACCGATCATCGGCGCCTTCCCGAAGGCCCTGATCCCGATCGTGATCGTCATCCCGGGGATGGTGGCCGCGGTGCTGGTGCCCTCGCTCGCGGAGTTCAAGGCGAACCCGGACGCCGGCGGCGACATCGACTACAACAACGCGCTGTCGCTGCTGATGGGCGAGGTGCTGCCCAACGGGGTGCTGGGTGTGGCCATCGCGGGGCTGCTGGCGGCGTTCATGGCCGGGATGGCGGCGAACATCAGCTCGCTCAACACCGTGTTCACCTACGACATCTGGCAGGACTGGGTCCGCCCGGGCCGCGAGGACCGCTACTACCTGCAGGTCGGGCGCGCGGTCACGGTGATCGGTTGCGTACTCGCGATCGGCACGGCCTTCCTCGCGGGCAGCTACGAGAACCTGATGGACTACATCCAGGCCTTGTTCAGCTTCTTCAACGCCCCGCTGTTCGCGGTGTTCATCCTGGGGTTGTTCTGGAAGCGGATGACCGGGCCGGCCGGCTGGACGGGTCTGGTCGCCGGCACGGTCGCGGCGGTGACCGTCGACCTGCTGGTCCGGGGCGGGGTGATCGCGCTGTCGTCGCAGGCCGGCAGCTTCGTCGGGGCAAGCGCGGCGTTCGTCGTCGGCATCGCGGTGAGCGTGGGCGTCTCGCTCGTCACCACCCCGAGGCCCGACGCCGAACTCGTCGGCCTGGTCTGGTCGCTGACCACGAAGGACGAGCGCAGCCACTCGACCACGGGTTCGGACTCCGGCTGGTACCGCTCGCCCACCGTGCTCGGCGTGCTCGTCGTCGTGCTCACCGCCGCCCTCTATCTGACCGTCCCGTGACCGGCGAAGGAGATCCGATGGCCGAGGCCGATCCGCCCACAGACGCCCCCAGTTCCGCGTCGGCGCTGTTCGACCTACGCACGGTGATCGCCCTGCTGTTCGGCGTCTACGGCGTGGTGCTGACGGTGCTCGGGGTGTTCGACAACGACCCCGCGCAGCTCGCGAAGTCGGCCGGGATCGACCTGAACCTGTGGACGGGGCTGGGCATGCTCGTCCTCGCGGCGGTCTTCGTCGTGTGGCTGCGCCTGCGGCCCGCGCTCACGGCGACGCCCGACGACGGCCCGGAGCAGGGGCCGGCGTCGACGATCAGCGCCGACGTGCCGGACGGCTCGGGTTGAAGGCCCTCAGCGTCCACTCGTCGAGGACGTGGAGCGTGCGGCGGAGTCGGGCCAGGATCGTGGTGTTGCTCTTCGCTACGGTCACCCCGTTTCAAGCGCGTCGACCTTCTGGATCGTTCCAGTCGATCACGTGGGGCTGCTCACGCTCGTCGTAGTCGTCTCCTAGGCTGCGGTCGTGCCCCTCTACGCGCTCGGTGATGTCGAACCCGACATCCATCCCGAGGCCTACGTCCACCCCGACGCCGTGGTGATCGGCAACGTGACGATCGGCGCGGAGGCCTCCGTCTGGCCCACCGCGGTGCTGCGCGGCGACGACGGCGCCATCGTGGTCGGAGCCCGCACCAGCATCCAGGACGGGTCGATCATCCACTGCACCGCGTGGCAGCCGACGATCATCGGCGTCGAGGTCACCGTCGGACACAACGTGCACATCGAGGGCGCCACGATCGGCGACCGCGCGCTCATCTCGTCGGGCTCGGTGGTGCTCAACGGCGCGAGCGTCGGGACCGGTTCCGTCGTCGCGGCCGGCGCGGTCGTGTCCCCGAACGCCGTGATCCCGGCCCGGCGGATGGCGCTGGGAGTCCCGGCGCGGGTGCGCGAGGGCCACGAGGTGCCCGAGGACGCCACCGGGTACGCCGTGCAGAGCTACCTCGAACGCGGCAGGCGCTTCCGCGCCGAGCTGCGCCGGCTGGAGGGCTGATCATCATGACACGCATCGACGAGAGGGACGCCTGATGGCGCGGCCGCTGGAGGAGATCGTCGAGGCGGGGTGGGCCCGGGCGCTCGCCCCCGTCGCCCCGGTGATCGCGGAGATGGGGGAGTTCCTGCGCGCCGAGATCGCGGCCGGACGCCGTTACCTGCCGACGGGGTCGAACGTGCTGCGGGCGTTCACCCAGCCCTTCGACGCCGTGCGGGTGCTGATCGTCGGCCAGGACCCCTACCCGACGCCGGGGCACGCGATCGGGCTGTCGTTCTCCGTGTCGCCGCAGACCCGGCCGGTGCCGCGTTCGCTGGCCAACATCTTCCGGGAGTACACCGAGGACCTCGGCCACCCGACGCCGTCCACGGGCGACCTCACGCCGTGGGCCGAGCAGGGGGTGCTGCTCCTCAACAGGGTGCTGACCGTCGTCCCCGGTGAGTCCGCCTCCCACCGGGGCAAGGGCTGGGAGGCCGTCACGGAGCAGGCGATCCGGGCACTGGTGGACCGCGACGCGGAGCCGTTGGTGGCGATCCTGTGGGGGGGCGACGCCCGCAAGCTCGCCCCGGTACTGGTGGACGTGCCGATCGTCGAGTCGGCGCACCCCAGCCCCATGTCGGCCGACCGCGGGTTCTTCGGGTCGAAGCCGTTCAGCAGGGTCAACGAGCTGCTCGAGGAGCTCGGCGGCGAGCCGGTGGACTGGAAGCTGCCCTGACGCCCGCGGACCCCCGCACCATCACGACATGACAGAACGCCCGGGAGTGGTTCGGCTGAACCGCTCCCGGGCGCTCCGGGATCCTGCGCCCACGCTCAGGCGCGAACGACCTTGCCCGCCTTCAGGCAGGACGTGCACACGTTCAGTCGGCGGCGGTTGCCGCCGTCGATGCGCGCCCGCACGGTCTGGATGTTCGGGTTCCAGCGACGGTGGGTGCGACGGTGCGAGTGCGAGACGGACATGCCGAAGCCCGGACCCTTGGCGCAGATGTCGCAGACGGCAGCCACGTCGGACACTCCTCGGAATAGATGTGCAGAGAGGTGGCCGGAGCAAACCCGGTCACGAAAGTTCAGCTTACCCGCGCCGCCGGTGCCCCCGCACACCACCCGCTGGATACCCTTCCACCGTGCCCCTGACCTTCGACGCCGCCCTGCTCACCGGCTGGGTGCGGGCCTCGACCCAGGCACTGGAGCGGCACTGCGCCGAGATCGACCGGATCAACGTGTTCCCCGTGCCGGACTGCGACACCGGCACCAACCTGCTGTTGACGATGCGCGCCGCCGGTGAGGCCGCGCGACGTGCGCGCGACCCCGACGGCCCCGGCCTCCCCGACGGCCCGGACCTCCCCGACGGCCCGGACGTCCCGGACGCGTGGGCCGTCGCGGCCGCTCTCTCCCGCGGGGCGCTGCTGGGTGCGCGCGGCAACTCCGGGGTGATCCTC
This sequence comes from Pseudonocardia sp., assembly GCA_026785945.1. Classification (GTDB taxonomy): domain Bacteria; phylum Actinomycetota; class Actinomycetes; order Mycobacteriales; family Pseudonocardiaceae; genus Pseudonocardia. The sequence goes on along the minus strand of JAJAZD010000264.1, from coordinate 98 downwards.
TCGCAACTGCTGCGAGGCGGCGCCGAAGCCGTCGGCGCCGTGGCGGCGGTCGGGCTCGGCGCCGTGGGCGCCGCCGCGGCCGGAGTGCGCGACGGGAC
>JAJAZD010000263.1 GCA_026785945.1 Pseudonocardia sp. | reverse complement strand
CAACTGTTTGCTGGCTCTTGATGCCCGAACAGGCAAACGGCTATGGCATTACCAGTTGGTGCATCACGACATCTGGGACCGCGGGGGCGGCCCCCCCCCCCCCCCCCCCCGGGCGGGGGGGCGCGGGGCGGGCCGCCGCGGCCCCCCCCCCCCCCAAAAAACACACCCCCCGCCCGCCGGGGGGGGGCGCGCGGGGGCGCCCCCCCCCCCCCCCCCCCCCCCGTTCATGTTCGGTGTGTGACTGCGGGCGGTGCCACGACACGTCCGGGCGACACGCGGGGGGCCAGGTCCGCAGCGCCCGGTGACCATCCGGCTGCGACCGGCGGACATGTCGCAGCCTGTTCCGACACGCCGTGCGACGGCCCTTCCCGGCGTGTCGGAAAGAAAGTTGTCCACACCCCTGCTCAAGCCTGCGAGCTGGGGTGATGCACTGTATCGGCGAGTTGTCCCCACTCCGTCCACAGGTCGGTCCCGGCGCTCTCCTGCGGTTGGGCCGATCCGTCCCCATTCCGTCCCCAGGTCGCTGCACAGGGCGACTCGCTTTCCACGGCGGAGCCCCCTAGCGTCGCCGCGCGGGGTGCTGGGGCCACACCCGTGGACCGATCCCGTTCACCGGGACGTCACTCCGGGGCGGCGCGAGACGGTCGAACAATTGTTCGATATACTGGGACCAGGGGGTGACGCTGCGTATGGCACTGGCTGACGATCGTCCCGTGGCGAGGCCGCGTCCGGTTCGCGCTGCCAGCGAGGGATCCGATGCGGCGGCGGGCGCGTTCGACCGGCAGCCCCCCCAGGATCTCCTTGCCGAGCAGTCCGTCCTGGGCGGCATGCTCCTCAGTAAGGACGCGATCGCAGACGTCGTCGAGGTGTTGCGTCCCGATGACTTCTACCGGCCCGCACACCAGACGGTCTACGACTGCATCCTCGACCTCTACGGCCGGGGTGAGCCCGCCGACGCCGTCACCGTCTCCTCCGAGCTGCAGCGTCGGGGCGACCTCATCCGCCTCGGCGGTGCCCCCTATCTGCACACCCTGATCGCCACCGTGCCCACCGCGGCCAACGCCGCCTACTACGCTGAGATCGTCGCGGAGAAGGCCATCCTGCGGCGCCTCGTCGAGGCCGGCACCCGCATCGTCCAGCTGGGGTATCACGGCGCCGACGGCGCCGAGGTCAACGAGGTCGTCGACCGCGCACAGGCCGCCATCTACGACGTCACCGAGCGTTCCACCTCCGAGGACTACGTCGCGCTCGAGGAGCTGCTCCAGCCCACGATGGACGAGATCGACGCCATCGCGTCCCGCGGTGGCGTGGCGCTGGGCGTCCCCACCGGTTTCGTCGACCTCGACGCCGCCACCAACGGCCTGCACCCCGGCCAGATGATCGTGGTGGCGGCCCGACCCGGTCTGGGCAAGTCGACCCTCGGGCTGGATTTCGCCCGTTCCTGCTCGGTGAAGCACGGCATGACCAGCGCGGTGTTCTCGCTGGAGATGAGCAAGTCCGAGATCGTGATGCGCCTGCTGTCGGCCGAGGCGCGCATCCGCCTGGCCGACATGCGCGCAGGCCGGATGAGCGACGACGACTGGACGCGGATGGCCCGGCGGATGAGTGAGATCAGCGAGGCGCCGCTGTTCATCGACGACTCACCCAACCTCACGCTCATGGAGATCCGGGCGAAGGCGCGCAGGCTCAAGCAGCGCCACGATCTCAAGCTCGTGATTCTCGACTACCTGCAGCTGATGAGCTCGGGCCGCAAGGTCGAGTCCCGCCAACAGGAGGTGTCGGAGTTCTCCCGACAGATCAAGCTGCTGGCCAAGGAGCTCGAGGTGCCGGTGGTGGCGATCAGCCAGCTGAACCGTGGTCCCGAGCAGCGCACCGACAAGCGTCCGATGCTGTCGGACCTGCGCGAGTCGGGCAGCATCGAGCAGGACGCGGACATGGTCATCCTGCTGCACCGCCCCGACGCGTTCGAGCGCGACGACCCCCGCGCCGGCGAGGCCGACCTCATCCTGGCCAAGCATCGCAACGGCCCGACGAGCACCATCACGGTGGCCCACCAGCTGCACTACAGCCGCTTCGCCGACCTGGCCCACGGCTGAGTAGGGCGTTCGATCCTGCCCGACATTGGTCCCGCCCGTCGCACTCAGATGCGGGCGTGTGCGGCGATGAGCGCCGTGGCCTCGTCGGCGCGCTCGATCGTGGCCAGGTGGGCGGCGTCGAGCACCTCGAGGCGGGACCCCGGGATGCCGTCGACGATCGTGCGGGAGTGCGGCTCGACGGGTGTCGACAGGTCGGCGGAGCCCGCGATGACGAGCGTCGGGACCTCGACCGCCGGGAGCTGGTCACGGTGGTCCCAGGCCTCGATCGCCTGGCAGGACGCGAGGTAGCCCGCGGCGGGGGTACCGGCCACCATCGCGGCGGCCGTGGCGACCTCGCTGGGGTGCGCGGCGGCCCACCGCGGGGTGAACCACCGGGCGACGACCGTGTCCGCGATCGGCGCGGTGCCGCCGGCGGTGACGGCCGCGATCCGATCGCGCCAGGACGTCGGGTCGGGGAAGTGCGCCGAGGTGCAGCACAGCGTCAGGCTGGTCAGCCGGTGACCGGCAGCCGAGCCGAGGTACATGCCGACCATGCCGCCCATCGACAGCCCGCACCACGCCACGCGGTCGAGCCCGAGCGCGTCGAGCAGGGCGAGGGCGTCTCCGGCGAGGTCGGCGATGCGGTACGGACCCGCGGGCACCGGCGAGCCGCCGTGGCCGCGGTGGTCGACCCGGACGACCCGGAACCGCTCGGTGAGCGCCGCCATCTGGGGGCGCCACATCTCCAGTGTCGAGCCCAGCGACCCGGACAGGACGAGAGGGGGCCCGTCGCCCCCGGAGTCCGCATGGTGCAGCGCGACGGTCACGGGGCGTCCTCGCCGACCCCGACCCCGACCCCGATTCCGACCGACCGCGTGGCCGCGGTGCCCGACGGTGGGTCACGACGATCCGACGACCCGACGGTCCGCATGCCGCGCAACGTCGTCAACTCCTCGACGCTCGGGGGCGTGGTGATCTTGAGGTCGGCCGTGACCACGAGCTCCCACCCGGTCTCGGCGCGCACCTCTTCGATCGAGACCCCCTGGTGCAGGGAAGTCAGCACGAGCTCGAAGGTTTCGGGGTCGGGTTCGAGCATGCCCAGGTCGGTGATCACCTGCACCGGGCCGGCGCCGCGCAGGCCGAGCAGTCCCCGGTCCCGCGGGCCGTCGCCGTACCCGACGCTGGTGACGAAGTCGACGCTCTCGACGAACGCGCGCAGCTTGTGTCGCATCACGACGATCACCTCGCGGCAGGACGCCGCGATCTCGGGTGCGCCGCCCGAGCCGGGCAACCGCACGTCCGGTTCGTCGTACTCGCCGATGACGGTGGTGTTGATGTTGCCCATGCGGTCGAGCTGGGCCCCGGAGAGGAACCCGACGTCGATCCGGCCGGGCTGGAGCCAGTAGTTGAAGATCTCCGGGACGCTCACGACGGTGAGCGCCGAGTCGGCCAGGTTGCCGTCGCCGATGGAGAGCGGCAGCTCGTCGGGCCGCGTGTCGATGGTGCCCGACTCGTAGATCAGCACCAGTTCGGGCGCATGCAGGCGGCGGGCGAGATTGGCCGCGGTCGACGGCAGCCCGATGCCGACGAAGCATGCCTGCCCGTCGTGCAGGGACCGCGCCGCGGCGATGGTCATCATCTCGTCGGTGGACCAGGTCCCGGTCTGGGAGGTCATGCCCCCGCCTCCTTCACGGACTTCAACCAACGGGTGAAGGCTTCGCGGTCGCGGCTGATCGCGTCCCACTCGCGGTACGCGGTGTTGTCACGGTGGTAGTACCCGTGCGCGTAGGACGGCGCAGCGCCACCGGGTGCCACCGCCACGGCGTCGAGGACCCAGGTGGGCAGCACCACGGCTCCGGGCACCGGTGTCAGTTCGTCCACCAGCTCCTCGACGGTGACGATGGCGCGCCGTGCCGCCAGCACCGCCTCCTTCTGGACGCCCGTGATCCCCCACAGCTGGACGTTGCCGGAGCGGTCGGCGCGCTGGGCGTGCACGATGGTCACGTCGGGGTTCACCGCGGACACGGCCGCGAGCTCCTCGCCGGTGAACGGGCAGGTCACCGACGAGATGCTCGCGGTGTGCTCGGGCAGGTCGGTGCCCGCGTAGCCGCGCAGCACCGCGAACGGCAGCCCGGACGCGCCGGCGACGTAGCGGTTGGCCATGCCGGCGTGGCTGTGCTCCTCGATCTCCAACGGCACCGGCCAGCCGGTGGCGAGCGCGTCGCGCATCCGGTGCAGCGAGCCGACGCCGGGGTTGCCGCCCCAGGAGAACACCAGCTTGGACGCACACCCCGCGCCGATCAGCTGGTCGTAGACGAGGTCGGGTGTCATCCGCACGAGCGTCAGCCCGCGACGGCCCTGCCGGATGATTTCGTGTCCCGCGGCGAACGGGATCAGATGGGTGAAGCCCTCGAGCGCGACGGTGTCGTTGTCCCGCACCAGCTCGGACACCGCCTGCGGCAGAGACACGATCTTGGCCACGCGGAGAAGCTAGCCGCCCCGGCCGGGCCGGGCAATCGCCCGCGCGGCCCGGACCTACCATCGGGTTCCGTGTTCGGCATACGAGGCGCTCAGGGATCGATGACGGGCGCGGCTGGGTTCTGCTGCCGGGCCTGCGGCTCGAACGAGGGCGAGGTCGTCCTCGATCTCGGTCACCAGCCACCGTGGGACCGCATGCCTCCACTCACCGATCCGTCACCCGACCCGCTGTACCCGTTGCGCATGTGGTGGTGCCGCGCATGCTGGCTCGCGCAGTTGATGGAGGACGCGGACGGCATCGAGGAGATCGCGGGCGTCGAGCCGCAGGCGATGCTCCGCCAGACCGACCTGTCGATCGCGCGGATGCGCGAGCTGGGTCTGCTCGGCGTCGGCACCACCGCCGTCGAGTTCGGCAGCTCCCACGGCGGGTCCTGGCGGGAACGGCTGGGGGTTGCCGCGCCCGCCCGCGGGTGCCGTGGCGACGTCGTGGTCGACGTCTACGGGCTCCTGCACGAACCGGACCAGGAGGCTGCGCTCCGTGACCGGGCCGCGGCACTCGCCCCCGGTGGCACCCTGGTCCTGCAGCTGCTCAGCCTCGCCACGCTGATCCGTGACGGGCAGTGGTACGACCTGCGCCACGGTCACCGGGGCTACTGGTCGGTGCCGGCTCTGGACCGTGCGCTACGGCGCCACGGGCTCGGCGTGCACCGGGCGTGGCGCTACCCGATGGCCGGTGGCACCGTGCTCGTCGCAGCCACCCGAGACCCCCTCCCGGACGCCGCCACGCTCGACCTCATGGCCGACGAGATGCGCGCCGGCGTCGCCGATGCGGGTCGGTTGCGCACGCTGCAGGACGCCGCCGGCTCCGCCGCGCAGCTGCGGGACTGGCTGCGCGACGAGCGCTCCGCCGGACGCACCGTGCTCGGCTACGGGGCGGCCTCGCGTGCCGTACCCCTGGTGTGTCACGCAGGGCTCGACGCCGCGCTCCTCCCCGCGGTCGGCGACATCGCGGCGGCCAAGCAGGGCCGGCGCATGCCGGGCACCGACATCCCGATCGTGTCGCCCGAGGAGATCGTCGCGCGCAGACCCGAGCGGGTGGTGCTCTTCCTCCCGCAGCTCGCCGACGAGGTGCGTGCCGCGCTGCCGGCGGTCGAGAGGACGGGCGGGCGCTGGGTGGTGCTCGATCCGGCCCCGACGGTGTTGGACGTCACAGCCCCGCACGCCGCCTTGTGATCTCCCTTGTCGACCGGGGAGGTCACGTGCACGGGCTGGGCGAACTCGAAGCGGCCGTGATGGACGTGCCGTGGCGGCTGCCCGGCCCGCACCGCGTGCGTGACGTGCGCGACCAGCTCGCCCCGCAGCGCACGCTGGCCTACACCACGGTCATGACGGAGGGCCCCGGCGCCTGGGAGGCCGACCGATGACCCGTCGCGCACGACGCCCGTCGTCCCGTCCCGAGCGCCGCGCGGGTCTCGTCCAATAGGCGAGGCGCCCGTCACGATCGGCGGCGGTCCCCGGGCAGGTGGTGAGACTGTGGACGGTGTGTCTTCACCTGACCCCCGTCCCGCCTCCGCGTCCGGCAGGTTCACGGTCGCCGACGGGACCATCGTGCACCGGCTCGGCTTCGGCACCATGCAGCTCACCGGCCCGGGGGTGTGGGGCCCGCCCGCCGACCCCGCGGCCGCTGTCGCGCTGCTGCGCAGAGCCGCCGAGCTCGGAGTCGACCTCTTCGACACGGCGGACTCGTACGGCCCCGAGGTCGCCGAGGACCTTCTGCGCACCGCCCTGCACCCCTACGACGGTCTGACGATCGCCACCAAGGCCGGGTTACTGCGCACCGGTCCCGGGGAGTGGCACCCTTGCGGGCGTCCCGAGTACCTGCGGCAGCAGTGCGAGATGTCGCTCAGGCGCCTCGGCGTCGAGCGCATCGACCTGTTCCAGCTCCACCGCATCGACCCGGCCGTGCCGGCCGACGAGCAATTCGGCCTCCTCGCCGCGCTGCACGACGAGGGCAAGATCGGCGCTGCCGGGCTGTCCGAGGTCGGCGTCGACGAGATCGAGCGGGCCCGCACCGTCGTCGACGTCGCGACGGTGCAGAACCGTTACAACGTCGTGGACCGGGCCAGCGACGACGTGCTCCGCCACTGCACCGAACACGGCATCGGCTTCCTGCCCTGGTTCCCCCTCGCGTCCGGCCGGCTCGCGGAGCCCGGCGGCCCGGTGGCAGAGATCGCCGAACAGCAGGGCGCATCCACCTCTCAGGTGGCACTGGCATGGCTGCTGCGCCGCTCCTCGGTGATGTTGCCGATCCCCGGCTCGTCCTCCCTCGCGCACCTCGAGGAGAACTGCCGCGCCGCCGAGCTGCAGCTCGACCCGGCCTCGGTGGAGAAGCTCGACGCCGCTGCCTGACCTGTGGGCTGCCTGACCTATGGGCACCTTCCCGTTGCTCGTGCCGGCCCGCTCCCGGGTGGTAGACAGCACCGGGACGACACGATCAGGAAGGGGCCGGCGCCGTGACGGGGGATACGGCGACGCTCGCCGACGCGATGGTCACCGGCAGGGAGCTCGATCTCGACGGTGCGACGGTGCGGGCCGCGGATCTGGCCGAGGCGCTCACCGCCCCCCTCGTGGGCGGGGCCCCCAGTCTCCGGCTGCGACGCGCGACCGTCTCCGGGCTGCTCCAGCTCACGGGGGCACGCGTACCCGTGCCGGTCGAGCTGCGGGACTGCCGGTTCTCCCGGGCCCCCGACCTGCGCATGGCCGAGTTCGCGGGCCTCGTGCTCACCGGCAGCCACCTCCCCGGGCTGGCGGCAAACAACCTGCGCGTACGCACCGACCTGATGCTCGACGGCGGGTTCCGGGCCATGGGTCCGGTGGACCTGACCGACGCACAGATCGATGGGTCGCTGCGGCTGTCCAACAGCCGGCTGCTCCCCGACCGCGGCCGGGCGCTGATCGCGGACCGGATCGTCGTCGGCGGCACCTGCTACGCGCGGCGACTGCGCAGCTCGGGCGAGGTCCGATTGCCGGGCGCGCGGGTCACCGGCAACCTCGACCTCGCCGGGGCCGAGCTGAGCAGCCCCACCGGCAACGCCCTCGACGCGACCGGCGTCGTCGTCGGCGGCAGCCTGCTCGCCGGCCGGTACCACCGGGGCCAGGACGAAGCGTTCAGGGCCTCGGGCCGGGTCCTCCTCGCGGGTGCCCGCATCGGGGGCGATCTCGTCCTGTCCGGGGCACGCATCACCCGTCCTCCCGGTGACGAACCCGATCCCGTCCCGCTGCACCCGGCCGAGGAGACCCGGGTCCCCGTCGTGCCCCGCGGGATCATCGACGCGGCCGCGTGCCTGGTGGCCGACCGGGTGGGCGTCGAGGGCAACCTGGAGCTCGACGACGGTTTCACCAGTTCCGGCACGTTGCGGCTGCCGAACGCGGTCGTCCGCGGGTACATGCGGCTGTCCGGCGCTCAGCTCGTCGGCCCCTACGGAGCGTCTGAGCGTGGTATCGCGCTGCTCGGGGACGGAATGGACGTCGGCGGCGACCTGGAGGCCCGCGACGACGGGCGCGGCGCGCTGTCGTGCGCCGGGCAGCTCCGCCTGGTGAACGCGCACGTGCGCGGAAGCGCGATCCTGTCGGGGGTCCGGCTGTCCGCGCCCGACGGGTACGCGCTGCTGGGCGACCGGCTGCGCATCGGCGGGGAGTTCTACCTGCGGCGAGCCGTCTGCTCCGGCACGATCCGGCTGGAGAACGCCGAGATCGGCGCCACGATGGACTGCGAGGGCGCGACACTGGACCGGCCCCGGCTGCGCACCGACGGCACCGTCCGGCCCTCGCTGGACGCGCGCGCCGCGACCGTCGGCAAGGACCTGTTGTGCACCGACGGCTTCAGCGCGTCGGGCGGCGTGCGGGTACGGCGGATGGACGTGCACAAGTCGGTGCAGTTCGCCGGAGCGACGCTGGGCAGCTCCTCGGACTCCCGCGTCCCCTACGCCCTCAACGCCTACGGGCTGACCACCGCCGAGCTGGTCGTCACGCCCGCGGCCCCGCCCGGTGGCGCGGTGCGGCTGGAGCAGGCCCGGGTCGGCCGGTTCACCGACTCCGCGACGCTGTGGGACGCCACGGGTGGGGTGGTCATCGACGGTTTCGACTACGACCTGCTCAACGACACCCTGGCGATCGACGTCCGGACCAGGCTGGACTGGATCGAACAGGTCATGCCCGACTACGCACCGGGTCCCTACGAGCAGCTTGCCGCCGCGTACCGCCGCGCCGGCAACGAGGAGCTCGCCGAGCGCGTGCTCATGACGCGCCAGCGCCGCCGCTACGCGGAGGCAGGGATGGTGGGCCGGATCTGGGGCACGCTGCAGCGTCTCACCGTCGGGTACGGGTACCAACCGTGGCTGGCGGTCTGGTGGCTGGTGCTGTTCTGGCTGCTCGGCGGTGGCTGGTTCACCTTCAACGTGCCCGCCAAGCTGGACAACGACCAGAACCCGGTCTTCAACCCGTGGCTGTTCGCCGCCGACACGCTGCTCCCGATCGTGAACCTAGGCCAGGACGGCTACTGGCAGATGGTGGGCCCATCGCAGTGGATCAGCAGCTCCCTGGTCGCCGCCGGATGGATACTGGCCACCACGGCCGCGGCCGGTGCCGCACGGGTCCTCAAGAGGGTGTGACGGCGCGGTCCGGGTTGGCGTCAGGCGCGCAGGCCGGCGGCCACCGCCCGCAGGGCGGTGGTGGCGGCGGTCCGGTCGACCCGGGTCGGCTCGCCGCCGGCGAGCACCTGCTCGCCGGCGACCCACACGTCACGGACCAGCCGTGAGCCGCCCGCCCACACCAGGTTCGACAGCAGCTGCGCGTCGTCGCCCGGGTCGGCGAAGGCGGGGTCGTCCAGGTCGACGTGCACGAGGTCGGCCCACCGCCCGGGCTCCAGCACGCCGAGATCGTCGCGACCGATGGCCGCCGCGCCGTCGCGGGTGGCCATCAGCAGCAGCTCCGACGCGGTGAGCGCCGCCGCATCGGCGCTGCTCACGCGCGCGAGCAGCCCGGCGAGCCGGGCCTGCGCCCACATGTCCAGGTCGTCACCCGACGCGGGCCCGTCGGTCCCGAGCCCGACGCGCACACCGGCGCGGCGCAGCGCCGTCACGCGCGCGATGCCGGCCGCCAGCTTCGCGTTGGAGCCGGGGCAGTGGGCGACAGCGGCGCCGCGGGCGGCGAGCAACGCGATGTCGGCGTCGGACAGCTGCACCGCGTGGGCCGCCAACACCCGGTTGTCGAACACCCCGAGCCCGTCGAGGAGTGCCGGCACGGACCCGTGCGCGGCCCGCTGCGCGAGGTCCTCCTCGGCGGCCTCGGCGACGTGGATGTGCACCAACGCCCCCCGCACGCGCGCATGCTCGGCCACCGACGTCAGCGCCGCGGGGGGCAGCGTGTACGCCGCGTGCGGGCCGTAGCCCAGCTCGATCCGGGCGCCGGGGCCCGACCGGAGCCCGACGTCGTCGATCCGCGCGGACACGTCGTCGCGCATCTGCTCCCAGGTGCCCAGCCGGTCCCATCCGGGCGCGGCGATGATGCCGGGGGTGAACACGACCCGGGAGCCCACCGCGGTGACCGCGTCGATCACCGCGTCGGAGAAGAAGTACATCTCGACGCTGGTGGTGCATCCGGTGCGGAGCAGCTCGACGCACCCCGACGTCATACCGGCCCGTACGTCGGGTGCGGTGAGCCGGTGCTCGGCGGGCCACACCACCTCGTGCAGCCAGCGCATCAGCGGCAGGTCGCCGCCCACCCCGCGCAACACCGCCATCGGAGTGTGCGCGTGGGTGTTGACCAGGCCGGGCAGCAGCGCCCCCGGCAGCGCGTGCATCGGGGCGTCGGACGCCGGTGCGTCGGCGCGTGGCCCGACCCAGGCGATCCGACCGTCGGCGTCGACGTCGACCACGCCGTCGCGCAGCACCGAGCACGCCGCGTCGCAGGGGAGCACGACCGGCGCGGTGAGACGTCCCCTCACCGGCGGGGTTCCAGCAGGGAGCGCAGCGAGCGGAACGGCGGCAGCCAGGCGCCCGTGTCGGGCAGCGTGTCGAGGGTGATCCGCGGCAGGGGCTCGCGGAACACGCCGTCGATGTCCTCGAGATCGATGAACGTGATGACCTCGGAGGCCAGCGCGAAGCTCGCGTGCTCGCGGAACCCGATGACGGTGACGCCGATGCCGGCCTGGTCGAGACCCTCCAGCGGCTCGCGGAACGCCCGGCCGTCGCCCGAGGCCACCACCACGTGCTGCAGGTGACCTTCGGCCGCCCGCAGGTTGATGTGGGCGAGCATGTCGTCGTCGACGTCGGAGTCGTCGGTGACCTTCGGTTTCGCGAACACCGCGAAGCCGACGTTGCGCAGGGCCTCGACCCACGGTCGGACGACCTCGGTGCTGCCGGGCACCACGTTCGTGAAGACGGTGGCCTCGGCGATCGACTCCGGGCCGGCCAGCTCCAGCAGCCAGCGGCCGACCGCGTCGAACCTCGGCCGGAACGCCGACGTCGGCCGGGCCCCGAGAAGGGAGCCGAGGCTCATGTCCATGTTCGGCGCGTCCCACACCAGCAGGACGCGCGGGGCCGGCCCCGTGGGGGCGGTCACGTCGGCCGGACCGGGGAGCTCGGGATCATGCAGGGGACCCTATCCCCTGGCCCGGCCCGACCTCCTCCGGCGGATCTCCCTGATGCGGTCGACCGATCGGAGGGACGGGTTAGCATCGTGGCGGTGACCGTCGACGGAGTGCAGGGACCGGCTGTGGTCGTGGCCCGCCGCACCGCCGCGGCGATGGAACGCGCCGACGCGGCGGGACGTGGGGCCGGTGTCCGCGTTCTCGACGTCGGTGTCGGCCGGGCGCGGGTCGCGCTGACCGTCGACTCCCGGCACGTCAACGGACACGGCATCTGCCATGGCGGCTACCTGTTCCTGCTGGCCGACGCCGCGCTCGCGTACGCGTCGAACAGCCACGGAGTCTCCGCGGTGGCGGCCGGGGCCGACATCGCCTTCCTGCGGCCGGTGGCGCTCGGGGTCGAGGTCGTGGCGGAGGCGGTCGAGCGGGCGCTGATCGGGCGGTCCGGGCTCTACGACGTCACGGTCCGGACGGTCGACGGCGTGGTGGCCGAGTTCCGCGGCCGTACCCGTCAGGTGCCGGGGCTGGCACCGCCGCGCTGACGCGCACGCAGGCCCCGACCCGCGGGTTCAGGGGTGGGGGGCCCGGAGGAAGGCGGGGCGGGTGGCGGGGTCGGGTTCGTCGTAGTAGCGGTGGTAGACGGGCGTCAGCCCACCCGAGACCGGCGGCACGATCCAGCTCCAGTCGGCGGGGCAGCGGCGGCCCGCGGTCCGCTCGCGCTCGACGTGGGTGAGGAAGCGCTCGGACTCGCTGTGGTGGTCGGCCATCGTCACCCCGGCCTCGTCGAACGAGTGCTGCACCGCCCGCACCATCTCCACCAGCGCGCGGTCACGCCACAACGTGCGGGGGGAGCTGGTGTCGAGCTGCAGGAGGTCGGCTATCACCGGCAACAGGTCGTACCGGTCGGCGTCGACGAGGTTGCGGGCGCCGACCTCGGTGCCGAGGTACCAGCCGTTGAACGGGGCGGTCGGGTAGGTCACACCGCCGATCGTCAGCGGCATGTCGCTGATCGCGGGCACGGCGTGCCAGCGCAGCCGCAGGTCGGCGAACCACGCGTGGTCGGGGTGGGTCAGCGACACCTCGAGTACGGCGTCGGGCGGCACCTCGAACAGCTCCGGCTCCGCGTCGCCCTGGGAGATGAGCAGCGGCAGTACGTCGAACCGGCCGGGCGGCTCGGGCCGCGACCAACCCAGCGCACGTGCCCGGTCGGTGATCGCCGTGTTGCGTCCGTCACCGCGTACGCCGCCGTCCGCGGTCCGGTGCGCGGCGTACCGGACGAGCTGCTCGTTGTGGATCCGTGGCCCGGCCCGGTCGGGGAGGTCGGGCGCGAAGATCGTGATCGTGGAGCGGATCCGGCCCCCGCGCGTGGCCTCACGCAGGTGTCCGACGCATTCCTCGGCGACGTCGGCAGGCGCATGGACCTCGCGCCTGTCGCGGATCCGCAGGCTGTTCCAGTACAGCCTCCCGATGCATCGCGCCGCGTTGCGCCAGGCCACGCGGGCGCCGAAGGCAAGCTCGTCGGTGGTGTGGGTGTAGCTGCCCGTGGTGTCGATCTGGCGGCGCACCTGGCGCAGCCGCCGGGACAGGGCCTTCGCAGGCGACGTCTCGCGATGGAACTGGGTGAGGAACTCGCGGGCAGCGGCGTAGTCGACCGGCTTGCAGGTGGCGTCGGCCGGGCCGGTGACAGGACACCGCGGTGCGGTCAGCCGGGCCGACGCAGCCGATCGATTGACTAGCGTCGTCACACAGACTCTCCTCGGTGCTCCGGACGGCCACCACAGTTAGTACACGTTCACACAAGGTGATCACCAGGGGGTAGGTCGATGCGACGGTGGAAAAGGAGGTCGTGTATCTCACGGCCCTCGATCCGGGCACGCTGCTCGAACTTGGTCACCGGCCGCCACCCCGGACGCGGCAGCCAGCCCCCCGGCTCGCCGCCCGCGGCGTTGACCAGCATCGATTCAGCCTCGCACACGGCGCGCATCTGCGTGGCGTAGTCGGTCCAGTCGGTGGCCAGGTGCAGCCCGGCGCCGGGTGCCAGCCGGGACGCCGCCAGCGCGATGAAGGCCGGCTGCACCAGTCGGCGCTTGCGGTGCCGGCGCTTGGGCCACGGGTCCGGGAAGAAGATCCGGATCCCGTCCAGCGATCCGGGCCGCACCCGTTCCCGCAACAGCGTCACGGCGTCGCCACGGACCAGGGCCACGTTGGACAGGTCGGAGTCGGCGAGGCGCATGAGCAGCTGCGCGAGGCCGGGCTCGAACACCTCGACGGCGATGTGGTCGACCTCGGGGGGGGGGGGGGGGGGGGGGCCCGCCCGCGCGCGGCCCCCACCCCCCCCCGCGCAACAAACCCCCCCCGGGCGGCCCCCCCCCCCCCCCCCGGCGGGCCGGGCCGGTGACAGGACACCGCGGTGCGGTCAGCCGGGCCGACGCAGCCGATCGATTGACTAGCGT
>JAJAZD010000262.1 GCA_026785945.1 Pseudonocardia sp. | reverse complement strand
CGACAAAGCGGCCCGAGCGGCCCCAGCGAGTGGATACCGTCCACACCGACCGGCCCTTGGAGGTACCCGTGCCCGCCGCCCGACCCACCGCCGTCCTGCGCGTCGAGCCACACATGCTCCCCGGACTCATCGCCGCCTACAAACGTGCCGCAGACGAGATGCGGACCCTGCTCGAGGACGTCCGCCGGCGCGGACGCATCGAGGTGCCCTGGACCCAGGACCCCGTGAGCGTCGCCATGGCTGAGCACTACAACGAGGTGGTCATGGACGGTGAGTACTCCACATACGCGGCACTGCGCCAGTACGAGCAGGAACTCCTCCACATCGTCACGACCCTGACGCAGATGGATACCGACTACCGCCGCACCGAGGACGCCACCGCGTCGCAGTTCCAGCAACTGTGACCCGCTTGGGCCACCCTGCTCCGGGCCGCCACGCCGTCCACCTTCGCCGCGCCAGGCGGGCCGGCGGTCCACCGGTCAGCGGCGCAGAAGGACGAACACGAGCACGCCGGCCGTCACGCCGACGATCAGGGCGAGCACGCCCCACGGGCCCGGCCGGCGGTGCCAGGGCCTGCGGTTGTCCAGGGCGATGTGACCGGGCCCCGTGAAGACGATCGCCGCCGCAGCCAGGCCGAGCACGACGTCGAGTTCGATCGCGTTCGCGCCCGCAGGTGAGGCGACGAAGAAGCCGTTGCCGTACTTCAGCAACACAGTGTTGATCATGAGTGCGAGCAGCCCGGCCGCGGCCAGCGGCGTCACCACGCCGAGCACCACGAACCCGCCTGCCACCAGCTCGGTGATGCCGGTGACCCACGCCAGGGTCGTCGTCTGCGTGAAGCCGAGGGTGTCGAGGTAGGCGGCGAACCCGGGGATCCCGGGCCCGCCCCACAGGCCGAACACCTTCTGCATCCCGTGCGCGACGAACGTGCCGCCGACGCCGAACCGCAGCAGCAACAGCCCGACGTCGGTGCCGCCGTTCCATGCCAGCGGGCGGCGGGTCGGCCTGGTGTCGGACGACCGGTTCTTCGCGGTCTCGGTGTCACCGAAGCCGGGAAAGACCGAGGTCGGCTGCTCGCTCATGGCTCGGCAGCGTAGCCCGGTCCGCCCGTGGGCGCCCGTGCTGGAACAGGTCGCCGCCCGTGCCCGAACAGTCTCAGTACCCGTTCTCGACGAGGTTCGGCGGTCGCTCCCCGCGCGCGAACGCCGCGATCTGCTCGGCCGCGATCCCGTAGGCGCGCGGCATCGCGCCCGGCACGCTGCCCCCCACGTGCGGGGTGAGCAGGAGGCCGGGAGCCCGCCAGAGCGGGTGGTCGGTGGGCAGCGGCTCGGGATCGGTGACGTCGAGCGCGGCGCGCAACCGGCCGCTCGTCAGCTCCGCGGTGAGCGCATCGGTGTCGGCGACCGGACCGCGCGCGGCGTTGACCAGCACCGCACCGTCGGGCATCGCGGCGAGGAACGCGGCGTCGACCAGGCCACGGGTGTCCTCCGTCAGGGGCACGATCACCACACACGCGTCGTGGTGCGGCAGCAGGTCGCGCACCTCGTCGATGCCGTGGACGCCGTCCCGGGCGCGGCGGCCGACCAGCGTGATGCTCACCTCGAACGGGGTCAGGCGCCGCACCGTGTGCTCCGCGACGTCGCCCGCACCGACGATCAGGACGCGCTTGCCGGCCAGCTCCTCGGTGCGGTGCTGGTCCCAGCGGGCCTCGTCCTGCGCGCGGGCGAACCGCGGCAGGTGGCGGTACACCGCGAGCAGGGTGGCGACGACCCACTCGGCGGTGGCCCCGCCGTGGGCCCCGCGACAGTCCGAGAGTGCGACGCCGTCGGGCAGCCTCCCGACCCAGGTCTCCGCGCCCGCCGTCAGGAGCTGGACCAGTGCCAACTCAGGCAGCCGTCCCGCCAACGCCACCACGTCGCCCGTCGCGAGGAACGGGGGGACGAGCACCTGCGCGGACGCCGCCGCCGCGGGCAGCTCGCCACCGGGGTCGTAGCTGGTCGCGGTGACGCCGGGGACGTCCGCGAGCAGCTCGACCCCCTCCGGGTGTGGGACGAGGACACCGATGCCGACCATGACCGGGACGGTACTCACCGGCCGCTCACCCGGCCCGGCCTAACCTGAACGCCGTGGTGGGACGACGGCGACGCGGAACGGTCGCGGTCCTGGCGTCGCTGATGGCGGCGCTGCTGATGAGTGGGTGCGCGACGTTCCCCGACGACGGTCCGCGGGACTGGCGCGACAAGATCGAGGGTGCCGGGGAGCTCGGCGGGCCGCCGGTGGCTCCGGGGCCCGACACCGGCGAGCCGCCCCCGCCCGGGAGCGGAGGCGCCGGGCAGAGCGATGTGCCGCCCGTGCCGTCACCCTGCGACGATCCCGATCCTCAGGTCGTCGCGACGTGCCTGAACCCGGTCGGCGCAGTCGCGGTGCTGCCCGACGGGGTCTCCGCCCTCGTGGCCGAACGTGACACCGGCCGGGTGATGAGCGTGCGGCGCGACGCCGAACCAGTGCTGGTCACCACCGTTGCGGTGGACCCGAGCGGCGGCGGGGGCCTCACCGGGCTGGTGCTGTCCCCGGGCTACGCCGAGGACCAGCTCGTCTACGCCTACGTGACGACGCCGACCGACAACCGGGTGGTTCGCCTGGCCAGCGGCGAGCCCGCGAAGCCCGTCCTGACCGGGATCCCGCGAGGGGCGACGAACAACGGAGGCGTGCTGGGCGTCGACGTCGACGGGGCCCTGCTCGTGGCCACCGGTGACGCGGGTGGCGACCCGGCCGACCCGGCGTCACTGGCCGGCAAGATCCTGCGCATCGACACCCTCGGCCGCCCGGCCCCGGGCAACCCCGACCCCGCCTCACCTGTGCTGAGTTCCGGGCTGCGCGCACCGGGCGGCGTGTGTACCGACCCCGTCACGACGTTGACGTGGGTCACCGACCGCACCGACACCCAGGACGTCCTGCATCTCCTCGTGCCCGGCCCTCTGCCCGCCCCGGCATGGACCTGGCCCGACCGGCCCGGGGTCGCGGGCTGCATGGCCCAACCGGGTGTGGTCGCGATCGCGCAGACCGGTGCCGCGGCACTGTTCGTGCTGCGCCCGGGCGAGAACGGCGCGTTCACGGGCAAGCCCGAGATCCTCTACCCGGGCACCTGGGGACGGCTGTCGGCCGCCACGCTCGCCCCCGACGGCCTGCTCTGGCTCGGCACCGTCAACAAGGCAGGCGGTGCGCCCGTCCCGACCGACGACCGGGTGATCAGGATCCAGCCCCCCGCGGGGGGCGCGGAGAGCCAGGCCTGAGCGGCCTCAGCCGCACCGCGCGACGATCAGCTCCCGCACGCGCTTGGCGTCGGCCTTGCCGCCGGTGGCCTTCATGACCGCACCGACGATCGCCCCGGCCGCCTGCACCTTGCCCGCACGGATCTTGTCCGCGACGTCGGGCTGGGCGGCCAACGCCGCGTCGACGGCCGCGATGAGCGCGCCGTCGTCGGAGACGACCGCGAGCCCGCGGGCGGCGACCACCTCGTCGGGACCTCCCTCGCCCGCCAGCACCCCGTCGACGACCTTCCGGGCGAGCTTGTTGTTCAGCTCCCCCGACGCGACCAGTGCGATCACCCTCGCGAGCTGGTCCGGACCGATCGCCAGCGCGTCGAGCTCGACGCCGAGGGTGTTGGCCTGCTGCGTCAGGTACGCGACCCACCACGAGCGGGCCTCACCCGCGGGAGCGCCGGCCGCGACGGTGGCCTCGATCAGGTCCAGCGCGCCGGCGTTGACGAGGTCGCGCAGCTCCTCGGCGGTGAGCCCCCATTCGCCCGAAATGCGCCTGCGCCGGTCCCACGGCAGCTCGGGCAGCGTCCCGCGGAGCTCCTCGACCCACTCGGCGGGTGGCGCGATCGGCACCAGGTCGGGCTCCGGGAAGTACCGGTAGTCCTCGGAGGTCTCCTTGATCCGGCCCGCCCGCGTGGTTGCGCTGACCTCCTCGAAGTGTCGCGTCTCCTGGACGACCTTCTCCCCGGCCAGCAGGACGCCCGCGTGGCGCGTCATCTCGTAGCGCACGGCCCGCTCGACCGACCGCAGCGAGTTGACGTTCTTGGTCTCGCTCCGGGTGCCGAGCACGCCCGAGTCGCGGGGCGAGAGCGACAGGTTCACGTCACAGCGCATCGACCCCTGGTCCATCCGGACGTCGGAGACGCCCAGCGAACGCAGCAGGTCCCGCAGAGCCGTGACGTAGGCGCGGGCCACCTCCGGCGCCCGCTCCCGTGTCCCGGGGATCATCTTCGTGACGATCTCGATCAGCGGCACGCCGGCACGGTTGTAGTCCAGCAGCGAGTACTCGGCACCGTGGATCCGCCCGGTCGCGCCGCCGACGTGCAGCGACTTGCCAGTGTCCTCCTCCATGTGCGCGCGCTCGATCTCCACCCGGAACGTCGACCCGTCGTCGAGCTCGACGTCGAGGTACCCGTTCACGGCGATCGGCTCGTCGTACTGGGAGGTCTGGAAGTTCTTCGGCATGTCGGGGTAGAAGTAGTTCTTCCGCGCGAACCGCCCCCAGGGCGCGATGGAGCAGCTCAGCGCCAGCCCGATCCGGATCGCCGACTCCACGGCCGTCCGGTTGACCACCGGCAACGCGCCCGGCAGCCCCAGGCAGGTCGGGCACACCTGCGTGTTTGGCTCCGCGCCGAACTCGGTGGGGCAGCCGCAGAACATCTTCGTGTTCGTGTTGAGCTCGACGTGCACCTCGAGCCCGAGCATCGGGTCGAACCGCTCGACGACCTCGTCGAAGGGAACCAGTGTGGGCGCGGTCATGAGGGCACCTCCGGGACGCGGTGGATCAGGGGGATGGCGTCCTCGGCGTCGCGGGCGGCCTCGAACGCCGCCGCCACCCGGTACATGACGGCCTCGCCGAGCGCGGGGGCCATGACCTGCAGGCCCACCGGCAGTCCGTCCTCGGCCAACCCGGAGGGCACCGACAGTGCGGCGGTGCCGGCGAGGTTCGTCGGGATCGTGGCGAGGTCGCTGAGGTACATGGCCAGCGGGTCGTCGACCTTGTCCCCGATCCGGAACGACGTGGTGGGCGTCGTCGGCGAGACCAGCACGTCCGCCTGGGTGAACGCGGCCTCGAAGTCGCGCGCGATCAGCGTGCGCACCTTCTGCGCCTGACCGTAGTAGGCGTCGTAGTAGCCCGAGGACAGCGCGTACGTGCCGAGGATGATGCGGCGCTTGACCTCCGGGCCGAACCCGGCCTCCCGGGTGGCGGCCATGACCTCCTCGGCACCCGCCCCGGTGTCGACGCGCAGGCCGTAGCGCATGGCGTCGAACCGGGCCAGGTTCGACGAGACCTCGCTCGGCAGGATCAGGTAGTAGGCGGCGAGCCCGTAGGTGAAGTGCGGGCAGCTGACCTCGACGAGCTCGGCGCCGAGCTTCTCGAGCCGGCGCAGCGCCCCGTCGTAGGAGCTCTGGACGCCGGCCTGGTAGCCCTCGCCGCCCAGCTCGCGCACCACCCCGACCCGGACGCCGGACAGGTCACCCGACGCCCCCAGCCGCGCGGCGTCGACGACCCCGGGGACGGGCGCGTCGATCGAGGTGGAGTCCAGCGGGTCGTACCCGGCGATCACCTCGTGCAGCAGCGCGGCGTCGAGCACGGTGCGCGCACACGGCCCGCCCTGGTCCAGCGACGACGCGCAGGCGATGAGCCCGTAACGGGAGACCCCGCCGTAGGTCGGCTTGACGCCCACGGTGCCGGTGAACGCGGCGGGCTGGCGGATCGAGCCGCCGGTGTCGGTGCCGATCGCGAGCGGCGCCTCGAACGCGGCGAGCGACGCGGCCGAGCCACCGCCGGAACCACCCGGGACGCGGGTGGTGTCCCACGGGTTGCGGGTGGGGCCGAAGGCCGAGTACTCGGTGGAGGAGCCCATCGCGAACTCGTCCATGTTGGTCTTGCCGAGGATCGTGATGCCCGCGGCGCGCAGCCGCGACGTCACCGTCGCGTCATACGGCGGGCGCCAGCCGCCGAGGATCTTGGAGCCCGCCGTGGTGGGCATGTCGGAGGTGGTGAACACGTCCTTGAGCGCGAGCGGCACGCCGGCCAGCGGGGACGCGGGCGCGGTGCCGGCGCCCAGGGAGGCGTCCACCAGCGAGGCGGACTGCAGCGCGGCCTCGGAGGCGACGTGCAGGAAGGCGTGCACCGTGCCGTCGACCGCGGCGATGCGGTCCAGGTGCGCCTGCGCGACCTCGACGGCCGACACCTCGCGGGAATGGATCCTCGCGGCCAGCTCGGCGGCGGGCAGGCGGGTCAGGTCCGGGTTCATGCCTGTCCCCCGCCGGTGCGTGCATCGGCGACCGGTTCGTCGTCCAGGATCTGCGGCACGCGGAAGCGCCCGTCCTCCGCGGCGGGAGCGCCGGCCAGCGCCTGCGCCTGCGTCAGGCCCGGACGGCGCACGTCGGGGCGGAAGACGTTCTGCAACGGCACGGCGTGCGTGGTGGGCGGGATGTCGTCGGCCGCGACCTCGCCGACCCGTGCGACCGCACCGAGGATCACCTCGAGCTGGCCCGCGAACACGTCCAGCTCGGCCTCGGTGACCGCGAGCCGGGCCAGCCGGGCGAGGTGTGCGACCTCGTCCCGGGTGAGACCCGTGCCATCGACGGACGCGGCATCGGCGGACGTGGCATCGACGGACACTGATCCTCCAGAACGTGTGGGGCCGGCAGGGCGACGACGGGACGGCGATCGGTACAGGCACCCGGCACGAACGTCGACGACCTGAGTTTAGGCCGACGCCACCTGCCGGTTCCCAGGCGGGCACCGACGCGCGCGTGCTCGCTGATGTTGCGTCCACCGCCCCCTGGCCTGACACAATCTGCAGTCGGGTGCGGGCTCGACCGGGGCAGGCGGCGCAGAACAGCGAAAGGGCGTGTGGCGTGTCGTACCTGCTCCGGATCGTACTTCCGGACAAACCGGGCAGCCTGGGGGCAGTGGCCACGGCGCTGGGCAACGCCGGGGCGGACATCCTGGGCGTCGACGTCGTGGAGAGGTCTCACGGCCACGCGATCGACGACCTGGCCGTGGAGCTGTCGGCGGGCCGACCGCCGGACGTGCTGATCACCGCGGCCGAGTCCATCCCGGGGGTGCAGGTCGAGTCCGTGCGCCCTCATTCCGGGCGGCTGGACACCCACCGCGAGCTGGAGCTGATCGAGGACATCGCGGCCGATCCCGCCAGCGGCCCGGCACTGCTCGTCGCCGGGGTGCCGCGGATCTTCCGCGCGGGGTGGGCGCTGATCGCGACCCGGGACGGCACCCGCGCCTACCGGATCGCCGAGAGTCCCGCCGCACCGGAGACCCGGGCCGGGGATCTCGCCTGGCTGCCGCTGACCCGTGCGATCGTCATCGATCCCGCGATGCACGTCGTCCCCGAGCCGTGGACCGACCTCGACACCGAGCTCGCCGCGGCACCGTTCGGGCCGCCCACCCAGGTGCTGGTCGTCGGGCGTCCCGGGGGGCCTGCCTTCCGGCGCTCGGAGCTCGCCCGGCTCAACCACCTGGCCGGGATCGTGACCACGATGCTGAGCGTCTAGGGCCGATGGCGGGCACCGATTCCGACGGCATGGACCGCCCGTGGGCGCGCGTCCCGGAATGGGTCGGCGCGGCGCTGCGCCCGGAGCTCGCCGACTCCACCGACGAGATCGTCGCGGCCGTCCGGGCGGACGTGCCCGACTACTCGCGGCCTCTCACCGGTCGGTTCGGGATGCGGATCACCGAGGGCGTGTCGGTGGCGCTCGTCCAGTTCCTCGAGCTGCTCGGCACCGACGAGCCGCTCGCCGACGTCCGGGTGTACCGGGCGCTGGGCCAGCTGGAGCACCGCGAGGGCCGGACGCTCGCCGCGTTGCAGTCGGCCTACCAGGTCGGCAGCCGCATGCTGTGGCGCAGGCTCGGCGAGAGCACCGCGGCCCGTCAGCTGCCACCGGAAGCGATCTTCAGCCTGGCCGAGGCGCTGTTCACCTACATCGAGGTGCTCTCCGGCGCGTCGGTGGCGGGATGGGCCGACGAGGAGGCCAGCCGCGCCGGATCGCTGCAGGCCCGTCGGCACGCGCTGATCGAGCTGCTGGCGCGGCCCGAGCCGGCCACGCCGGCGGAGGTCGAACGCGTCGCGGCCGCGGCCAACTGGAAGTCCCCGGCCCGCCTCGCCGCGCTCGTCGTCGACGATGCGGTGGCCGTGGCGGCACGGCTGCCGGCCGCGATCGGCGCGGACCTGGACCCGGTGGGGGTGGCACTGCTGACGGTGCCCGCCGACACGGCCGACTGGCTCGACCGCATTCGCGCCGGACTGCGCCACCGGCCGGCGGTGCTGGGGCCGGTGGTGGATCCTGCGGCGGCACACCGGTCGATCATCCGCGCCCAGGCGGCGTGGCCCCTGCACGTGGCGGGCCGGCTGCGGAGCCGGATGGCGTCAGCCGCCGCCGAGACGCTCGTGCGGGCCGACGAGCACCTGCTCACGCTCCTGCTGGCCGCCGAGCCGGACGTCGCGGGCGACCTGTGTGAGCGCGCGCTCGGCCCGCTGCGCTCGCTCCCGGCAGGTGCGGCCGGCCGCGCGGAGGAGACCCTGCGGGCGTGGCTCGACGCGCATGGCGACGTCACCGCGACGGCCGCGACGCTGCACGTCCACCCGCAGACGGTCCGCTATCGCCTCGCCGGACTGCGGGAGACCTTCGGCAACGCGCTGGACGAGCCGAACGCGCGCCTGGAGCTCACCATCGCACTCCGCACCGAGTTCCCCCACAACCCCCCGCGGGTCGACCGGTCCGACCGGGCGGTCTGAGCGCCGCACCGTGGACTCGTGCCGGTCGGCCGGCCCTCGGGGGACCGCCGGCGCTCAGGAGCCGCCGGGGAAGGCCAGACGGGTGATCTTGCGGACCACCTTGGCGTACTGGCGGGGCAACGAACCCGCGGTGTAGGGCAGGCCGTAGCGGTCGCAGATCTCCTGCACCCGCGGGGCGATCTCCGCGTACCGGTTGCTCGGGACGTCCGGGAACAGGTGGTGCTCGATCTGGTGGCTGAGGTTGCCGGTCATGATGTGGAACAGGGGGCTACCGGTCAGGTTGGCCGAGCCGAGCATCTGCCGGACGTACCACTGGCCCTTCGTCTCGCCGTCGAGGCGCTCCTCCTCGAACGTCTCCGTGCCGTCGGGGAAGTGCCCGCAGAAGATCACCGCGTGCGACCAGACGTTGCGCAGGGCGTTGGAGGTGGCGTTCGCGGCGACGGTGCTCAGGAAGCCGGGGCCCGACAGCAACGGGAACAGGACGTAGTCCTTGGCGAGCTGCTTGCGCGCCTTGCGCCACAGCGTCTTCAGCTCCGACTTGGCCTGCGACCACGGCTTGGTGCCGTCCTGGACCTTCTCCAGCTCGACATCGTAGATCGCAATGCCCCACTCGAAGATCAGCGAGAGGACGACGTTCGTGAGCGGCTGGATCAGGTCGGCGGGCTTCCACTCCTGCTCGGGCGTGATCCGCATGATCGCGTAACCGAGGTCGCGGTCCTTGCCCCGGACGTTGGTGAACGTGTGGTGCTCGTAGTTGTGCGACTTCTGCCACGACGCGCTGGGCGAGGCGTGGTCCCACTCCCACGTGGTGGAGTGGATGCTGGGGTCCTTCATCCAGTCCCACTGACCGTGCAGGATGTTGTGGCCGAGCTCCATGTTGTCGAGGATCTTGGCGACGGTCAGCGCGGCGGTGCCGGCCACCCAGGCGGGCGGGAACAGCGAGAACAGCAGCGCACCGCGTCCCCCCACCTCAAGGCCCCGCTGCACGGCGATGATCTTGTGGATGTAGCGGGCGTCGGCCTCGCCCAGCGTGGCGACGACCTCGGCGCGGATCGCGTCGAGCTCCTCGCCCAGAGCGCCGGTCTGCGCGTCGGTGAGGTGGGCGGCCGCCGACGGCCGGATCGTCGGTGTCCGTCCCGGTGTACGTGCCGGAGTCTGTGCCGGATTCTTGGTCCGACTCCGTGTCCGGGGGACGTCCTTGACGAGTGCGACCGCCGGGGCGGCGGTGCTCGTGGGCGTCGTCGTGCTCGCGTTCATGGTGGTCGCGGTCATCGGAAAGCCTCCTACAGCTCGATCTCGACGTCGCCCGCGGCGCCGGAGACGCACGTGCGGACGGTGTCGCCGGGGGTGTCGTGCAGGTCGCCGGAACGCAGGTCGCGCACCGCGCCGGAGCGCAGGGTGCCCACGCAGGTGTGGCAGATGCCCATGCGGCACCCGCTGGGCAACAGAGCGCCCGCCGCCTCACCGGCCACCATGAGCGGGACGCCCGGACCGGCGTCGGCGTCGATCCGGCTGGTGGTGAAGCGGACACGGCCACCGGGGACACCGTCGACGGCGAGCACCGGTGGGGTGAAGCGTTCGACGTGCAGCGCGTCGGGGTCACCGGCTCGGGACCAGTGTTCGGTCAGCGCGTCGAGGAGTCCGGCCGGCCCACACGCCCACGCCTGCCGCGCCGCCCAGTCCGGAACCACGTCGGCCAGGGTGTCGGGGGTGAGGCGACCGTCCACCGCGGTGTGCCGCTCGACCAGCCGGAGCCCGGTGGCTACGGACATCGCGCGCAGCTCGAGGCCGAACACGAGATCGGCGGGGGTGCGGTCGCAGTGCACCAGCACCGCGCCGTCGAGAGTCTCGGGGCGGGCCGCGGCCAGCTCCCGCAGCATCCCCATGACCGGGGTGATGCCGCTGCCCGCGGTGAGGAACAGCAGCTTCTCCGGTGTCTGGGCGGGCAGCACGAACTCCCCCGCGGGCGGCCCGATACGGAGCAGCGAGCCCACGGGCGTGCCGTGGGCGAGCAGACCTGAGACGGCTCCACCGGGGACAGCGGTGACGGTGACGGCGAGCAGCGCGTCGGACGCGCGGGAGGTGACCGAGTACGTGCGCCACCGCCACACCCCGTCGACCCGCAGACCGATCCCGACGAACTGGCCGGGCCGGTGCACAGGTCGGGTGATGCCGGTGCCCAGCAGCAGCGTGGTGGTGTCGGCCGTCTCGTGACGCAGCCCGACGACGCGGGCGTGCGGTTCCCGCACGG
Organism: Pseudonocardia sp.; assembly: GCA_026785945.1. GTDB lineage: Bacteria > Actinomycetota > Actinomycetes > Mycobacteriales > Pseudonocardiaceae > Pseudonocardia. Next base: position 4,623 of record JAJAZD010000262.1, on the reverse strand, counting down.
ACCACAGCGGGTTCAGCGTGCCGAGCAGGTCCTCGGGCAGCAGCGGCGTGGTGAGCCATCCCACCGCGTCACGCGCCCGACGTCCGATCGCACCGAGAACTCCCATACACCTGACGGTATTGCGCGCTTCGCACACGCTGCCACGTCATCGACCACGGTCGACCGGTGATTTCTGTTGCGGATGCGCAGTGTGAGGTGGCCGGTTCGCGGGAATCGACCTCCCGGACGGGTCGAGGCGCCACGCCGGGTGGCGGTACCGGGATGCCCCGGGCACCCCGAGCTCAGACGCGGATGGCCAGTGCCGCCCTCGCCAGGTCGTCGTTGCCGGTGGCCAGCCAGCCGTCCGGGCGCACGAGAACGTCCTCGAAACCGACGCGGGTGTCGATGCCCATCCGCAGCGCGTACTCGAGCACGGGCCAGGCACCGTCCTCCTCACCGTGCAGCAACACCGGGACCCGCAGCTCCGCGCCGAGGGCGCGCATGATCCGGACGGCCTCGGCGACGGACGTCTGGGGATCCGACACGGTGGACTCGGCCAGCACCCGGGCGGTGCCCCGCGGGACGCCGTGGGAACGCAGGGTGACGGCGTCACCGCTGGTCCACACGCCGAGCTCGACGCCGATGCCGACGGACGCCGCCGCACGGCACACGTCGACCCAGCCCTTCTCGTGCACGTTCACGGAGCACACGTCGGGTTTGCCGACACCGAGATGGCCCCACGCCAGCACGGCCTCGATGCGCTTGCCGGGGTCCGGCTCGATCCACCGGCCGGTGGTGACGCCGATCTCCATGCCGGGCACCACAGCCCGGATGGCGGCCACCGCATCACCGACGTGAACGGGGTCGAGCGTCTCCTGCGCGTCCGGCCCCGGCTCGCGGGGGTGGACGTGCACCGCGGAGATTCCCAGCCGTGCGACCGCACGCGCGTCGCGCGCGAGCTCACGGGCGAGTACCGGGAGTGCCGGATGGGCATCCTCGGGCCGCGATCCGTTCAGAACCGCCTGCAGCACAGCGACACCCTTCTCTCCTGGACGACAGTAGTCGGCCGACCACCTGTCGCACCGCCCCCGGACGGAGACCGACCGAACGGGGGTGCGACCCGGCGTCACCCCTCGGGTACGGCCGTGTCCCGTGCCGCCTCGGGCCCGCGGTCCAGCAGGACCCGGAACCCGGCCTCGTCCAGGACCGGCACGCCGATCTCGAGGGCCTTGTCGTACTTGGAACCCGGTGCGTCACCCGCCACCACGAACGCCGTCTTCTTCGACACCGAACCCGCCGCGCGTCCGCCGCGCGCCATGATCGCCTCCTTCGCCTCGTCGCGGGAGAAGCCGTCCATCGACCCGGTGACGACGATCGAGAGACCATCGAGCGTCCGAGGCACCGACGCGTCCACCTCGTCGACCATGCGGACACCGGCCGCTCGCCACTTCCCGACGACCTCCCGGTGCCAGTCGACGGTGAACCAGTCGCGCAGCGCCGCGGCGATCGTGGGACCGACACCCTCGACCCCCGCGAGCGGCGCGAGCGCCGCTGCGAGCGCCTTCGTCTGCGCCCGGGCGGCGGCGCGGGCCGCCTTCTCCGACGCCGCGTCGCCGGACGCCGCGTCGCCGGACGCCGCGTCGCCGGACGCCTGGTCATCGGACGCCGGGTCGTCGGAGGCTGTGTCACCGAGAGTTGCGTCACCGGGCGGTTCGTCCGGCGGGGTCGGGTCGCCCGCCGCCACGCCGTCCCCGTCGTCGGATTCGTCCGTCGCGCCGTCGGAGGTGATGGCGATGCCGGCCGCGGCGGTGTCCCGGGCTGCCGCGGCTGCGGCGTCGGAGACGGCGTCCATCGACACGAACTCGCGGGCCAGCGCCTGAGCGGCGGTGGGACCGACGTGACGGATCGAGAGTCCGACGAGCACGCGCCACAGCGGCCGGTCCCTCGCCACCTCCAGGTTGGCGAGCAGCTTGCGGCCGTTGGCGGAGAGTTCGCCGGCCTTGGTGCGGAACAGGTCGACCCGGAGCAGGTCGTCCTCGTCGAGCGCGAACACGTCGCCCTCGTCCTGCACCACGCCCGAAGCCAGCATCGCGGTGGCCGCCTCGTACCCCAGCCCCTCGATGTCGAACGCGCCCCGGCCCGCGACGTGGAACAACCGTTCGCGCAGCTGGGCCGGGCAGGACCGCGCGTTGGGACACCGCAGGTCGGCGTCGCCGGCCTTCTGCTGGGCGAGCTCCGTGCCGCACTCGGGGCACCGCGTGGGCATGACGAACTCGCGCTCGGAGCCGTCGCGCTGCTCCACCACCGGCCCGAGGACCTCGGGGATGACGTCACCGGCCTTCCGGATGACGACCCTGTCGCCGATGAGGACGCCCTTGCGGCGGACCTCCTGCGCGTTGTGCAGCGTGGCCATCCCGACCGTGGACCCGGCCACGACCACCGGCTCCATCAACGCGAAGGGCGTGACGCGGCCCGTGCGACCCACGTTGACCCGGATGTCGAGCAGCGTCGTGGTGGCCTCCTCCGGCGGGTACTTGAACGCGACGGCCCACCGCGGGGCCCGCGAGGTGGACCCGAGCCGCCGTTGCGACACGACCTCGTCGACCTTCACGACGACGCCGTCGATCTCGTGGGAGATGTCGTGGCGGTGCTCACCCCAGTGCTCCACGTGGGCGATCACCTCCGCGACGCCGTCGAGAACCACCGTGTGTCCCGAGACGGGAAGCCCCCAGGCACGCAGCGCGTCGTAGCCCTGGGACTGGCGCACCGGGGCGAATCCCTCCCGCTTGCCGAAGCCGTGGCAGATCAGCCGCAGGTGACGGGACGCGGTGACCCGCGGGTCCTTCTGGCGCAGCGACCCCGCCGCGGTGTTGCGGGGGTTGGCGAACGGCGGCTTGCCGGCCTCCACGAGCGAGGCGTTGAGCGCCTGGAAGTCCTCCAGCAGGAAGTAGACCTCGCCGCGGACCTCGACCAGGGCGGGGACCGGGAACTCCTCGTTGTCGGTGAGCCGCTCGGGCACCTCGCCCAGCGTGCGCATGTTGAGGGTGATGTCCTCGCCGGTCCTGCCGTCGCCACGGGTCAGCGCGCGGGTCAGCCGCCCGTTCTCGTAGAGCAGGTTGACCGCGAGCCCGTCGATCTTGAGCTCGCAGAGGTAGTGGACCTGTGCGGCCCCGACGTCACGAGCGACCCGTTCGGCCCAGCTGCGCAGCTCGTCGGCGTCGAAGGCGTTGTCGAGGCTGAGCATCCGCTCGAGATGGTCGTGGGCGGCGAAGACGGTGGAGAACCGGGCGCCCACCTTCTGCGTGGGCGACTCCGCCGTGACCAGCTCGGGGTGGCTGTCCTCCAGCGCCAGCAGCTCCCGCCACACCTCGTCGAACTGCCCGTCGGAGACGACGGGCGCGTCGAGCACGTAGTAGCGGAACCGGTGATCGGCCACGTCGGCGGCGAGCTGCGCGTGCCGCGCGCGGACCTGCGCGGACGGACCTGGGAGGGCTGGTTCGGAGCTCACGACGAAGAGGTTAGCCAGCGCCACCGACAAGGGCGGGGGTGTGCGTCGGAGTGGGCGGGCCCGACGTCAACGTTCCTCGGGCGGGTCGAGGAAGGCCTCACCCAGTTCGCGCGACAGCGCCAGTGCGTGGCGCGACCAGGTGGGGTCGGCGCCCGCGAGGCCGCAGGTGGGGGTGGGGACGGTCAGGGCTGCGAGCCGTGAGCGGTCGAAACCGAGCCGGTCGGCGAGGTCGAACGCGGGGCCGGCGAGGTCGCGCGAACGTACGGGGCGCCGCGGGTCCAGGGCAGGAACCAGGCCCAGCAGCAGCGGGACACCGGCGTCCCAGACCTCGCCGAGCTCGTCGAGCGCGGCCGGCACGGCGGTGCTCCCCGAGATCGCGGGTTGCGTGGCGTCGATCCCGATCCCCGCCGCGCCGACGTCGGCGAGCAGCCGCACCGGTGGCCGCGCCGCGCAGCAGTGCAGCACGACCGGGACCCCGACGCGGCCGATCAGGTCACGCAGGACATCCTTCGCGGCGGTCTCGGAGACCGCCCGCACGGTCCCGTAGTTCGACGGCGTCGGCACCAACCCACCCAGTACCGCCGGCAGCGAGGGCTCGTCGAGCTGCAGCAGCACGTCCGCGCCGGTCCGCACCGCCACCTCCGCGACGTGCAGCCGCAGCCCCTCGGCCAGGCTGGCCGCGAACTCCCGCACCGCGCCGCGGTCGGTGAGCACCCGATGGCCGGTGCGCACCTCGACGGACGCGGCGAGCGTCCAGGGCCCGGCCGCCTGCACCTTCACCCAGGCCGGGCGTACCGGCTCGCACGCCTCGTCGAACGCGTCGACGTCGCCGCGCAGCAGGTCCCGCGCCCGGCGGTGGTCACCACCCGGTCGTGCCGCGCCCCGGTAGCCGGACGGGCGGACCTCGACGGCGATGTCGACGAGCAGCGCCGCCGTGCGACCGATCATGTCGGCGCCGACACCGCGGGCGGGCAGCTCGGGCAGGTGGGGCAGCAGCGGCAGCTCGCCGACGACCGTGGCGGCGGCCTCGAGTGCGTCGGTGCCGGGCATCGAACCGACGCCCGTGGCGGCACCGTCGGGCCAGCGCGCGGGGGGGCCTGCCGGCCCGGGGACGTCGTCGGTGGACGGCGCGCCGG
>JAJAZD010000261.1 GCA_026785945.1 Pseudonocardia sp. | reverse complement strand
TCACTGCTCGGCCCCGGCGGCCCGCGGCCGAGCGCGCTGCCCGCCGTGCGGCCGGTGGGCCTCGGCCGGCCGGGGCACGGTCATACCCCGGCCTACCAGCAGGGCTATCTCTGTGGGCTGATCCGCGGCGACGGCGACGGCGACGGCCGCGGCGGTGGTGGTGACAACGGCGATGGCGGTCGCGGCGAGGGCGGCGGTCCCGGTGCGGCCGGTCCCACGTTCCCGTCCGAGCGCCTGGAGCTGGAGGCCCTCGGCCGAGCCCACCACTTCCTCGCCGAGGTCGACCGGGTCCGGCCCACGCTGCAGGTCCCCGTGGGTGCCGGTGTGTGGGAACCCGGTCGGATCGCCCCGCCCGAGCGGCGAGTCGGGCCCGTCTCCGATGTCGCGCGGTGGCCCGCTCACCCGGGCGACGAGTGGTGCGCGGGCTTCCTCGCCGGGGTGCTCGACGCCCAGGGGGTCTGCGAGTCCGGGGAGCTGCGGACGGTGCTCGACGACGAGGAGCTCGTGGGGCGCACGGCCGGTGCGCTGCGCCGGCTCGGGTTCCGGTCCGAGATCGGGTCCGAGGTCGGGTCCGGCCGTCCCGGTGCGCGATCGGTCCGGTTGCTCGGCGGCGCCGGGGAGGTCCTGCGGTTGCTGCAGATCTGCGATCCCGCGGTCTCCCGCCTGCGCCGTATCGACGGGGCGCCGGTCGAGGGCGGCCCGGGGCTCGGTGTGCTCGACGTCTCACCGCTCGGGGTGGAGCTGCCGATGTTCGACATCACGACCGGTACGGGGGACTTCGTCGCCGAGGGCGTGATCAGCCACAACTGCTTCGCCCGGGGCACGCACACCTATCTCGACCTCGACGCGGGGGCGGACTTCGACAGCCAGATCGTGGTGAAGGTCAACGTGGCGCGCGTCCTCGAACGCGAGCTGCGGTCGGCCCGCTGGGCCCGGGAACCGGTCGCCATGGGCACCAACACCGACCCCTACCAGCGCGCCGAGGGACGCTACCGGTTGATGCCTGCCGTGATCGGCGCGCTTGCGCGCTCCGGCACCCCGTTCTCACTGCTGACCAAGGGCACGGTCCTGGCCAGGGACCTGCCGGAGATCATCGCGGCGGCGGCCGACGTGCCCGTCGGGCTCGGGGTGTCGATCGCGCTGCTGGATCGCGGCCTGCAGGCGCGGCTCGAACCCGGCACCCCGTCACCGACGGCGCGGCTCGACCTGGTCCGGCGCATCGCCGACGCCGGCCTGTCGTGCAGCGTGATGCTCGCACCGGTGCTGCCGCTGCTGACCGACTCCTCCGACGCCCTCGACACGCTCCTGGGGCAGATCGCTGCGGCCGGCGCCACGGGTGCGAGCGTGCTCGCACTGCACCTGAGGCCCGGCACCCGGGAGTGGTTCCTGGCGTGGCTCGCGCGGGACTACCCGGGGCTCCTGGAGCCCTACTCGCGGCTCTACCGCCGGAGTACCTACGTGGACCCCGACTACCGGCGGGCGCTCGGCGCCCGGGTGGCACCGCTGCTGCACCGGCACGGCCTCTCCGGCGCCGTCACCACGCTGCGAGGACAGGTGGGCCCGGTGGCCGCGGACGCGGATGGGAGCCCGCCCTCGCGGCCGGAGGGGGAGCAGCTGAGCCTGCTGTGAGCCCCGGGTGCAGGCGGGCCGGTCGTGCAGGGAGGGAAACCTGCTGGCCGGGCGGTACGGGTGGCCGGATAACCTCGCTGAGTGATGCGCACCCACCCCGCCGGCACCTTGCGTGCCGAACACACCGGACAGTCCGTGACCCTTGCCGGGTGGGTGTCTCGCCGCCGTGATCACGGTGGTGTGATCTTCATCGATCTCCGGGACTCCTCCGGTATCGCCCAGATCGTGTTCCGCGAGGGGGAGATGGCCGAGCGGGCCCATCGCCTCCGGGCCGAGTTCTGCGTGCAGGTCACCGGCGAGGTCGTCGGTCGCCCCGACGGCAACGAGAACGCCGACATCGCCACCGGCCAGGTGGAGGTGACGGTCACCGAGCTCACCGTGCTCTCCGAATCCGCACCGCTGCCCTTCCCGCTCGACGACCACAGCGAGATCGGTGAGGAGATCCGGCTCAAGCACCGCTACCTCGACCTGCGCCGCAGTGGCCCGGCCGCGGCGCTGCGTCTGCGGTCCGAGGCCAACCGGATCGCGCGGACGGTGCTGCACGACCGGGAGTTCGTGGAGGTCGAGACCCCCACCCTCACGCGGTCGACCCCGGAGGGCGCCCGCGACTTCCTCGTGCCCGCCCGCCTGCGCCCCGGCTCCTGGTACGCGCTCCCGCAGAGTCCCCAGCTGTTCAAGCAGCTGCTCATGGTCGCCGGTACCGAGCGCTACTACCAGATCGCCCGCTGCTATCGCGACGAGGACTTCCGCGCCGACCGCCAGCCCGAGTTCACGCAGCTCGACATCGAGATGAGCTTCGTCGAGCAAGCCGACGTGATCGAGATCGGTGAGACGGTCACCGCCGCGCTGTGGTCCGCGCTCGTCGGCTACGACATCCCGCGCCCGATCCCGCGGCTCACCTACGCCGACGCGATGGCACGGTACGGGTCGGACAAGCCCGACCTGCGGTTCGCGATCGAGCTCACCGACCTCACCGACTACTTCGCGGACACGAAGTTCCGCGTGTTCCAGAACCCCTACGTCGGTGCGGTCGTCATGCCGGGCGGCGCCGGGCAGCCGCGCCGGCAGCTCGACGCCTGGCAGGAGTGGGCCAAGCAGCGCGGTGCTCGCGGGCTGGCCTACGTGCTCGTCGACGACGACGGCACGGTCGGCGACCGCGGGCCGGTCGTCAAGAACCTCTCCGACGCCGAACGCGCGGGGCTGGCCAAGGCGGTCGGTGCCGAACCCGGCGACTGCATCTTCTTCGCTGCCGGGCACCCGTCCGACGCGCGAGCGCTGCTGGGCGCCGCCCGCGCCGAGATCGCCCGCCGCTGCGGTCTGGTCGACGAGTCGGCCTGGTCGTTCGTGTGGGTCGTCGACGCGCCGATGTTCGAGCGCATCCGCGACGACAAGGGCCACGAACAGGGCTGGACCGCGGTGCACCACCCGTTCACCTCGCCCAACGGGGACTGGACCGACCGGTTCGAGTCGGCCCCCGACCAGGCACTCGCCTTCGCCTACGACATCGTTTGCAACGGCAACGAGATCGGTGGCGGGTCGATCCGGATCCACCGCTCCGACGTCCAGGAGCGGGTGTTCGCGCTGCTGGGCATGGGCGAGGCGGAGCAGCGCGAGAAGTTCGGCTTCCTGCTCGACGCGTTCGCCTACGGCCCCCCGCCCCACGGTGGGATCGCGTTCGGCTGGGACCGCATCTGCATGCTGCTCTCCGGCGCCGACTCGCTGCGCGAGGTCATCGCCTTCCCGAAGACCGGTGGCGGCTTCGACCCGTTGACGGCGGCGCCCGCGCCGATCAGCCCGGAACAGCGCAGGGAGGCCGGGGTCGACGCGGTCCCGGCGAAGGCCGGGACGGCCACCCCGTCGGCGAGCGAGCCCGTGCCCTCGGGCGGTGCACCGGCCGTCGCCGCGCCGCCCGTCGCGCCGCCCGTCGTCCCACCTCGCTGAGCGCGTGCTGCACCTGAGGGTCATCTCACCGGTCGGCCGCACGCCGGCGGTGCAGGAGCTGCTGCTCGCGGAGCAGGGCGCCACGCACATCGTCGTGCTGGCGGGAGCCGCCCTGCAGCCGCCCGGTGACGTGGTGGAGGCCGACCTCGCGCGCGAGGCAGCCGACGCCGTGCTCGCCGGACTGTGCGAGCTCGGCATCGACCACGACGGAGGCATCACGCTGGAGGCGATCGACACAGCGCTCTCGGACTCCGCCGACAAGGCCGAGGAGGACTCCCCGGGCGATCCGACGGATGCCGTGATCTGGGACGACCTCATCGCTCGCACCGGGGAGGAGTCCCGCCTGTCGATCAGCTACCAGGCGTTCCTCACGATCGCCTGCCTGCTCGCGGCGATCGGGGCCATCACCGACTCGCCCGTCACGGTCGTCGGTGCTATGGTTCTCGGTCCGGAGTTCGGGCCGCTCGCCGCCGTGGCGGTCGGCCTGATCGTGCGGCGCGGTGACCTCGTGCGCCGCGGCGCTGTCGCGATCGGGGTCGGGTTCCCGCTCGCCATGGTCGTCACCGGGGTGGCCACGGTGCTGTTCGATGTGACCGGGCTGCTGACCACCTCGGCGCTCGACAACATCGAACAGGTCGACTTCATCTACGAGGTCGGGCCGTTCTCGTTCATCATCGCGCTGCTCGCGGGCGCTGCCGGGATGGTCGCCCTGATCTCGTCGAAGTCGGCCTCGCTGGTCGGGGTGTTCATCTCGGTCACGACCGTGCCGGCCGCCGCGTTCGCCTCGGTCGCCCTGATCGAGGGGCACTTCGCACAGGCGGGCGGGTCCGCGTTGCAGTTGCTGATCAACGCGGTCAGCATCGTGGCGGCCGCCGCCGTGGTCCTCCTGCTCTCCCGCCGGACCCGCCGCGGCCGCCAGGACCCCGGCCACCGGTACCGCGGCCGGCGGCTGTCGTCGGGGTAAGGTCGGGACCGATGGTTGACGACCTGGACAGCTTCCCCAGGCCGGTGCTCGCGGCGCTGGCTGCGGCCGAGCGGTTGCTGAGCCGCCGCGCGGGCGCCGGTGTGGTGTTGGCCGATCCCGAGGACCTCGGCGGCAGTGATCGATCCGTCGTCGCGAGGGCCCGGGTGGTACGCAACCCGTTCTCGCTCCCGCGCACGCTCGTGGTCAAGCACTACCTCTCCGCGCCGGAACTGGGGCACCCCGACCGGTTCCACTACGAGGTCGCCAGTTGCCAGCTGTTCACCGCGCTCCCGGTGGAGGAGCGTCCCAGCCCGGTGCTGATCGCACACGACCCGCAGGCCCGCCTGCTCGTGCTGGAGGATCTGGGTCGCAGCTCCACGCTGGCCGACAAGCTCTTCGGCCCCGACCCGGCGGCCGCGCGGCGCTGCCTGCTGAGCTGGGCGAGGGCACTGGGCCGGATGCAGGCAGCGACCGCCGGCCGTGAGAACGACTTCGGAGCCCTGCTGCGCCGCCAGGGGGAGCGGGCCTGGCGCGACCCGATAGCCGACGACGCGCGCGCCGCCTTCGCCGGTCTGCCCGGGATGCTCGCCCGTGAGCTCGGGGTACAGGTGCCGGCGGCCGCCACCGTGGAGGCCCACGAGACGGCGCGGCTGCTCGGTGGTACCCGGTACCGGGCGTTCAGCCCGTCCGAGACCTGCCCCGACAACAACCTCGTGACGAGCCGCGGGGTGCGGTTCGTCGACTTCGAATGGGGCTGTTTCCGCGACGTCGCGCTCGATGCCGCCTACTTCCGCGTGCCGTTCCCCGGGTGTGACGCCAGCTTCGCCCTGCCGCCGGGCATGCCCGAGACGATGCTGCAGGCCTGGCGCAACGAGATCGCCGCCGTCTGGCCCGACCTCGACGAACCCGACCTGCTCGAGCACCGGCTGCTCGACGCCCAGCTGATGTGGGTGTGGCTGTGCACGTGGTGGTTGCTGCCCCGGATCCGGGAGCGGGACATGCCCGTCGGCGCGGATACCGCCCGATCGCCCCGGATCAGCACCGCACTCGCCCACTACTGGCGCCAGCTCGCCGGAACGGCGGCGGCGGAGAGGCCGGCGACGGCCGAGCTCGGTGCCGCGGTGGTCGACGCCCTGGCCCGTCGTTTCCCCGACGCACCCCGGGAACTGCCCGTCTACCCGGCGTTCCGTTCCGCTGCGTGATCGCCCCGGCCGGGCTCGATCGCGAACGGCCACGCAGGTCAGCGCACCGAGCGTTCGCCGGCCGGTACTCGACGCGACACCCGTCGCACACTCCCGGTGAGTCCGCGTCCGTGATCGTAGGAGCGTGCACGAGCTCCCGAGGGCAGTGTCCGGCACGGCGTCGTCGGGCCGGCCGTCCGCCGCTGCCGGTGAGGTCGCGTCGTGATGGCCCAGCCGCTCCTCGCACCCACCCGGGTTCGTGATATCGCGACCCCATGCGTGGTGCCGTCCCGTGTGGTCCGCACCCTGGTGACGCTCGGGGACTCGACGCCCGCCGGTGTCGGTGATCCCGCGCGGGGCGGGGGATGGCGCGGGTTCCCCGTGCTGCTGCGTGACGCCACAGGCGCATCGAAGCTGGTCAACCCGTCCCGTCCGGGTGCACGCATGAACGACGTGCGCACCGGCCAGCTCCCCGTCGGGCTCGCCGCGGAGCCGGACGTGGCGATCCTGTTCGTCGGGATGAACGACACCCTGCGATCGGACTTCGACCCGGCGGCGCTGCAGGCCGACTGCGCGGCGATGGTGTCGGCGCTGCGGGCCGTGTCGACGCACGTGCTGCTGATCCGCTACCACGACCACACCCGGGTGTTCGGGTTGCCCGCGCCGCTGCGCCGTGCGCTGCTCAAGCGGATCGACGCGCTCAACGCGGTGACCGACGCGGTCGCGGACACCGATCGCGCCGGGATCGGTGTCCTCGACGTCGACGCCCTCCCCGGCAGCTACGACCGGACCTCCTGGGCCGTCGATCGCCTGCACCCGTCCGAGCTGGGGCACCGCATGCTCGCCGCGGGTCTGGCGGCGCTGCTGGCCGATGCGGGCTTCGCGGTGCCGTCGCCGGTCGGGCTGCGGTGTGCGGGCGGTCGGGAGATCACCGCCGTCCATCGCGCCGCATGGCTCGTGGCCAGGGGAGTCCCGTGGCTCGCGCGCCGCAGCCGGGACCTCGTTCCGGTGATCGCGCAGGCAATGGTCTCGGAGTGGGGCCGTACCCGCTGACGGCGACCGGGTCCGCCGAGCCCGGGGTCAGGCGGCCGGACGCAGGGGGGTCGGACGCAGGGGGGTCGCCGCGGCCGGTGCGTACGCGGTCGCCACGGCGAGCAGCGACTCGATCCGCCAGAGCTGGGCACGGGTGCAGGTCGGACAGATCCACGTGACCGAGCCGTCGGACTCGTGCTGGCTGCTCCATTGCAGACCGGCGACGGCAACCGGGGTCCGGGACAGGGCGCAGAGCGGGCAGGCGGGTGTCTCCATGCCCACCGAGGGTGGCGGAGCCGCTTTGCCGGACTGTGAACGGCGGACGACCGCGTGTTGCGACTCCGCAAACCTTCCGCTGCGCGGACGTCCGACTACCGGATGTCCTGGAGGAAGCGGTCGATGCGCACCAGCGCCTCGTCCAGCTGCGGCAGGGCCGTGGCGTAGGAGCACCGCACATGGCCCTCGCCGGACGGGCCGAAGACGCTCCCCGGCACGACGGCGACGTGCTCGGCGTGCAGCAGCCGGTCCGCGAACGTCTCCGAGTCCAGACCGGACGACCGGATCGACGGGAACGCGTAGAACGCCCCGCCGGGCTCCGGGCAGTCGAGCCCGATCTCCCGGAGCCCCTTGACGAAGACCCGCCGTCGCCGGTCGTAGTCGGCCACCATCGCGTCCACGTCGGCGTCGGGTCCCGACAGCGCCTCGACGGCGGCGAGCTGCGAGACGTGCGGCGCGCACAACATCGTGTACTGGTGCACCCGCACGCAGAGCTCCGCGACCGGGGCGGGCGCGCAGATCCACCCCACCCGCCATCCCGTCATCGCGTGCGCCTTGGAGAACCCGCCCAGCAGGACCGTGCGCTCGCGGGCGCCGGGCAGGGTGCCCAGGCAGGTGTGCGCGCCGGTGTAGGTGAGCCGGTCGTAGATCTCGTCGGAGATCAGGTACAGGTCGTGCTCCAGCGCCAGCCGGACCAGCGCTTCGAGCGCCGCCCTGGGCTGGACGGCACCGGTGGGGTTGGCCGGCGAACCGATGAGGATCGCCTTCGTGCGCGGCGTGATCGCGGCCGCGACGACGTCGGCGTCGATCGCGAAACCGTCCTCCCAGCGGGTCGGGACCCGTACCGGGGTGCCCCCCGCGAACGCGACGCACGGCTCGTACGCGACGTAGCAGGGTTCGGGGACGATCACCTCGTCACCGGGGTTGAGCAACACGCGCAGCGCGAGGTCGAGCCCCTCCGACACTCCGGTCGTGATCAGGCACTCGTCGCCGGGGCCGTAGGACGCGCCGTATCGCGTGGCCAGGTCCGCGCAGATCAGCTCGCGCAGCCGCGGGAGTCCGGCGTTGGAGGTGTAGGTCGTGTAGCCGTGCTCCAGCGCGTAGATCCCCGCCTCCCGGATGCGCCACGGCGTCACGAAGTCGGGCTCGCCGACCCCGAGGGAGATGACGTCGTCCATCTCGGCGGCGATGTCGAAGAACCGCCGGATACCCGACGGGGGACAGGCCGCGATGACACTGTTCAGGGCCTTCACCGGCTCACCCTCACGGTGCCGCCTTCACGGTGTCGCCCTCACGGTGTCGCCCTCACGGTGTCGCCCTCACGGTGTCACCGGGAGCCGGTGGTCCGGCTCGGGCGAGCTGAACGCGTCACCGTCGCGCTTGTAGGTCTTGAGCACGAAGTGCGTGGCGGTCGAACGGACCCGGTCGATCGTGGACAGCTTCTGCGAGATGAAGTCCGAGACCGCGCGGATCGAGGTGCCGGTGACCGTGCAGCGCAGGTCCTGGCTGCCCGACACCAGGTAGACGCTGCGCACCTCGTCGAACCGGGCGATGCGGGTGGCGACGTCGTCGAAGCCGACGCCGCGCGCGGGCGCCACCGACACGTCGATGAACGCGGTCACCGTCTCCGTGGCGACGTCGGCGTCGACGGCGTCCCAGTCGATCACCGCGCGGTACCGCCGGATCGCACCGGAGGTCTCCCAGGCCGTGATGGCCTCGCTGACCTGCGTGACCGGAAGGTCGAGCATCGTGGCGATCGTGTCGGGGCGGAGCTGGGCGTCTCGCTCCAGCAGTTCGAGAATCCGGCGCACCTCGCCGAGCCTACGTCGGCGCGTCGGGGGCACCGGCGCGGTACCTTCCCAGGAGTGTTTGCCTCAGGCGCCGGGCCACGAAACGATGGTGCTGCAGAAACCTTCCCATCACGACTGAGAAAGCGCGGCCGCCTCCGTGACCGATGAACCTCGCGACCCCATCGCCCAGACGGGGATCGACACGACCATTCCGCACTCGGCGCGAATCTGGAACTACTGGCTGGGCGGCAAGGACAACTATGCCGTCGATCGCGCCGCCGGCGACGCATGGATCGCGGTCCAACCCGAGATCACCACGATCGCGCAGACGTCGCGGGCGTTCCTCAAGCGGGCGGTGACCTACCTGGCCGCCGAGGCGGGGATCCGCCAGTTCCTCGACGTCGGCACCGGTCTGCCGACCGCGGAGAACACCCACGAGGTCGCCCAGAGCGTCGCGCCGGACGCCCGCATCGTCTACGTCGACCACGACCCGTTGGTCCTGGCCCACGCCCGCGCGCTGCTGACCAGCACCCCCCAGGGCGCCACCCGCTACATCGACGCCGACATGCGGGACACGGCCACGATCCTGTCCGGCGCCGCAGAGATCCTCGACCTCACCCGGCCCGTGGCGCTGTTGTTCATGGGGGTCCTGGGGCACGTGACGGACCACGACGAGGCCCACTCGCTGGTCAGGAGCCTGCTCGACGCCCTGCCCACGGGCAGCTACCTCGTGATCTTCGACGGGGCCGAGGGTCGCGCCGAGGGCGACGCCGGGACCCGGGCCGAGGACGACTACACCGACACCGGCGCCATGCCCTACGTGACGCGCACGACCGAGCAGGTCGCCACCTTCTTCGACGGCCTGGAATGGGTCGAACCCGGGTACGTCTCGGCGCCGCTGTGGCGACCCGCCCACGTCCTGGGCATCGCAGGCACGACGCCCCAGGCCCCTGAGTGGGTCAACGCCTTCGCCGGGGTCGCCCGCAAGTCGGAGGTACCCAGCCAGGGGTGAGGCCGGTCCGCGTCCGGTCACGGTGTCGGGGCCGCTCCTGGACCCGCAAGCCGCGGTGGGACGGGGACGCGGTGGGACGGGGACGCGGTGGGACGGGGACGCGGTGGGACGGGGACGCGGGTGGCAGGGTGGACGCGGTGAGCACCGAGGCGGACGGACTGTTCGAGCTGGACGGGCCGCCGCCGACGGTGGTCGAGCCCGCACGTGCGACGGCCCCGCTGGCGGTCCGGATGCGCCCGCGGACGCTCGACGAGGTGGTCGGGCAGGGGCACCTGCTGGCGCCCGGCGCCCCGCTGCGGCGGCTGGTCGAGGGCGGCGCGGCGGCGTCCGTGCTGCTCTACGGGCCGCCGGGGACGGGGAAGACCACGGTCGCCCGGCTGCTCGCGTCGGGGTCCGGCGGCGAGCGGCACTTCGTGGCGCTCTCGGCGCTCTCGTCGGGGGTGAAGGAGCTGCGCGCCGTGATCGACGACGCCCGGCGCCGCCGCGACCGGTCCGAGCAGCAGACCGTGCTGTTCATCGACGAGGTCCACCGCTTCTCCAAGACCCAGCAGGACGCGCTGCTCGGCGCGGTCGAGGACCGGCTCGTGCTGCTCGTCGCCGCGACGACGGAGAACCCGTCGTTCTCGGTGGTGTCGCCGCTGCTGTCCCGGTCGCTGGTGCTGCAGTTGCAGGCCCTCACCGACGACGACGTGCGCGCGCTGCTGCGCCGGGCCGTCACCGACCAGCGGGGGCTGGCCGGGGCCATGGAGCTCGCCGGGGACGCCGAGGACGTGCTCGTCCGGCTGGCCGTAGGTGACGCACGCCGGGCGCTGACCGCCCTCGAGGCCGCGGCAGACGGGGTGCTCGGCACCGGCTGCGGCGTGATCGACGTACCGGCCGTCGAACGTGCGGTGACCGAGGCGGCCGTCCGCTACGACCGCCAGGGCGACCAGCACTACGATGTGATCAGCGCGTTCATCAAGTCCATTCGCGGCTCGGATCCCGACGCGGCGCTGCACTACCTCGCCCGCATGCTCGTGGCGGGGGAGGACCCGCGGTTCATCGCGCGCCGGCTGATGGTGCACGCGAGCGAGGACGTCGGGCTCGCCGACCCGACCGCGTTGCAGGCCGCCACGTCGGCGGCGCAGATCGTCGCGCTCGTCGGCCTGCCGGAGTGCCGGCTCGCGCTCGCCCAGGCCACGCTGCACCTCGCGACGGCGCCCAAGTCCAACGCCGTGATCGTCGCCATCGACGAGGCGATGGCCGACGTTCGGGCCGGGGCGGTGGGCGCGGTACCCGCGCACCTGCGCGACGGCCACTACGCCGGGGCGACGGCCCTCGGGAACGCGGTCGGCTACCGCTACCCCCACGACGTGCGCGACGGCGTCCTCGCGCAGCAGTACCCCCCGGACGCGCTGGTGGGCAAGGACTACTACCGCCCGACGACGCACGGGGCGGAACGCACCGTCGCCGACCGCGTGGCCCGACTCCGCCGCGCCGTCCGCGAACACCCCTGACCCGCCCCGCCCGTGGGGGTGGGGGTCAGCGCGGTCGGGCGGCGCGTATCGAGCCTTCCACCTGTCCGAAGCCGATCCGGCCACCGGCCGCACCCGGTGCGCTGCCGCTGATCACGACCGTGTCGCCGTCCTGGAGGAACGTGCGCTCCTCGCCCTGGACCGTCACCGGCTCGCGACCGCCCCAGGTGAGCTCGATGAACGCGCCCCGCTGGTGCTTGCCGGGGCCGGAGACGGTGCCGGAGGCGAACAGGTCGCCGGTCCGGGCGCAGGCGCCGTTGGACGTCAGGTGCGCCAGCATCTGGGCCGGCGACCAGTACATCTCCCGGTAGGGCGGGCGGCTGACCTCCTCGCCGTTCCACTCGACGACCAGCTCGACGTCCAGGCCCCACGAGCGCGTCTCGTGCAGGTAGGGCAGCGGTGGTGGTTCCTGCCCGGGCAGGGGTACCCGGGCGGCCTCCAGCGCGAGCAGCGGCACCACCCACGGCGAGACGGACGTGGCGAAGCTCTTGCCCAGGTGCGGGCCGAGTGGGACGTACTCCCATGCCTGCAGGTCGCGGGCGGACCAGTCGTTGACCAGGACGGTCCCGAACACGTGCTCGGCGAACTTCTCCACGGCGATCGGGGTGCCGGGTGGCGAGCCGGTGCCGACGACGAACCCGAGTTCGGCCTCGATGTCCAGGCGGGCGCTCGGCCCGAAGGTCGGGGCCGCGTCCCCCGGGGCCATGCGCTGCCCGCAGGGTCGGACGACGTCGGTGCCGGACACGACGACGGTGCCCGCCCGGCCGTGATAGCCGACCGGGAGGTGCTTCCAGTTGGGCATGAGCGGTTCCGCGCCGGGGCGGAACAGTCGCCCGAGGTTGGTGGCGTGGTGCTCGGACGCGTAGAAGTCGACGTAGTCCGCCACCTCGAACGGCAGGTGCAGGGTGACGTCGCCGACCGCGTGGACCGCCCCGTCGGGCACGTCCTCGGTGGCGCGGGCCGTGACCTCCTCCCGCACCTCGACCCAGCGGCCCCGGCCTCGGGCCAGGAACGGGTTGAGGGCGGGGGCGGCGAAGGTGGGGTCGCCGAGGAGCACGGCGAGGTCGAGCACGTGGTCGCCCACCCGGATCCCGACGCGTGGCGCGCCGCCGGCCGGCGAGAACACGCCGAAAGGGAGGTTGTCGAGCCCGAAGGGCGATCCGGGTGCGACGTCGAGGCCGGTCACCGGTCCGGTCCCCGCCCGGCCCACGTCCAGGCGTACGCCGGGTCCTCGGCGGCCCGGCCGCCCTCGCCCAGCTCCAGCGGCCGGAACGTGTCGACCATGACCGCCAGCTCGTCGAACGACTCCGCACCCAGCGACCGCTCCACCGCGCCCGGCTGCGGCCCGTGGCTGTGCCCGCCCGGATGCAGCGAGACCGAACCGAGCGCGATCCCCGAGCCCCTGCGCGCCTCGTAGTCCCCGCCGCAGTAGAACATCACCTCGTCGGAGTCCACATTGGAGTGGTAGTACGGCACGGGCACCGACAGCGGGTGGTAGTCGACCTTGCGGGGCACGAAGTTGCAGATCACGAAGTTGCCGCCCTCGAACACCTGGTGCACCGGTGGCGGCTGGTGGACCCGACCGGTGATCGGCTCGAAGTCGGCGACGTTGAACGTGTACGGGTAGAGGCAGCCGTCCCAGCCCACGACGTCGAACGGATGCGTCGGCACCACGTACCGCGTGCCGGTGACGCCGCGCGAGCCCCGGTGCTTGACCAGGACCTCCACGTCGCTGCCGTCGAGGAGCAGCGGCTCGCCCGGCCCGTGCAGGTCCCGCTCGCAGTACGGTGCGTGCTCCAGGAACTGCCCGAACCGCGACAGGTAGCGCTGGGGTGGCGCGATGTGCGAGTTCGCCTCGACGACGTACGCCGCCACCGGACCGGGCCCGGTCGGTAGCCAGCGGTGCGTGGTCGAGCGGGGCAGCACGACGTAGTCGCCGGGGCGGACGTCCAGCGCCCCGAACACCGTCTCGACCGTGGCCGTCCCCGATTCGACGTAGACGCACTCGTCGCCGACCGCGTTGCGGTAGAGCGGGCCGGCCTTGCTCGCGACGACGTAGGAGATCCGCACGTCGGCGTTGCCCAGCACCAGCCGGCGGCCCGTGACCACGTCGGCCGACTCGTGCTCCCCGCCCGGGAACAGCGTGTGCAGCCTCAGGTGGCGCGGCAGCAACGGCCGGTTCTCGGTGAGGGACTGGTCGGGCAGCTCCCACGGCGTCGCGTCGACGATCGCCGAGGGGATCTCACGGTGGTAGAGCAGCGAGGAGTCCGCCGAGAAGCCCTCCTCGCCCATCAGTTCCTCGGCGTATAGCCCGCCGTCGGGGGCGCGGTGCTGAGTGTGCCGCTTGGGTGGGACGTCACCGGAGCGCCGGTAGTGCGCCATCGTGGTTCTCCTTCCGGGTGCGCGGTGTGGCGGAGTGCCCTGCGGCACGGTCCAGCGCTGCGACGGTCTCCGCGGCCGTCGGCCGGTGGAGAACCGCGGCGACGTGGGCGTCGGGCCGCACGACCCACACCTCGTTCGGCGCCGCGGCGAGCGCCGCGCCGAGCGTGCCCTCGGGGTCGGCGTCGGCGAGCGCGAGGACCCGGACCGGGCCACGGGCGGCTGCGACGGCGCGGGTGACGGCGGCCGACACCCATGCCTGCGTCGCAGGATCGTCGATCTCGGCCGCCGCCAGGCGTGCCGTCCGGGCCCAGCGGCGGAACGCCGTCCGGTCGTCGAGCTTGATGAGTGTCAGACAGACCAGCCCGGCAAGCTGCGCGGCGACTCGCGTCAGCCGTCGCAGAGCAGCCGATGAGCGGCAGATCGTCATGACGGGCACGAGGGCATCGAAGTCAGCGACCAGGTCGGCCAGCATCAGCGACGGCGGCCGGTCCTTGGCGGCTCGCCCGTAGCGCCAGGACAGCCTGGTCCCAGTTGTCCAAGCTGGCCGCGCTCGGGCCATGTGCTGTCAGCTCGTGGAGCGCCTGACGGCTGGCCTCGGCGCTCGGCACTCCGATCGTGACGACCGCCAACTTCGACGCAAGCGGTTCGCTTACGTCGCCGCTCAGCAGCTCGGCGAGTCCGGCCAGGCTGACACCGAGTCTGCGCGCCGGCCTGGGCCGCAACTCTGGCTGCGGGGCCGTCTCGCCAGATTCCCAACGGGCGACTGTCGAGCGGTCGACGCCGACGGCGTAGGCCAAGCTCTCCTGACTCAAGCCGGCCGCTTTACGACGGGCGGCGAGCTGGCGCCTCGGCCGGGCCATCGGCTCCCCTTCCCGGTGGCGTCAGGGACGGTCTGCACCTTGCACGTCCGCAGGCTAGTGCATCCCGCATGCGTCGAGGACGGATCGTGCGGCAGGAACGCGGCAGCCGTGCCACCGGACTGCGACAACCGTGCGCTGGTCGGTCCGGGCCACAGCCGGTGAGGTCGAAGCAGGGCGCCGGCTCGGTGCACAGTGGCCCAGCCACCTGGGCCACTGACTCCTCGGGGATCGCGGCCGGGTCGTACCACTCCAGCCGGGCCATCAGCTCGCGCATCTTCGCCCGGGTCGGGCCGTTGCCGCCCACCTTCGGGCACCGGCGCGGTGGGACCGTGGAAGACCGGCATGCTGCCGGTGACCACCAGCCGCCCGACGCGGTCGGGGTGGCGGGCCGCGGTGGCCAGCGCGATGGTCCCGCCCCAGGAGTTGCAGACCGGGGCCGCCACCGTGCAGGAACACGGTCACCGGTCCGTCACCGGATTCCAGGACGTGGAAGGTGACGTCGCCCGCCTGCACGAACCGGCCCTGCGGCACTGCTCCGTCCATGTGCCGACCGTACGGTCGTTACACCCTCGCCGACCCCGAGGCGGTCCGCCTGGCGAACCGGGCGCAGGCTCGCGCAGGCGCCGGACGCCCAGCTCGACGAGCGGGAGACCCGGCTGCGCAACAAGAACCGGAACACCGAGATGTCGATGATCAGCAGCGGGCGGGCAGGCTCTCGGTGGAAAGCCCGGCTTCGGTCCAGTCCTGGATGCCGTCGCCGTACCTGCGTACGTTCGTGTAGCCGAGGTTCTCCAGCTTGGCGGCGACCAGGCCGCTGTTGGCGCAGGAAGGGTTGGAGCAGTAGGTGACGATCGGCGCGTTCTTGTCAGGGAGCAGTCGGGCGGCGCGGGTGTCGACATCGTCGGCGACGAGGTTGATCGCGCCGGGCAGGTGCTGCTGGTCGTAGTAGGACTCGGGCAGAGCGTCCACGAGGGTGAGGGTGCCGGCGTCGAGCCCGGTCTTGACCTCGTCGCGGCTGATGGTCCGGGCCATGGGGGTGCCTTTCCTTCGACCAGTAGACGGACTATAGTCCGCTTCATGTCGAGGGACGCTAGCGGACTTGAGTCCGTTTCGTCAACGGTAGGTGTCGACCCGATCCCGTTGTGCCGTGTCGAGCTGCCTGTGGTCGATGTCGGAGTGGTACGAGAGCGCGCAGACGCCGCCCGCAACCGGCTGCGGGTGCTGGCCGCCGCGGAGCGGCTGTTCGGCGAGCGAGGAGTCGACGGTGTCACCATGGACGATGTCGCGGCCGCGGCCGGAGTGGGCAAGGGGACGCTCTACCGGCGGTTCACCGACAAGGGCGGCCTGGCGATCGCGCTGCTCGATGAGCGGGAGCGGGAGCTTCAACAGCTGATCCTCACCGGCCCGCCACCGCTGGGTCCCGGGGCTGACCCGGCCGACCGGCTCGCCACGTTCGTCGCCGGCTACCTGGGGTTCCTGGACCGTCAGCTCGACCTGGTGCTGCTGTCGCAGACCGCCACCGTCGGAGCTCGGTTCCGCACCGGCGCGCATGCCTTCTGGCGTCAACACTGCCGCTACCTGCTGAGCGAAACCGGAGCGCCCGAACCAGACCTTCGCGCCGACCTGCTCCTTGCCGGCCTTGCCGCCGAACAGGTCCGTCACTGGCTCCGCGACGATCACCGCAACCTCGACGACCTCGCTCACGGACTGTCCGCCGCCGCGCTGGCGATCGCCCGTCCTGCACCAGAAGCATGATCCGAGCAGAACGACGTGATCCGCGGTTCGCCGCCCCCGGCGAGGTCTGGTCCCGGCTGGTCACTGCGATGCCGCAGCTCATGGGATCGTGAATGGCCGGGCAATGACCTCGACCGCGAAGCCACGCACCGTCGTCGAGTCCGACGCCCCGGCGGAACACCTCGCGACTGTCACGATCGAACCACGTGAACGCGATGACGAGATCGCATGACGGGTCCCCCACACCCGCGCAACCGAAGTCCGGTGCGGCACACGCCCGCCCGTCGCGCACCAGGATGTTGTCGGGGGCGACGTCGCCGTGGAACCAGACCGGATCGTGTTCCCACCGCGTGTCGAGCGCGGCGTCGAGGGCCGTGTCGGCGAGAAACGCGACCGGTGCGTCGAGGCAGCGGAATGCGCGCCGCGCCTCGTCCGCGTAGTGCTCCAGTGGAACGCCTCGGTATCCGGTCGACGGCCCTGCCGGCGGCCCGTCCGCGGTGGCCCACCTGGCCGCGCACCTGCCGATCGCCGTTCCCGTCGACATTGCGATCTCCGATCCGTCCAGAGCTTGCGTCCCGGTTCCGGCTCGCCGACGTCGGTGCGGACGGGGACGCCGCAGTCGTCGTCAGGTCCCGAGCGCGGAGACGTCTGCGCGGAACTGCATCGCGCGGTAGGGCCAGTTCGTCGCGGTGTTCCACTGGCTCACCACGAGATGCAGCTCGGCGAGGGTGGAACCCGGCACGATGTACCCGCCGTAGAGCTGGGCGACCCGCCCGACGGCGTGGTCCTCGTCCTCCCAGTCGCAGCCGCGCAGCACCGTCGCGCTCGGCGCCCGGTACAGGTCGGCTGTCGGGGAGTCCAGCACATGGACGTCCATGCGGTACGCGCCGTGGTCGAACGCGGCGAGCAGCCAGCGACCCTGAACCCGGCGCAGGCTGAGCTCACCGAACGCCCCGGCGAGCACCACGGTCGGGGGGCTGCCCCACGCCCAGACGCCGTCGCGGAGGCCCCAGCTCTCCCACTGCTCCGGTTTGGTGATCCGGTCGGCGCGGACCCGGTGCAGGAGCAGCCCGTGGGCCCGCTGGAAGCCCGTCGTGAGCGCGTACACCCAGCCGTCGTCGCCGAGCTCCCAGGTGAGCATCTGGAACAGCCCGCCGTGGTGGTCCGCGCGCCACCGCACGCCCGTCGGACGCCACGTCACGCCGCTGTCGGTGGAGCGGTGCAGCTCCGTCCAGCGCACGTTGCCCAGCTCCCGGCACACCATGACGTGCAGGTAGATCGTGTCGCCGATCGTGAGCAGGTCGGTGGGCAGCACGGTGGTGACGCGCCGCCAACGCCGGCCCCACCTGCGCACGCCGTGGTGGACGTAGCGCACGACCTGCCGGGCCCGCTCACCCCGTCCCGCCGAGCCCGTCCACTCCAGCCCGGTGCGCAGGGAAGCCGGGTCGGCGAACAGCACCACCGGGGAGCGCCAGCCGCGCCCGCCGACCCCGGCCCGGCTGAACGTGTCGCCGAACACCGAGACCAGGCGGCCGTCGGGCGCGGTGACCGTCGCGCCGAGGTCGGTGCCACCGACCCCGAACCGGTCGGTGCGCCCCGGCCCCGTCAGGTCCCGGATCTTGACGGACGGTGTCACGCGGGGTCGCGTTCGACCGGGCAGCTCATGCACCGCGGCCCGCCTCGGCCCCGGCCGAGCTCCCCGCCGGGGATCTCCAGCACCTCGACGCCGTGGCGGCGCAGGAACGTGTTGGTCGTGACGTTGCGCTCGTAGGCGACGACGACGGCCGGCGCGACGGCGAGGACGTTGCAGCCGTCGTCCCACTGCTCGCGTTCGGCGGCGTGCACATCCTGCTCGGCGGTCAGCACCCGGATCTCCGGCAGGCCCAGGGCATCGGCGATCGCGGCGTGCATGTCGTTGGGGCCGTGGTCGGTGAGGTGCAGCTCCTTCTCGGGATCGTCACTGGGCCGCACCGTGTACGCGGGCAGCATCCCGAGCCCGGCGTACTTCGTGAACGTCACCGGGTCGACCATCGTCATCACCGTGTCGAGGTGCATCAACGCGCGGGTCTCGGGTAGCCGCAACGCCACGATGCGGTCGACCTCCCCGCCCGCGAACAGCCGCCGGGCCAGCCGCTCGACGCCCGCCGCCGTCGTCCGCTCGCTGATCCCGATCAGCACCGACCCGCCGCCGAGCACGAGCATGTCACCGCCCTCGGTGGTGGCCGTGCCGTTGACCGAGCCCTCCGACCACACCGCGAAGTCGGCCGAGGCGAACAGCGGGTGCCAGCGGTACACGGCCTCGTAGTGCACGGTCTCGCGGATCCTGGCCTGCTTGCGCATGCTGTTGATCGACACCCCGCCGTGGATCCACGCCGACGTGTCGCGCGTGTACAGGTGGTTGGGCAGGGGTTCGAGCACGAAGTCGTCGACGTCGAGCACGTGGAAGGCGATGGAGCGGGGCTCGGGGATGCGCATCAGCACCTCGCGACGGGTGATGCCACCGATCAGGTGTTCGGTGAGGGTGTCGTCGTCCATGGCGTCGAAGCAGTTGCGCAGCGCGTCGATCGCGAGCGGGCCGTACACGCGCTCGTCGAAGATCCGGTCGAGGATGTACTTCTTCGCCTCCGGGATCTCGACGGTCGCGCGCAGCAGCTCGCCGAACAGGTGCACCGTGACGCCGCGGTCCCGCAGCAGGGCAGCGAAGCGGTCGTGCTCGGACTGCGCGCGGTGCACCCACAGCACGTCGTCGAACAGCAGGCGGTCCTTGTTCCCCGGGGTCAGGCGTTTGAGCTCGAGACCAGGGCGGTGCAGGATCACCTGGCGCAGTGCGCCGACCTCGGAGTCGACGCGGTAGGGGTTCATCACCTCATCGTGCACGGCACCCGCCGGCCTGCCATAGTCCGTCACCCCCACACCTCCGGTGGGACGGCGCGACACCTCTGGTGGGATGTGGACCGTGCACCTCGACCGGCTCGACGAGAACATCGTCGCGCTGCTCGTGGTCGACGCCCGCCGCAGCTACGCCGACCTCGGTTCGGAGGTCGGGCTCAGCGCGTCGGCGGTGAAGCGGCGGGTCGACCGGTTGCGTTCCGGCGGCGCCATCACCGGTTTCACCGTACGACTCGACCCCGGTGCGCTCGGCTGGTCCGTGGAGGGCTACGTCGAGCTGTACTGCCGGATGAGCACGGCACCGGAGACCATCCGCGCCGCCGTCGACCGGTTTCCCGAGGTCGTGGAGGCCAGCACCGTCTCCGGTGAGGCCGATGCCGTGCTGCGGATCCTCGCCGCCGACATGCGGCATTTCGAGCAGGTCCTCGAACAGATCGGCGCCCAGCCCTTCGTCGCTCGCACGAAGTCGGTGCTGGTGCTGAGCCCGCTCCTGCGCCGCCCGGCCGCCCCCCACCCCAGCCCCCCCTGACCCCCGCGAGTCGGGGTCTGCGTGCGGGCGAGTCGGGGGATGGATGCGAGCCTGGTGCAACGATCGGGCGTTGATGCGGCACATGACGCAACAGATCGACGTATCCCGGCAATACCTCGCGATTGTCGAGCTCACCGTCGGTCCCTACCGTGGTGGGCGTCCCGGCCCCATCGCCGCGGCCACCTGCCCGATCCGTGGAGCGAGCCCGTGACGAGTGTCCTGTCCCACCCGAGTGCCCCACGCGCACGCACCGCCACGCGGCGGCGTTATCTGATGTGCCCGCCCGAACACTTCACCGTCAGCTACGCGATCAACCCCTGGATGGACCCCTCGGTGCCGGTGGACCGGGACCTCGCGATGCGGCAGTGGGACGCCCTGCGTCGCGCCTACCTCGGCCTCGGGCACAGTGTCGAGGTCCTCGACCCGCTGCCCGACCTGCCCGACATGGTCTTCGCCGCCAACGGCGCCACCGTCGTCGACGGAACCGTGCTCGGCGCCCGCTTCCGGTACGCCGAGAGAGCCGGCGAGGCGGCGGCCCACCTGGCGTGGTTCCGCTCCGCCGGGTTCACCCGCGTCGTCGAGCCGGAGTTCGTCAACGAGGGCGAGGGCGACCTGCTCGTGGCCGGGCCCCCCGAGGACCAGATCGTCCTCGCGGGTACGGGCTTCCGGACCGACCCGCGTGCCCACGTCGAGGCGGCGTCGGTGTTCGGGCGTCCGGTCGTCCCGCTCGACCTCGTCGACCCGCGCTACTACCACCTCGACACCGCGCTCGCCGTGCTCGACGAGACGACGATCGCGTGGCTGCCGGCCGCGTTCGCCCCGGCGTCACAGGACGTGCTGAGGGACTTGTTCCCCGACGCGATCACGGTCCCGGCGGCCGATGCCGCGGTGCTCGGTCTCAACGCGGTGAGCGACGGCCGGCACGTCGTGCTGCCGATCCAGGCCGGTGACCTCGCCGACGCGGTGGCCGAGCACGGTTTCGTACCTGTCCCCGTCGACCTGTCCGAGCTGCTCAAGGGCGGCGGCGGACCCAAGTGCTGCACCCTGGAGGTCCGCGCATGACGACCACCGCCGTCAACGTTCCCGTCACCACTCCCGGTACCACGGAGACCGCCACCGCGTACCACGAGCGACTGGTGCACGAGCACTCCGCGCACAACTACCACCCGCTGCCGGTGGTGGTGTCGCACGCGTCGGGCGCCTGGGTCACCGACGTCGAGGGGCGCCGCTACCTGGACTTCCTCGCGGGCTACTCCGCGCTGAACTTCGGGCACGGCCATCCCGCGCTGCTGGCCGCCGCCCACGGCCAGCTCGACCGCGTGACGCTCACCAGCCGCGCGTTCGGCAACGACCAGCTCGGCCCGTTCTGCGCGGAGCTCTCCGCGCTGCTCGGCAAGCAGTGGGTGCTGCCGATGAACACCGGTGCCGAGGCCGTCGAGTCCGGGGTCAAGGTCGCGCGCAAGTGGGGCTACGACGTCAAGGGCGTGCCGGTGGACAGCGCGCGCATCGTCGTGGCCGCAGGTGGCTTCCACGGCCGGACGACCACGATCGTGGGGTTCTCCACCGACCCGGATGCCCGCGGTGGCTTCGGCCCGTTCACCCCCGGGTTCGACGTGGTGCCCTACGGCGACGCCGACGCGCTGCGCACCGCGATCACTCCCGAGACGGTCGCCGTGTTGATCGAACCGATCCAGGGTGAGGCCGGGGTCGTCGTGCCGCCGGAGGGGTACCTGCGCGCGGTCCGGGCGATCTGCGACTCGGAGAACGTGCTGTTCGTCGCCGACGAGGTGCAGTCCGGGCTCGGCCGCACCGGGCAGCTGCTGGCCACGCGTGCTGCGGGCGTCGACGCCGACGTCTACCTGCTCGGCAAGGCACTCGGCGGTGGAATCCTGCCGCTCTCCGCGGTCGTGGCGGACTCCGACGTCCTCGGCGTGCTGGCGCCGGGGCAGCACGGCAGCACGTTCGGCGGCAACCCGCTGGCCTGCGCCGTCGGGCGTGCGGTGATCGGCTTGCTGGGCGACGAGGGGCCCGACGGGGTGCTCGCCCGTGCGCGCACTCTGGGCGAGGTCCTGCACCGGCGGCTCGCTGCCCTCGTCGGGCACGGGATCGTCGGCGTGCGCGGTGCCGGACTGTGGGCGGGCGTCGATGTGGACCCCCGCCTGGCTACGGGCCGCGTGGTGAGCGAGGCGATGGCCCGGCGCGGCGTGCTCGTGAAGGACACCCACGGTTCGACGGTCCGGCTCTCCCCGCCGCTGGTGATCACCGAGGACGAGCTCGGATCCGCTGTGGACGCCCTGGCGACGGTCCTGACCGAACTCGGCTGACGCGTCCCCGGCCCGGGCCGGCCCGAGCCGTCCCCGGCCGGAGGATCAGCGGCCCTCGCGGAAGGGCGCTCCACCGCCCGCGTCCTCGCTGAGCAGCTGCGGCCGGAGTGAGCCGAACATCACTGTGAGCAACAGCTCGGCGGTGTCCTCCGGCGGCTCGTGAGGCTGGTTGATGCTGCGCAGCAGCAGCAGGTTCACCACGATCGAACTGATCTCCGCGGCCGGTGGGAACGTCCGGAGCACGCCGAGTCGCTGCCCGTGCGCAATGAGCAACGTCAGCGGCTCGGGGATCGGCGCCAGTGTGCGGGGGTCGATGTCGTCGTCGGGAGCCGCGGGCCCCGACACCTTGATCGTGTATTCCTGCACGGCGGCCCAGAACGCCCCGGTCAGCCGCTGGTGCCGGAAGGTGATGCGCGCGAGCGTTCTGACCTGGTCCTGCAGGGCCTCCACCACCGGCCGGTCGGCGGCGATGTCCTGTTCCGCCTGCGTCATCAGGGGCCCGACGAGCGGGCCGTAGACATGACCGATGAGGGCATGTCTCGACGGGAAGTGGTTGTAGGCGGTGGCCGCGCTGACCCCGGCCGTGGCGGCGATGTCCTCCATCCGCGACCGCGCCCAGCCCTGGGATCCGAAGGTCGCGCCGGCGGCGTCGAGGAGCGCACGCCGGGTGCGGTCCCGTTTGGTCTGTGCGGCGCGGGCCCTGGCGTCACCCGGTCGGCCGTTGGCAGGCGAATCCATTACGCGGAGAGTAACCAATCGTCCGCCAACTGTCTCTTGACTCCAACTGGGGGGTCACCCAGGATGCGTACTTGAAGGTAGAAGCTGTCACCACCGCACGGCTGAAAAACAGTACGACGGTTCGATCACCGTAGGGCACAGCGGGGATCGGGCGAGGATGAGCTGGACCGCCGAGAACCTTCCTGCAGTCGGGGGACGCAGGTATCCGACGGGTGCTCGGGCGCTCCACAGCACGACAAGCACGACGCGTCGCCACGCCCCACCGGTCAGTGCCGGGGCGCGTGAGTCGGTGATGCGAGTACGCGTGACACCGGCGACCTGCCGGTGCAGGGGAGGGGAACCCGACCATGTCCATGTCCACGCCCATGTCCGCCGACGGCCGCTCGGTCGCCACCACAGCCGCGACGATCCGATGAGCGCCCTCGCGCTGGCCGAGCCCGGCACGGCTCCGGACCTGTCGAACGTCTCGCCCGACCCGCCTTCGGATGCGGTGGCACCGCCCGACGACGAGGCCCAGCCGATTCCCGCCCCTCACGTCCTCGAGGGTCTCGTGGCCGCGGCCGTGGAGGGTGACACCCACGCGAGGAACCGCCTGCTCGCCGAGATCCAGCCGCTGGTCCTGCGCTACTGCCGGGGTCGGCTCGGCCGTCAGGAGACGGTCATCGGGTCGGCCGACGACGTGGCGCAGGAGGTTTGCCTCGCGGTCGTGAGCGCGCTGCCCGGCTACACGATCAGGGGGTTGTCCTTCCGTGCGTTCGTCTACGGGATCGCCGCCCACAAGGTGACCGACGCGTTCCGGGCGATCGGCCGCAACCGCTCCGAGCCGATGGCCGACCTCCCGGATGCGCCGGTCCTGCACGACGGGCCCGAGCAACGCCTGCTCGCCGGGGAGCTCACCGAACGTCTCGGCCACCTGCTGCACACCTTGACCCCCCGCCAGCGGGAGGTGCTCGTACTGCGCATCGCCGTCGGGCTCAGCGCGGAGGAGACCGCGCAGGTGGTCGGCTCGACCCCGGGCGCGGTGCGGGTCACCCAGCACCGCGCGCTCAACCGGCTGCGCGGCGTCATCGTCCCCGACGCCGACGCCGACGCCGACGGCCACACCGACGCCGACGCCGACCTGATCACCGGGTCGACCGTGACGATCTCCGGGCCGGACGGGTACGCCGGGATCGCCTGAACCCGGGAGCGTGTCGAAGTCCCCGGGGAGTAGCGTGATCGGCGATCATCCCCCGTTCAGGGCGATTCCGAGGAGGGCTACGTGTCGGCTGGTCAGATCGCTGCGCTGATCGCCGCGGGGGCGTTCGTGGTCCTCGTGGGACTGCTGGCCGTGCCCCTGCTCAAGCTCGGCCGGACGCTCGACGAGGCCACCGTCGCGATCCGCAAGGCCCACGAGGGCAGTGCGCCACTGCTGGACAACGCACAGACGACACTGCACCAGGTCAACACGCAGCTGGAGCGGGTCGACGGCATCACGTCGAGCGCGCGCACGGTCAGCAGCAACATCTCGGTGCTCACGTCGCTGTTCACCGCCACCCTCGGCGGCCCCCTGGTGCGCGCAGCCGCCTTCTCCTACGGGCTCAATCGTGCGGTCAGGGCCCGCAGGGCCGGGAAGGACGCCGGCCAGCACTCGCTGCGCACCCGTCCCGGCCGCGGCAGGCGAAGGGGCCGGTCATGAAGCGCCTGTTCTGGCTCGGGATGGGCGTCGCGGCCGGGGTGTACGCCACGCGGCGCGCCTCCGACGCCGCCCATCGCCTCACCCCGGCCGGTGTCGGCGAGAACATCGCCGACGGCCTGCGTGAGCTCGGGGCCGGGCTCGGCGCGTTCGGTGCCGAGGTGCGCGCCGGGATGAGCGCGCGGGAGCGGGAGCTCACCGACCTCGTCGAGCTCCGCACCGGTGCGGCCCTGCCCACCTACCGCGACGCGCTGACCGACGGGCCGGTGTCGGGTCCCCGCGCGCGAGCGCGCCGGGCAGGGGCCTGACCGCTCGCCCCTGCCGTTCCCGCGTCTCATCCCCGCTCGCGAATCCGAAGGCCGTCCCCGTGCAGACCCGCGAGATAGTCCGCCGTTTCACCGACCACTTCACCGGCACCGGGCACACCGCGGTGCCCAGCGCGTCGCTGATCCTCGACGACCCGAACCTGTTGTTCGTCAACGCCGGCATGGTGCAGTTCAAGCCGTACTTCCTCGGCGAGGTGCCCACACCCTACGCTCGCGCCACCTCCATCCAGAAGTGTGTGCGCACCGGCGACATCGACGAGGTCGGGCGCACCACGCGGCACAACACGTTCTTCCAGATGGCAGGCAACTTCTCCTTCGGGGACTACTACAAGGCCGGCGCGATCTCCCACGCCTGGGACCTGGTCGCCGGCAGCCAGGACGCCGGCGGCTACGGCCTGGACCCCGACCGCATCTGGGTCACCGTCTACCAGGACGACGACGAGGCCGTCGACCTGTGGCGCACGGTCGCCGATCTGCCCGCCGAGCGGATCCAGCGCCGCGACGGCAAGGACAACTACTGGGACATGGGCGTGCCCGGTCCGAGCGGGCCGTCCTCGGAGATCTTCTACGACCGCGGGCCCGAGCACGGCAGGGACGGTGGCCCCGTCGTTGACGAGGACCGCTACGTGGAGATCTGGAACCTGGTCTTCATGCAGGACGTGCGCGGTGAGCTGAGCCCGAAGCTGGGCCACCCGCCGGTCGGGGTGCTGCCGCAGAAGAACATCGACACGGGCATGGGCGTCGAGCGGGTCGCCGCGGTGCTCCAGGGCGTGGAGAACGTGTACGAGACCGACCTCGTGCGTCCGGTGATCGCGCGTGCAGAGGAGTTCTCCGGGCGGCGCTACGGGGCGTCCACCGAGGACGACGTCCGCTTCCGGGTCATCGCGGACCACGCCCGCTCCAGCGTCATGATCATCGGGGACGGGGTCACACCCTCGAACGAGGGGCGGGGTTACGTCCTGCGCCGCCTGCTCCGCCGCATCGTCCGGTCGTCGCGGCTACTGGGGGTGCAGGAGCCCGTGCTGGAGTCGTTCGCCGAGGTCGTCCGCGACGTCATGGCGCCGTCCTACCCCGACCTCGCCGCAGGTTTCGAGCGCATCTCCGCCGTGGTGCGCGCGGAGGAGGAGGCGTTCCTCCAGACGCTCACGGCGGGTTCGCGCATCTTCGACACCGCCGTGGCGCAGACGAAGCAGGCCGGGCACTCCGTGCTGCCCGGTGACCGTGCGTTCCAGCTGCACGACACGTTCGGTTTCCCGATCGACCTCACCCTCGAGATGGCCGCCGAGGCCGGCTTGGAGGTCGACCGGGACCGGTTCGCCGCCCTGATGGACGAGCAGCGGACCCGCGCGAAGGCCGACTCCGCCAAGCACAAGGTGAGCCACGGCGACGGCACGATCTATCGCACCGTTCTCGACGCCCACGGTCGTGGTGAGTTCCTCGGTTACAACGCGCTCACCGCCGACGCCACGGTCGTCGGGCTGCTCGCCGGCGGGGCCCCGGTGCCGGCGGCGGGCCACGGCGACGAGGTCGAGATCGTGCTCGACCGCACCCCGTTCTACGCCGAGGCCGGTGGCCAGCAGGCCGACACCGGTGAGCTGCGCGGCGCCTCGTTCACCGTCCGCATCGACGACGTCCAGACCCCGCTCGCCGGGCTGCGGGTGCACCGCGGCACCGTCGTCGCGGGCGAGGTGGCTCTCGACGCCGCCGTCGTCGCCGAGGTCGACCGGGACCGCCGGGCGTCGATCTCACGGGCCCACACCGCCACCCACCTCGTGCACGCCGGAGTGCGAGGAGCGCTCGGGCCGTCCGCGGCACAGGCCGGCTCGCTCAACGCCCCGGGCCGGATGCGGTTCGACTTCACGTCCCCGACCGGGGCCGTGTCGCGTGGCGCGCTCACCGAGATCGAGGACGAGGTCAACTCGGTGCTCCAGGAGGACCGCGTCGTCGAGACGTCGGTGATGTCGATGGACGAGGCTCGCCGGCTCGGCGCAATGATGCTGTTCGGTGAGAAGTACGGCGACCAGGTCCGGGTGGTCGACATGGGCGACTACTCCCGCGAGCTGTGCGGGGGCACCCACGTCGGGCGCACCGGCGAGATCGGCATGGTCAAGGTGCTCTCCGAGGGATCGGTCGGCTCCGGGGTGCGTCGGGTGGAGGCGCTGGTCGGCCTGGATGCCTTCCGCTTCCTCTCCCGCGAGCACGTCCTGGTGTCCTCGATCGCCGAGCAGCTCAAGGCCCGCCCCGAGGACCTGCCGGAACGGATCAACTCGCTCGTCGAGCGGCTGCGCACCGCGGAGCGCGACCTGGAGAAGGTGCGCGCCGACTCGGTGCTGTCCTCGGCCGGGACGCTGGCCGCCGGCGCGCAGGACGTGAACGGTGTCGCGCTGGTCGCCGTGGCCGCGCCGGACGGGGTGAGCGGCAACGACCTGCGCGCGCTGGCCTCCGACGTGCGCGCGCGGCTCGGGTCGCGGCCGGGAGTGGTGGCACTGTTCTCCGCCGAGGGCGCGGGCAAGCTCGCGTTCGTCGTCGCCACGACGTCGTCGGCGCGCGACCGCGGCATCGCCGCCGGGAAGCGCGTGCCCGCGTTCGCCGCGGCCGTCGGCGGGCGCGGGGGAGGCAAGCCCGACCTCGCGCAGGGCGGGGGCACGGATCCCTCCGGCGTCCCTGCCGCGATCGACGCGCTGCGCGCCGCACTCCGATGAACGACCCGGCCGTCCCCGCCGCTCCCGAGCGGGGTCGGCGGCTCGGCATCGACGTCGGCTCCGTCCGGGTCGGGGTCGCCCTCTCCGATCCGGACGGGCTGCTCGCCACCCCTCTGGTGACGGTCCGACGTGACACCGCCGGCGGCGATCTGCGGGCCGTCGCCGCGTTGGTGGCCGAGCACGAGGTCGTGCAGGTCGTCGTCGGGCTGCCCCGCACGCTGGCCGGGCGCGAAGGCCTGGCCGCGGAGGCGGCCCGGGAGTTCGCCGGCGCGCTGGCGAACTCCCTGGACGTGCCGGTCGTGTTCACCGACGAGCGCCTCACGACCGTCGTCGCCACCCGGGCGCTGCGCGAGCGCGGCGTGAAGGGGCGCCGGCAGCGGGCCGTCGTGGACCAGGCCGCAGCGGTGACCATTCTCCAGGGATGGCTCGACTCGCCCCGATGAACACCGGGTTACCCAGCGGCCCCCCGCCCGACCCGTCCGGGTGCGCTCGCCTACTCTGCGGCACTGTGGACCTGACCGATCGTGACATGCCGGACGATGCTCCGACGGACGGGAACCCCTCGCGGCGATGATCGACGACGAGACCGCGCCCGTCACCATCGTGCGCCCCGCGCCCTCCGCCGCCTCCGTCGCGTCCGCCGCCGCCACCACCCGTCGCGAACAGCGCACTGTGAAGCGGGAACGGGTCCGGCGACGCCGCAGACGGCTGGGTGTACTGGTCACCGCGATCGTGCTCCTGCTCGGTGCCGTCGGCGCCGGCGGGTTCTACCTATACACGACGAGGGTGGCCACGCCCGACTACGACGGGCCCGGTTCCGGCGACGTCGTCGTGCAGGTCGCCCAGGGTGCGACCGGCGCGCTGATCGGCCGGGAGCTGGCGGACAAGGGCGTCGTCGCCAGTGTGAAGGCCTTCATCGACGCGGCCGACGCGGAGGAACGAATCCGTTCGGTCCAGCCGGGCTTCTACCGGCTCCGGCAGCAGATGTCCGCCGAGGCCGCCGTGGAGCTGTTGCTGGAACCGGCGTCGCGGCTGGGCCAGCTGGAGATCCGCGGTGGCGTGCAGCTCGACGACACAGCCGGGCCCGGTGGTGCCGTCGCGCCCGGCGTGCTCACCCAGATTTCGCAGGCCACCTGCGCGGTGATCGACGGCGCCGAGCAGTGCCTGTCGGTCGAGCAGTTGCGCGCCGCGATGGTCGACACCGACCCGGCCGAGCTCGGCGTCCCGGGGTGGGCGCTCGAGGGCGTCGCGAACGCCGATCCGATCCGGCGCCTGGAGGGACTGCTCGCCCCCGGCCGCTACGACGTCCCGCCGGGGGAGTCCGCCGTCGAGGTGCTCGGCGGGTTGCTGACCACATCGTCGGTCCGGCTGGAGGCGACCGGGCTGGTGTCCGGCGCGGAGAGCCTGGGCAGCTCGCCCTACGAGGTGCTGGTGATCTCCTCGCTCGTGGAGAAGGAGGGGATCACGAAGGACATGCCGAAGGTGTCGCGCGCGATCTACAACCGCCTCGGCCTCGGTCGGCGCCTGGAGCTGGACTCCACCGTCAACTACCCCCTCGACCTGCAGGCCCTGGCCACCACCGACGACGACCGGCGGCGCGCCGGGCCCTACAACAGCTACCTCAACGTCGGACTGCCGCCCACCCCGATCGCCGCACCGGGCAACGAGGCCATCACCGCGGCCCTCGAGCCCGAGGCCGGACCATGGCTCTACTTCGTCCGTTGCGAGACCGACGGCACGTCCTGCTTCGCGGAGACCTTCGCCGAGCACGGGGCCAACGTCCAGAAAGCGCGCGACAACGGCGCCTTCTGACCCGGTCCCGGCCGGCGCTGGTGAGCGATCTGGCCGATGTCGCCGGGAGCCTGCCGGAGCTGGTTGCCGAACTGACCGCGGCCGACGCTGCGGGCCGGTGGCTGGTGGAACCGATGAGCAGCGGTCACGTGCACGCCGCTCGCGCTCCTGGCGCCAGCGCGCTTCGCAGGCACGCAGACCGTTGCAGCACGATGACGGCGCATTACGGCCGGTCCCGCGCCGGCGGTTACGGGTGGTCGACGAAGCGCCCGTTCCGGGCCAGGTGGTGCTGAACACCGCTACCGGTCCGGACACCGGTGCTCGCCCGGACCGGTCGTTCACTCGAACAGGTCAGTGGTCCAGGCGTGGTGGCCGGTTCTTGGCGAGGTCGACAACTGCGAGTTCGGACCGCGGCCCACCCACCCTTCTGTCATCACAGCCACTATCGCGGCCACCGACGACGGCGTCTTGCCGGCTCCAGTTCAGTCAGTCCGCGATGCTGGTGTGCCGGGTTCGGGCCGGGTCGAGGTGGCCGTGGGCCATGGCCGTGACCTCGGCGTCCTTGTGCTGTTCGCCGACGAAATCCATGCAGCCGCGCGGGTCTGCAAGGCCCACGCCACCAGCGGGCACACCTTCGCATCCCCGAATGGCGGCCCGCTCGGCTACGTAGTGGAAGGTCTCCCGACGATCCTGAACCGGCCGACGCGCCGCGTCACGCGTCCGGCCAAGGAACCATCGCGCGTCGTCACCGTCGAGTTGGTCACGATCGTGCTGGGTGACAGCGGAGTACTCGCGCAGGCTGCTGCCGAGCACAGTGATGGGCTCGTGGTCGCCGCCTTCGGAGCAGGGCACGTCCCGGCTGCGGTCGTCGAGGCGCTCTCGAACGCGGCATCGAGGATCCCGGTCGTCCTTGCCTCGCGAACCGGCGCCGGCTCCGTCCTCGCCGCTACCTACGCCTTTCCGGGCTCCGAGAGCGACCTACTCGGGCGGGGCCTCATATCCGCGGGCATGCTGCACCCGCTCAAGGCACGCGTCCTGCTTCACCATCTGCTGGCAACCGGACGCGACCGCGTCGCCACCCGCCAGACCTTCGCCGAACCTGGCGGGTACCCGCTGTCGGACCGAGCCACGGACCGGAACGATCTGGTAACGGCCCGTGCGTAGTCACGAACTCACCCTGGGCCGCAGCTTTGCGGTCACCGTCGACCACGGCGATGACTTCTTTCCCGCGCTGGCCGACTTCTGCGAGAAACACAACGTGCGGCAGGGGTACATACCGGGCTTCATCGCCGGGTTCCGGAGGGTTCAGATCGTCGGCACCTGCAACACGATCGATGACCCTGACGCCCCGGTCTGGGATGCGGTTCATCTTGCGGGTGTCGAGGCGTTCGGCGGCGGCACCCTCGCCTAGGATCCGGCCGCTGAGCAAGTGGCCCCGCACATCCATGTGAGTGTCGGGGTCAAGGCGGACAGCGCCACCGCGTACACAAGCCATCTCCTCGGCACGGAGGTCCAGTTCCTCACCGAAATGCTTGTCATCGAGGTCCGTAGCCCGCATATGCACCGCGTTCGGAACCCCGATCTCTACAATGTTCCGCTCTTGCACTTTCCTCCGACCACGTCGTGATCGCGAGGCTTGTCGCGGATAGTGTCGGCGACGCACTACTCAACTCGCAGTTGGCCAACCGGTCGTAGGAGATCGCCCTCGGGCGGAGCTGGTCATCGGACTCCCGCTCGCTTCACTCGGGTGGCCTGCCGAAGAAGCCGGGAGGCGGCTCGGGTGATGGGGTCGCGGCCCTGTCGGCCGGCGCCGTCGCGGCTCCGGCGAAGCGGCGGGCGTCGGGGTCGTCCAGGACGCGGGCCGGGAACGGGTCCCCGGCGGCGCGCCGGGTCAGCGCCGCCACCGGCAGCGCGCGCCCGGACCCGACGAGCACCAGGTTGCCGAAGCGGCGCCCGTGCAGGATCTCCGGCGCCGCGACCAGCGCGATCCCGGTGAACTCCGCGGCGGCGGCCGCCACCTGAGTGCGGCCGAACGCGAGTGGTCCGCCGTCCGCGACGTTGGCGGCGTAGACGCCGTCGGGTGCGAGGGCGAGCGCCGCGGCGGACACGAACTCCGCCGACGTCAGGTGCGACGGGGTGCGGGCGCCGGCGAACACGTCGAGCACCAGCAGGTCGACCGAGCCGGGCGGTACGGCGGCGAGCGCGGCGCGGGCGTCGGCGACGACGACCTCGATGTCCATGCCGTCGGCCGGGAGCCGGGAGGCGACGAGGTCGGCCAGCCCGCCGTCGATCTCGACGACGGTCTGCGCGGAGCCCGGACGGGTCGCCGCGACGTAGCGAGCCAGCGTCCACGCCCCACCGCCCAGGTGCAGCACCCGCAACGGCGCCGCGGCCGGGGCGATCAGGTCGACCACGTGCCCGAGCCGCCGGATGTACTCGAACTCGAGGTGGGTCGGGTCGTCGAGGTCGAGGTGGGACTGCGCGGTGCCGTCCACCAGCAGCGTCCAGCCCTGGGGCCGGTCCGGGTCGCCGACGAGCTCGGCGTGGCCGTGGTCGACCTCGGCGCGGACGACGGCACGTGCGTGACGATCTCCCCGGGACACGGGGTCCCATCCTGCCCGGCGTAACCGCGGCGACATCGCCCGGCACTAGGTTGGGGCGACCCGACCCGAGTAGGCGACCGACCGCTGGAGGTCCGCAGATGCTGCTGTCCCCCCACGAGCAGGAGCGGCTGCTGCTGCACGTCGCCGCCGGACTGGCGCGGCAGCGCCGCGACCGCGGGCTCAAGCTGAACTATCCGGAGACCGTCGCGACGGTCAGCGCGTGGGTCCTGGAAGGGGCGCGCGACGGCCGCAGCGTCGCCGAGCTCATGACGGGCGGCCAGCACGTGCTCACCCGCGACGACGTGATGGACGGGATCGCCGAGATGGTCACCTCCGTGCAGGTGGAGGCCACCTTCCCGGACGGCACCAAGCTCGTCACCGTGCACCGGCCGGTGCAGTGATCCCGGGCGAGTACCTACTGGGGGAGGGCCCGGTCCCCGTGGACCGGGCACGCACCACGCTCGAGGTCGTCAACTCCGGCGACCGGCCGATCCAGGTCGGGTCGCACTACCACTTCGCCGCCGCGAACCCGGCGCTGCTGTTCGACCGGTCCCTGGCCGCGGGCAAGCGGCTCGCGGTGCCCGCCGGCACGGCCGTGCGGTTCGAACCCGGTCTCGACGTGACGGTGTGGCTGGTGGCGTTGGGTGGCACGGCCACCGTGCCGGGTCTGCGCCTGTGACGCCGGAGGGCATCGGCCCGTGGGTCATCGACCGGGCCCGGTACGCGGAGCTGTACGGCCCTACCACCGGTGACCGTGTCCGCCTCGCCGACACCGACCTGCTGATCGAGGTCACCGAGGACCGCTGCCGCGGCCCGCGCGGCGGCGACGAGGTCGTGTTCGGCGGCGGCAAGGTCATCCGCGAGTCGATGGGCCAGGCCCGCGCACCGCGCGCCGCGGGCACGCCCGACCTCGTCATCACCGGTGCGCTGATCCTGGACCACTGGGGAGTCGTCAAGGCCGACGTCGGCGTGCGGGACGGGCGGATCGTCGCGCTGGGCAAGGCCGGCAACCCCGACATCATGGACGGCGTTCACCCCGACCTGGTGATCGGCCCGTCCACGGAGATCATCGCGGGTAACGGTCTGATCATGACCGCGGGCGGGGTGGACTGCCACGTCCACCTCATCTCCCCGACTCAGATCCCCGAGGCGCTCGGCGCGGGCGTCACCACGTGGGTCGCGGGCGGCACCGGCCCGGCCGAAGGTACGAAGGCCACCACCGTCACGCCCGGGTCCTGGTACGTGGCGCGGATGCTGGAGTCGCTCGACCCGTACCCCCTCAACATCGCCCTGCTCGGCAAGGGCAACACCGTGGGCGTGGACGCGCTGCGGGAGCAGGTGCTCACCGGGATCTCGGGCTTCAAGCTGCACGAGGACTGGGGCTCCACACCCGCCGCGATCGACGCGTGCCTGCGGGTGGCCGACGAGGCGGCCGTGCAGGTGGCGATCCACACCGACACGCTCAACGAGGCCGGCTACGTCGCCGACACCCTCGCCGCGATCGCCGGCCGGGGCATCCACGCTTACCACACCGAGGGCGCAGGCGGCGGTCACGCGCCCGACATCATCACCGTCGCGGGGCAGCCGCACGTGCTGCCGTCGTCGACCAACCCGACGCGGCCCCACACGGTCAACACCGTCGACGAGCACCTCGACATGCTCATGGTCTGCCACCACCTCAAGCCGACCGTGCCCGAGGACCTGGCCTTCGCCGAGAGCCGCATCCGGCCGTCGACCATCGCCGCGGAGGACCTGCTGCACGACATCGGCGCGATCTCGATGATCGGCTCGGACTCGCAGGCGATGGGCCGGGTCGGGGAGGTGGCGCTGCGGACGTGGCAGACCGCGCACGTGGGGAAGAAGCGGTGGGGGGCGTTGCCCGGCGACGGGCCCGCCGACAACATGCGCGCGCGGCGGTACGTCGCGAAGTACACGATCTGTCCCGCGATCGCCCACGGCCTCGACGGCGAGGTCGGGTCGGTGGAGGTGGGCAAGCTCGCCGATCTGGTGCTGTACCACCCGGCGTTCTTCGGGGTCCGTCCCGCGCTCGTGATCAAGGGCGGGGTGATCGCCTACGCCGCCATGGGCGACGCGAACGCGTCGATCCCGACACCGCAGCCGGTGCTGCCGCGCCCGATGTTCGGTGCGTCCCCGGTGACCGCCGCGGCCACGTCGGTGCACTTCGTGGCGCCCGCGGCGGTGGCGGACGGCCTGGCCTCGCGGTTGGACGTCCGGCGGCGGTTGGTCGCGGTGCGCGACACCCGGGCGCTGACCAAGGCCGACATGCCGGGCAACGACGCGCTGCCGCGGATCGAGGTCGAGCCCGACACGTTCACCGTCCGGATCGACGGCGAGGTGGTGCAGGCCGCACCCGCTGCGGTGCTGCCGATGGCACAGCGGTACTTCCTGTTCTGAGCGGTGACACAACCTGAGAGCCGGTGAGACGTCTCTCAGGTTGTCCCATTCTTTCGGCCCGAGGAGGCCGCCATGACCCGGTTCCGCACACCCATCGCCCCCGGTCCCGACCCGGCCCGGCGACGCCCGACCCTGCGCCGCCCCGCCCTGTTCGGTTCCGCACTGCTCAGCGCGGCCCTGCTCGCCGGCGCCGCACTCACCGGTCCGGCCGCCGCGGCCCCTGCACCCGCAGTGGCCACTGCACCCGCCGCGGCCACTGCACCCGCCGCCGCACGCGTGGCGGCCTGCGCGACGGGGTGGGGGTCCACGCCGGAGTCCGCGGCGGCGATGAACCCCTCGCCGCTGTTCCTCGTCCGGACCGGACGCCACACGTGCTACGACCGGGTGGTGTTCCAGATCGCCGGTTCCACCGGCGCCGGGTGGGATGTGAGCTACGTCGACGCGGTCCGCGCCGATGGGTCCGGCGAGGTCGTGGGAGTGCCCGGAGGGGCGCGGCTGCAGGTCGTTCTGCACCACCCGTCCTACGACGAGGAGGGTGTGCCGACGTTCGGAGTCGGGGTCGGGCGGCGCGTCGCCGACGTGGCGGGGTACCGGACGCTGCGCTCGGTGGTCGCTGCCGGGTCCTTCGAGGGCTACACCACCCTCGGCGTCGGCACGCGGGCGCGGCTGCCGTTCCGTGTGTTCGCGCTGGCCGGCCCGGGTGGGGACACGCGGATCGTCCTCGACGTGGCGCACCGCTGGTAAGTGCGTTCACACCGGGGTGACACCACCGCCACGTGTCGGGAACATCCGGCGCATAGGACGGTGCGGCGGGTCAAGGAACGGAGGCGGGTGCCGGTGACACTCTCGGGGCTGCTGCTGCTCGCCGACTCCCGGCTGCCGTCCGGGGGCCACGGCCACTCCGGCGGGGTGGAGGCGCTGGTCGATCGCGGGCTGCTGCGGACCGAGGGCGATCTGGCCCTGTTCCTGGACGGTCGGGTCCGGACCGGGGGCCGGGTGCCCGCCGCGGCCTCCGCCGCGGCGTGTGCCCGCGCCGGGGTTCAGGAGAGCCACGTCCGGGCCGGCGCGGGGGGTGGCTCTCCTGGACCGGACTGGGGTCGGTGGGACGCCGCGGTCTCCGCGCGCCTGCCTTCCGCCGCGGCACGGGCCGCGTCGCGGGCGCAGGGCAGCGCGCTGCTCCGGACGGTCGGCCGGACGTGGCCCACCCCGGCCGTCGACGCGCTCCGTGCCCTGCCGCGGGTGCACCATCCGCTCGTGCTCGGCGCCGCGGCGGCCGCGGCCGGGGGAACCCCGCTGCAGGCCGCCGCCCTCGCGTTGCACCACCTGGTCGGCGGGGCGTGCACGGCGGCGGTGCGCCTGCTCGGGCTCGACCCGATCGCGGTCGCCGCGCTGGCGGCCGCGGCGGGCCGGCTGGCCGAGCCGGTCGCGGTCGAGGCCACCCGGATCGCGATGCTCGCCGTCATCGCCGACGATCCGGCCGGGCTCCCCGCCGACGGAAGCCCCCTGTTCGACGTACTGGCCCAGCTGCACCACACCTCGGAGGCGACTCTCTTTGCATCGTGACGACCTGATGACCGCCCACCCCCCACTCGCCGCCGGTCCGGCGGGTCCGCTGCGTGTCGGGATCGGCGGCCCGGTGGGGAGCGGCAAGACCGCTCTGGTGGCAGCGCTGTGCCGGGCCCTCCGCGACGAGCTCTCCCTCGTCGTCGTCACCAACGACATCTACACCGAGGAGGACGCCGAGTTCCTGCGCCGCCACGGTGTCCTGCCCGAGGAGCGGATCCGCGCGGTCCGCACCGGTTGCTGCCCGCACACCGCGATCCGCGACGACATCACCGCCAACCTCGACGCCGTCGAGGATCTCGTCGCGCGCCACGATCCCGACCTCGTGCTCGTGGAGAGCGGTGGTGACAACCTCACCGCCACGTTCAGCTATGGGCTCGTCCATGCGCAGATCTTCGTGCTCGACGTCGCCGGCGGGGACAAGGTGCCCCGCAAGGGGGGCCCCGGCGTCACCCGGTCGGACCTGCTCGTGATCAACAAGACTGACCTCGCGCCGCTGGTCGGAGCCGATCTCCAGGTCATGGCGGCCGACGCGGAGGGCGTTCGCGACGGCCGCCCGACCCTGTTCGTCTCGCTGCGTGAGCAGCCCGACGCCGCGGGGATCACCGAATGGGTCGCGGCGCGCGTGCGGGCCCGGCGCGGGTGAGCGGTGGACTGACCGCCACCGCCGCGCTCTCGGTCGACCGGTGCGCCGGACGGCAGCGCATCCGGTGGACGCACGCATGGCCGATCGTCCTGCGCCCGACCGGGGACGACCGCGTCCATCTCGTGCACGGGGCCGGGGGGCCGCTCGGCGGGGACGTCCTGAGCCTGGCGGTGGACGTCGGCGCGGGCGCGGAACTCGAGGTGCGCAGCGCGGGGGCGACCCTCGTGCAGCCCGGTCCCGCCGGCGAGCGGGCCCGGTGGGACACGGTGGTGACGGTCGGCCCGGGCGCTTGGCTGGGCTGGGCGCCGCAGGCCGTGATCGTCAGCGACGGCGCCGCGTTCGACACCTCGCTGCGTATGGAGCTCGCAGCCGGGGCCCGCGCCGCGGTCCGGGAGATCGTGGTGCTCGGCCGGCTCGGCGGGCGCGGTGGCCGGTACCGCAGTGAGCTGACGGTGACGCTCGGCTGCGAGACGTTGCTCGCCCACGCGGTGCTGCTCGACGGCGACGACGCCGCCCTGAGCGGTCCCGGCGGCTCCGCCGGCGCGCGGGCCGTCGGGACGATGGTGGTGGTGGGCGCCGGGGCCGGCCGCGACCGCTCCGGCGAGAGCCCCGGTGTCCGGTGGGCGTGGACCGGGCTGGAGGGACCGGGCGCGATGCTGATGGCGGTCGGCGCGCCGGGCCCGGTCACCGCACTGCTCGACGCCGCGTCGGCCGACCTCGCCGCGGGTCGGGTCGCCGCGGATCGGGTCGCCGCGGATCTGGTAGACGCGGACCGGGTTGCCGCGGATCGGGTTGGCGCGGATCGGGTCGCCGCCGATCGGGCTCAGGCGTCCGGCATCCGCCATCCGTAGACGTGCTCGAGTCGCAGGGTCAGCACGACCCGCTGGTCGGCCACCATCGCGGCGCGGTACTCGTCCCAGTCCGGATGCTCGCCCCCGATGTCGCGGTAGAGCGCCACCAGCGCCTCCACCGTCTCGTCGGACGGGTCGGCCGCCGGGGCCGTGAGCTCGGCCAGACCCTCGCCGACGGCGTAGGACCGCAGGTCGGGCGCAGTGACCAGGTAGCTCGCGCGGGGGTCCCGGCGCAGGTTGCGGGTCTTCGCCCTCGGCTCCGTGATCGAGGCACG
This sequence comes from Pseudonocardia sp., assembly GCA_026785945.1. Lineage (GTDB taxonomy): Bacteria > Actinomycetota > Actinomycetes > Mycobacteriales > Pseudonocardiaceae > Pseudonocardia. The sequence continues at coordinate 682 of JAJAZD010000261.1, read as the reverse complement.
CACCGTGAGCTCCTGCGGCTCGAAGGCGTGGGTCACCACCGATGCCTGCGGGCGCCCGTCGCGCTTGAGGGTGATCAGCGTGCCGCCGCGCTGCGCGGCGAACATTGCGGTCAGGTCGGGATCGAGTGCCACGGGTTCTCCTCGCTTCGGAAACCGGCTATCGCGCGACACCAACGCTGCCGTGGCCCGAACCATGCCCTGGCCCCGGTTGTCCCCACCACGGTCGGTCCGTCCACAGCCGGGGAGATCGCACTGGTGCACGCGGCCGCGACCGCACAGCATCGGGTGATGGACGTCGTCGAGCCGGTGGTGGGCGTGCTGGTCGTGGCAGCCCTGGGTGCGCTGGCCGGGAGCGGGGCCCGCTGGGTGCTCGGCAGGCTGCGTCGGGGGGCACGGGTGCGGCCGCCGGGGTGCGAGATCGCGGTGGGTGCCGCGTGGGCCGTGCTGGGCGGGGCCTGGGCCGGGGGAGGGTTGCCCGTGCGGTGGCTGCCGGTGCTGCTGGGGCTCGCGTGGCTGGGCGTCGCGGCGGGGGCGGTCGACCTGCGCCACCACCGGTTGCCCGATGCGCTGACCCTGCCCGCCCTGCCCGCGGCGTTGCTCCTGCTCCTGCCGCTCGGGCCCGGGGCGCTCGGCCGGGCGCTGGCGGGCGCCGCGGTCGCGGTCGGCGCGCACGCGATCGTGC
>JAJAZD010000260.1 GCA_026785945.1 Pseudonocardia sp. | reverse complement strand
GCCGACATCAACGTGTCCGCCATCGCCCGCGCCGCCGGGGTCGACCGCAGCTTCCTCCACCGCCACCGCGACCTCCTCGGAAAGATCCACACCCTCGCCGCCGAGCCGCCCGCCACCACCAACGGGGCCCCCGGCGGTCACCCGGGCCTCGCCGCAGGCCGACCTGCTCGCCGCCCACGAACGCGCCGCCCGCCTCCACACCCGCATCCAGCACCTCGAACATCGGCTCTCCGACGCCCTCGGCGAGCACACCTGGCGCGAGTCCGGGCTCGGCAACCCAGCCGATGTCGACGCCCTCCACCAGCAGATCACCCGGCTGGAGCAAAAAATCATCGACCTGGGCTTGCAACTCGCCGAACGCGACGAGGACCTCAACGCCGCCCGCGCCGCGAACCGCGAGCAATCCTCAAACTCACATGATCTTGAAACGACCGTGGGTGGGCGGGCACCTCGTCCGTCATGTCATACAAGGGGCCACGTCACAAAGTGACAGTCCAACTTCGAGTCGCGGTCCAGACCGAATGCAACGCAGCTGGGCTTGATCATAGTGGTCGTGGTGGCTCCGGCGTGGCGTCGTGATGGGGCCGGGGTGGGTGACACGATCGCCGATCATGAGTCCGCCGCGTTTCGTACCGTCGATCCGCACCTCGTGATCCACCCGCGGTCGGGCAGGTGCCCGACCAGGCCCCGCCGCCGAACCGTCGTTGGCAGTTGCGCACTGATGGACGGCCTGATTCCTCCCTAGCGTCGCTCACAGAAGTTCGAGCGTGCAAAGGGGCAGGGTCATGGCAGCTGGTGCGGGTGTCAATTCCTCGAGCGGGCGCAGGCCGAACAGGCCCGAGGGCTTGACCAATCCCTACGACAACGCGGTCGATGATCCTGACCTCGATGGCATCGGTGAGCGGTCGCGATTGCTCCTGATCGGCGGAATGGGCGCTGGCCTGACCGCTGCCGGCTTACTCTTCGGCGCCGCGACCCCCGCTGCTCTTGCGGACACCCCAGACACCGGTGCTCCGCAGGATGCGGCGCCTGCTCAGGACGCGGCGCCTGCTCCGGACGCGGTGGCCGCTCAGGATGCGGCGCCGACGCCCGGTGCGGGCTCCGCGCCGGAAATGGCGGCCACTCCGGATGCCACTCCCACTCCGGACGTGTCGTCCAGTCAGGACGCGGTGCCCGGTCAGGACACTGCTAATTCGACGGGCGTGGGGCAGGTGCCCGGTGCCGGGTCCGTGCCGGATATCGCGGCGACGCAGTACACGGCGCCCACGCCGGATTCCGCCGCGGTTCCGAGTCAGGACGTGGCTCCCAGCCGGGACACGCCGCTGTCGACGGATGCGGCGCCGCAGATCACGTCACCGGATTCTGTGGTGTCGGTGGCGACCGCGCCGGTGCAGAGCACCGCGACGGTAACTGACGGACCGGTATCGCCGGAGCAGGACACCACGGGCGCGGGGCTTTACCAGAACGTGACCCCGCAGCAGTCAGAGCCGCCGCGCTCGGATGAGGGCGTGCTGTCATCCGCGTCGCCAGATCCGGTAGCCCAGTCAGTCGCCACCGACGGCGCCGGCCTGTCGGCCACCGCTGCGCTGGCCGCCGTCGTGCCGCCGACGGTGCCCGCCGATCCGGTCGCAGTGGCGAGTCCGCCACCGCCGGCGGCGCCAACGAGTGTGACACCAGAAGTGCCGGCGGTCGTCGCGCCAGTAGTGACGCCGGAGCCACCGCTGGTGCCGGCCGTCTCTGCGCCGGTACCGGTGGTTGCACCGGTGGAGCCGCCGGTCGCCCCGGTGGCCTCACCAGCGGTGGCGGCCCCGCCTGTCGAGGCCTCGGTGGCGCCGGCGGCAGCTGCGCCGGTTGTACAGCCGTTGACGGGTGCGGCGTTGGCGGCGGTGCAGAAGGAGGAGGCGGCGTACCGGGCGAGGGTCAAGCAGAACGACAACTTGTCCGATGTGCAGGTGGCGCGGAGGATCGAGGCGTCGAAGGAGCGGGTGCGGGACGCACGTACGGGTGGTGACGAGGCAGTATCACCGGTCCCGGCGGCACCCGTACCGGCGCCGGTCACGCCGGAGCCCGTGGCGGCGCCGGTCGCGCCGGTCGCGCCGGTGGCCGAGGCGCCGGTGGTGCCGACGTCGTGGCAGACGGTCGACGGTGCGACGGTGCGCAACTTCGCCTCGTCCGCGGACGGCACGGTGGTGGCGACCTACCAGCAGGCTCACAACGACGCACAGGTCACCGACACCTTCGTCGACGGTTCCCGCGAGAGGGTCGTCGAGCGGCCCAACGGCACCAAGCTCGTCCGCACCACCAACGCCAAGGGCGTGACGCGCAGCGTCGAGTACGACGAGGACGGGACGGTCGTCTCGCGGGACCGGGTGGAGGGCAAGCCTGCCGTGGCGCCCGACCAGCCTGCGCCGCTGGCAGGTGCCCAGGCCACGGCATGGACCGAGACGGCGAACAACGCTGCGCTCGTCGACTTCGTGGCGAACCCGGTGGCCGACAGCACGGTCGCGGTCAGCGACCGCCCCGACGGCGGTATCGAGCAGCGGCAGTGGAACGCGGACGGCAGCTTCACCTCCACGGTGACCTACCGTGACGGGCGCGAGGTCGTCACCTCGATCGACGAGACGGGCAAGAAGGCTCGCACGGTAGTCGAGGACGGTGTGGTCACCGACCGGTCGACCGGCGAGGTCGCCCCCAGGGTTACCCCGGTCACGGTGACGCCCGAACAGCTGGCCGCCACCACCACGACCGTCTACGTGACGGGCGACGGCGAGCGCGCGGTCCAGGATCTGTTGGTCGACACGTCGAAGACCGACGCGAAGATCACCGTGGCGGGGGTCGACGTCCGCAAGACCGTCGCCGAGAACGGCGCAGGCCTCACCGTCAAGGACGACGGCGACGCGACGACCTACCGGCAGGTCGGGCCCGACGGGCGCACGACCGTCCGGACCATCGACAACGACACGGGCGAGGTCGAACGCAAGCGCACCTTCCAGGGTGCGGCGCCCACGCCGCTCACGCTCCCGACCTACGTGACCGCCGACCCGACCCCGGAGGTGACGCTCGCCACCACCGCGGCGGGCCAGCCGACGTCGACCACGACCTGGTCGAACGGCACCGTGCTGACCGAGTCGTCCCGAGCCAGCGGCGACGTGGTGATCGATACGTCACTCCCGACCGGCGTGGAGACCACACAGCTGCGCGGCGTGAACGGCGACGTCGTCACCCGGCAGACCACAGCCGGTGACGCTGAGCTGTTCACCCGGGACAGCGAGGGAGCGGGGGTGGCGCAGGCGCTCGTCCCCGGGCTGGCCGACCTGCCGGTCACGGCCGTCGAGGTGGGCACGACCACCGAGAAGTTCACCGGGGTCGAGGTGACGAAGGGCCAGGGAGGGGCGAAGACCGCGACCTTCGACTGGGGCGGCAACGCCGTCACGGTGGACACCGACCGCAACAGCACCACGACCTGGAACCAGAGCGCCGACGAGAGCTTGCGGGACACCCTGAATGCCGAGCCCGTCGAGGGCGGTGACGACGACCCGAAGGGGGTCGACTGGAACCAGTGGACCGTCAGCCGGACCGTCGACCCGAACGCCGAGCTGGTCCGGCGGGCCGAGACCAGGGTCGGTGACGACGGCGAGAGCCGCGCCGACGGACTGTTCGAGGTGCAGAAGGACGGGGGCACGGAGTCGTCGTGGAAGGCCCGCGACGACGACGGGCAGCAGCTGACCCGGATGAACGTCGAGCTCGACGGTTCGGTCCGCCAGGTCAACGAGCTGAACCCCGACTACGGCCCCGACCTGCGCACCGACTACCGCAAGAACGCCGACGGCACGATCAGGACCGACCTGACGTGGGACGAGAGCGACATCGGTAACGGCGTCAGCAGCTTCGCGACGCTGCAGCGCACCGACGGCGAGGGTTACGTCCGCTACGGCCGCCAGGGTCAGGACGAGAAGAAGACGCGGATCGTCTACACCGAAGTCACCGACACGTTCGACGACGGCCGACCCACCCTCACCGAGGAGCAGCGCAAGCTCGCGCACGACCAGGGTTTCGTCATCGCCGATGCCGCCGCGGTGGGCAAGGGCAAGGGCTGGCAGACCGGCGAGGATGCGCTGATCATGCTGCCCGAGTGGACGGTCATGGACCTCGACGACGGGTTGGCCTCGCCGCCGGCCGCGGGGTTCGCGGAGGGCACCGGCAACGGCGGTCCGACCGCTCCGGGGGAGGGCACGGACGATTCCGGCAACGCAGCGATCTCCACGGTCGCCCGGTGGGCGGGCAGCCGGATCGCCGAGGGATTCGGCGACGGGGGCCTGGCGTCGTCCACAGTCGGCAATGCCGCCGGCGCTGGTGTCGCGCTGATCTCGGGAGACACGAATGCGCTGCGCTCCGCGGGCGGCGCGATCGCCGACGGGATCGTGACCGATGTCGTGGCTGACGTCCTGCCGACCGATTTCGGTCCGGCGGCGACGGCAGGCGGGAACGTGGTGGGCGCGCTCGTGTCCGGCCGCCACATCGACGTCACCAACGACATCGCAGCCCCGGTGGCCCAGGAGGTGCTCACCAACGCGGCGGGCAGCGCGGCCGGTTACGCCGGCGCCGGTGCGGCGCGGCTGCTCGGCAAGGCGATCTTCGGTGGTGAGGTCACCGGGACCGACGTGATCGACGAGGCGGTGGCCACCGGCGCCGGGGCGGCGTGCAGCGCGGTCGGCACCCCGGCCCTCGGCGCGGCGTGCTACGGGCTCGGCAAGCTGATCACCGGCCTGATCGGGGGCAACAAGAAGCCCGATGACCTGGCCGAGGAGTTCTCCCATTCCTACGACGACAACGAGGCCCTGACCCGCAACCCGAACGCGCGGATCGTCGACGACGTCCGCCAGGGCGAGCAGGCGCACGGTGCACTGTGGACCTTCCAGGACGACGTCAACCTGGCGGGCGGCATGACGTTCAACCCCGACCAGGTCGGCACGCTCGACCGGCAGGCGCTGCTGGCCACGACCGATCCCAACACGACGACGGGAGCGGAGGCCCAGCGCCGCGAGGACTTCGCGAAGCTCGCGGAGACCCAGGCGCGCGACACCCCCGAGCTGAAGCCGTTCGCGAACTACCTGCAGGCCAGCGCCGAGTACGAGGACCGCGCCGCGGGCAGGGGCGACGCGTGGCACCAGCGGAACTTCGACCGGGCCGCGTCCCGGCTGGGGCTCGACGACGAGTTCGGTGTGGACAAGGTGGCGTCGGGAAAGATGACCGCCGCCGAGGCCCGCATGATCGTCGACGAGTCCGGGCCGCGGCTCGGATACCCGGTCTACAACCCGCTCGACGGCAGCCGTGACCCGGACTCCCTGCGCAGCTTCAACGCCATCACCACCGACCGCGCCGCCGCAGCGAAGGCGCAGGCGGACCTGGCGAAGGCCCAGGCGGAAGGTACCGCCGTGGTCGACGACGCGGGTGGCCCGACCGAGGCGGTCAAGCAGGACCCCTACGTCGGCTCCTACTGGAAGGACTGGGAGCGGGCCCAGCGGGAGGTCAAGGACACCGGCCGCACCGACGCCTTCGCCACCACGTCGAAGGACGCGATCGACGACCGATCCGACGAAGACGTCTACCAGACCTATCTGCGCGGCTCCTACACCGGGCCCGACGGCGTCGAGGACGACCCGGCCGCCGCCGCCGCGACCAAGCGCGTCGACGCGACCGGCGAGGTCGTCGGGCTGATCCGTGACCGGGGGGTCAAGGACCAGGACGTCGCGAAGTCGCTCATCGGTGACGGGCTCGCGGGCCTGACGAGCCCGGCCTACCTGGCGCCGAAGAAAGCGCCCCTGCTGCAGCCGAAGGGCGACCCGGAGTTCGACGTCGCCGACGGCATCGCCAACGTCTTCACCAGCGGCGTCGACGCCCTCGAATCACTCACCGCGGGTGCCGCCACGAGCACAACCACCCCCACAACAGGGGACAACCCGCTGGATCTGCTCACGCCCCCGGGCACGACGGCGGCCCCGCTCTTCGGCATCTCACCGGCCGTCCTGGACGGCCTACCCGGAGGCTCCACGACCGTCCCGGGCGGGCAACTCGACGTTCCGGTCCCCGGATCGCCCGACGGCCCGCAGGACAGGGCCGGAAACGACGTCCCGTCCGGACAAGCCGGCACGTTCGGCTGGACGGACCCCCGGACCACGGCCGACATCAATGCGATGCGCGTCGATGCGGTGTCGCCGGTGTCGCTGACCCCGCTCGACCCGCTGCCGTCCACCGAGACCACCGGTGTCCTCCTGGCCGACTCCACGGTCGCGCCGGCACAGGAAGCCGAACCCACCATCATGAATGCCGCAGAAAGGGTGGCGCCACAGACACCGATCCTGGACAGGTTCCCGCTCTCGCCCGAGTTCCAGGGGGAGATGATGGCGCCGGCGCCGGGCCAGGGAGGCACGGACGAGAAGGGCACCATCCCGATCGACCCCGAGTCTCTGCGCAGCGATATCAACCCCGGAACCCTTGTGGCGTCGGCAACTCTGCCGGGTGACGGGGTCGTATCCGACTCCCCCGTCGGCATCCTTCCAGTCGCGGGCCAACCCGGAGTCGACAACCCGTCCTCAGCACCGGACACGTTCGGTTGGACGGACGCCAGGACCACGGCTGACATCGACGCGATGCGCGGCGACGCTCAGGCACCGGTGTCGCTGACTCGCGTCGACCCGGGTCTCGCCCCTGTGCTCAATCGGGGTGAGGGCCCGATCGACCCGGACAGCGTCCGTCAGACGGCATCGGGCTCGGGCGCCGTCTATCCGGCCGACAGGGCGATCACCACCACGGAGGGGAACCTGTTCGGCACCACGACGCCTGACGTCACCGCAGCGCTGGACAGCCTCGTCGCGGGTGGTCAGGAGCGTCCCGATGATTCGGGTGGTAGCAGTTCCGTGCCCGTCGTTGCGGGGCTGGATGCGTCGTCGGTGGTCTCGAGCGTGGAGTCGCCGGTCTCGCCGACCCGCACCGATCCGAACTCGACGGGTCCTGGCCGCACCTTCGGCGGTGGCGGCGGCACTGCCGGTGTCGCGCCTGGTTCGTTCGGAACAGCACAGTTGGGCGATCTGTCGCCGGCCCCGGACAGCGGGAGCTTGGTGCCGTTGAGGACGACGGTGCCGGGGGAGCCGTCGGTGGTCTCGGGTGGGAGGGATGCAGCGCCGTTCGGGTTGACACAGCTGGGCGACCTGTCACGGAGCGACTCGCTGGGGAGTGAGAACCCCGGTACCAGGTTCACCGTCGACGTACCCCGCGACCTGACTGGTGGTCTCGTGGCGGAGCCGGATGCGCTATCCGCGCCGCTGGCCGAGTCGATGATCGCGAGTACTGGCGGGGGACAGCCTCAGCGGAGGCGATCTTCGGCCGGTGGTGCCGTCTCGCCGCCGCCGCCGACATCGTCGCCGGCCGGCGGCGGGGCAGGCGAGGGCGTCGGCAGTGGCGGCGGTGTGCCGCCGATCGTCATCCCGCCGTGGCCGACTGCCGGAGGCGGCGGGGAGTCCACCTACCGGCCGAGCACCCCGCTCGACTACCAGTTGCTCGACGAACTCGTCAACGAGGCCGAGCCCGCCCGCGCGCAGGCCGAGGCCGCCGGCGACGCGGAGGGACTCCGTGAGGCAAGTCAACGTATTGCCGACATCTACGGCTGCATCGTGGACTGCAACTTCGTTCCCTCGAATACTCGGCTCCCCGAGCGGGAACGTGAACTCGAGACTAGTCTGAACGAACTCGGCCGCGACGACGTATTCAATATGGACTCGACGCACTACTCGTACATCGAAGCCATGGCCAATCGCCGCCCACTCCTCGATGCGGAGACCCGAGGCGCGACCGTCTTGGGGCCGCCGGTGACATGGCACACCACAAGCAGCGTCAAGTTGGATCGCGAGCAGGCAATCAATTACCGACTGGGGTGGACCAACGCCGCGCTCGGAGTCCTGGCAGCCATGAACGGCCTGATCAGTCCGTTCATCATGCCGCGGATATTGGAGAACAATCGTCAGGATATCATCCAACAAAGGGCGAGTCACCGCACCGAGATTGCCGACCAGCTCTCGCTCTACGACAGGCTTGCGCAGAACCCTCAGCTGATGGAGACCCAGAACTTCGACCTCAACATGTTGCCGGACGGCACCGAGATCCCTTTTGGGGACCCGGGGTCGGGCGAGCCGCTGTCCCTGGAGCAGAGCGTCCAGCGCATGCAGGCATCCAGACCCGACGCGGACCGGCTCACCGAAGAGCAGATCAGGGAATTCACCGAGCTTGCCTTCCGTGCGCGAGGACAGGAGATCTCGCCCGGGTCCCCGGCGCAGCAGAGCCCGGCCAGCACTACCGGTACGCAGGGTGCGCTACCCGATGGCACCGACGGTTCGCGCGAGACCGTCACCGACACGACGAGCCCGGTGTCCGCCGGGGATGTCGGCGGCGCGCTCGGCATGATCGGCATGGCAAGGCTCGGGTCCCTGGGGCGGGCCAACGGGCCGGACCGCCCGCTGCGGCGCGAGGTCATCGTGGGGCCACCCCAGCCCGACGATCTCGACGCCGCAACCACGCAGTCCGCGATGGATCTCTACAACGCGATCAGCGACCGGGTATCGATCCAGGACGCGGGAGGTGTCCCATCTCAGGAGCAGTTGAACGAGGAGGCGCGACTGCGGGTGCAGTTCCTTCAATTCGTCCCGCTTCCCGCGGGCTCCAACCTCATCCGGCCCGCCAGGCCGGAGGTGGTAGAAGAATTTGACGCAAAGCTGAACCAGATCCAACCCGACGACGTCGTCCGGCTCAACCTCAACACAGCGGAGGCCCGCGGGTTGGCACGGGACATCGCGCGGATCAGCAATACCCGCGATCAGCGCGGCCCAGGAACTGTCATCGGCCGCCGATCGGCCGATGCCGTTCTCCCATCGCAGAACCAATGGCCCCTCGAGGAGGGAAATCTCAGCTCGAGACTCCCGACCTTCGCCTACTACGGAGGAATGCAGGCACTGCTCGCCGCGGGTCTGGGGACGTTGGGAATAGTCGCTCCCATCAGCAGGGACTTGTCCAAGATCACAACCGAGCGGCAAACCGTTCTCCAGGAGCAGCAGGTCCTCGACAATGCGGCAGCCGACCGCGGGCTCGCCGAGTTCCTGCAGCGGTGGGATACGAACGGCACCCAGCAGTCGGATGAGGGAGCAGCTGCTCCTGACCTGCCGGTATCGAACGACCGCCTGAACCCGACGACCGCACCGAGTGCTGGCAACGAGCTCACTCTTCCTGGTAACGACCCACTCGGCGAGCAACAGAGCCGATCCCTGAGCGGGTCCCCTTCCAGCCCGGCGCGGACCAGCTCGCCGGGCGACGTCACGCAGGTCTCAGGTGGTCAGCGGTCACGCGCCGATGCGCGCCCGCCCGGCGTCGACAACGATCCTGGTTCGACGACCGAGGGCCGCCCGGCCGCTCCGAGCTCATCGACGCCGAACCGTGCCCCGGCGAACACCAACGGGTCGAACCTGCCCGCTCTGCCGTCCGAGGGTGGCGAGTACGACCGTATGGGCATCCCTGAGCTGGTGGAGCACCTGGGAGACCCGAACAACATCCTTCGGGACGCCGAGCGGAATGCCGCTCTAGAGGACGAGCGGCGGGCTCGTGAGCGGCGGGAGCCAGAGGTGCTCCCGACCGGGCAGGCGTCCGCTCCGCAGATCTACACATTCCCGGGCGCCGGCGCCGGCGAGTCGCCGGAGACCGAGACGTTCCCTGGCGGCCCGCCGGTCGGACTGGAGGACCTGGGCACGGTACCGCCGTTCCCAAACGGCGACCCGGTCACCGTGCGCGATTCCATCTTCACAGCGCAGACCGAACCCGGCATCCTGTCCGCCTCCGCGGCTGACGCGCCGGCCGGTACGTCGACGCCGGCTGCCCAGCCGGGCTCGACGCGCCGGGGCAGCGACGGCCAGGTGCAGACCCTCGTCGGCAGCCAGGTTCTCGTCGGGGACGGAGCCGCGGGTACGACACCTGGACAGGTGAGCTTCTTCCGGTCCGAGGACGGCAGGATCGAGGCCGTGGTGCAGTCCCCGCGGCGCGACAACGGCGACCGCACCGAGACCGTCTGGATCCCCAACGTGGGTCCCACGCTGGCGACCAACCCGAAGGGAACAGTCACGTCGGTCCAGGAGGCATCGGCGGCGCGGCTCACGACGGGGACGTCGACGCAGGCCGTGCAGATCCGTACCGGCACCCAGACCCAGCCGCTTGCGGGGACGGGCCCGGGTTCGGAGCCGGGTTCGGTCACCTACCAGGCGGTGCCCGAGAACCCGCGCCTGCAGGACGTAGTGGTGGAACCGAGCGCGACGGAGGTCGTCAATACCGACGGGAGCCGCACCATCACCTACAGCGCCCTCGTCCCGGAGAACCGCCAGCTGAGCTCGTCGGGTGCCGCCGAGCGCTTCCGGGTGGCGGTGGGCACGCCGATGCGGCAGGTGCAGCAGACGAGGTTCGTGCCGGCCCTGGCCCCCACCTTGCCGGTCACCGCAGGCGTTGCCTCACCCGCGCTGACCGGCAACCCGCCCGTCGTCGATCCCGGCTCGACCTACGTGGCCCCGACACCCGGACCCGGCGGCCGAGGTGAACCGCGGACGACCCAGCCGTCCGGTGGGCAGGGGCGGAACCAGGCCGGACAGTGGGTGCAGGACCGGGTGCAAGAGGCGGGCCAGGCCTGGAACGACAGCCCGGTCACCATCCAGCGCACCGGCGACGGCTGGCAGGGGTTCAACCCCACCGGCTACACCGTCCGGTTCGGCGACGGCCGGGTCGGCAACTACGACACCGACGGGAACCTCGTCGGCGGCGACGGGCCGGGAACAGTGCCCAAGTGGCAGTTGGAGTCCTCCCCACCGGCCGGTCTGCTGCCCTACCTCATACCGGGCCGCGGCGGCGTGGGAGCACCGGCCGGCGGGCGGGTGATGCCCTCTTTTAGACCCGGGGGGCCAGGCGGAAACGTCTAGGCCCCCCTCCCCTAGTAGGGCTTCGTTAGGTGTGTCGCTGCGGCTGATCTGCCTCTTCGTGTGATCTTCTTCCGTCCGTGACTCCGGATGAGATGGAGCAGGTCAGGCCGCGTCTGGTGGCGTTCGCTGGTGAGATGTTCGGCGGGCTGGCCCGGT
>JAJAZD010000259.1 GCA_026785945.1 Pseudonocardia sp. | reverse complement strand
GTTTATCAGCTTTGCGTTGTGGCCACTGGTGGACTGGACGAACGGGCTCGCCCCGCCGAGCAGCTGGGTGGTCGGGTAGCTGGACTGCCACGCGCACTGGTTATCGGCTTTACCCGCGACGAGGTAGGTGTCGCGGTCGACCTTCGACAGGTCGACCGGCGTGCCGAGCATCGTGGCCGCCCCGGGCGTCACGAGGGCGTTGCGCAGGGCGATGTCGATGAAGTCGCGGTGCAGCCCGGCCGTCATGCGGGTGGTGTCGGCGTTCCAGAACAGGATGTCGAACGCCTTGGGCGAGCGGCCTCCCAGGTAGTTGTTCACCCAGTAGGACCAGATCAGGTCGTTGGGACGCAGCCACGCGAACACCTCGGCCAGCGTTCGGCCGTCCAGGTAGCCCTTGCGTGCCGAGGCCTCCACCGCGTTGCGGGCCGTCACCGCGTCCAGCATCGCGCCCATCGTCCCGGCCCGGTGCTGGTCCAGCACGGTCACCGCGAACGTCACCGACGCCACCCGGTCCTGGGCACCGGCCGCGGCGAGGTGCCCCAGCACCATCGAGGTGATCATTCCCCCGGAGCAGAACGCCATCAGCGACGTCGAGCGCGTGCGGGTGATCCGCTCGCAGACGGCCATCGCGTCGAGGACGGCCTGTCCGTAGGTGTCGAGGTCCCACGCGGCGTGCTCGGCTCCGGGGTTGCGCCACGACATGAGGAACACCTGCTGGCCGCCGCGCACGAGGTTCTCCACGATGCTGCGGCCCGGCGCGAGGTCGGCCACGTAGTACTTGTTGATCGTCGGCGGCACCAGCAGCAGCGGGATCGCCCGCACCGACGCGGTCTGCGGCAGGTACTGGATCAGCTCGAACACCGCCGTGCGGAACACCACGGCGCCCGGCGTGGCGGCGACGTCCTCGCCCACCTCGAACGCGTCCGGCTCGACCATCATCGGCACCCGCGGCTGCGTGGCCAGGTCCGAGACCAGGTGCCGAACCCCGCGGACGACGCTGGCGCCGCGGGTGTCGACCGCCGCCCGCCACGCCACCGGGTTGAGCAGCGAGTTGCTGGGGGCGAGCGCGTCGGAGATGTTGCCGACGGCGAAACGGACGCGCTCGCGGTCGGCCCAGTCCAGCTCGGCGTCCGCGACGAGACCCGACGCCGTGCCGCTCGCGGCGATGTGGGCCTGGACGAGCCGGCGCAACACGGGGTTCTCCGACCACGCCGGGTCGGTGTACCGCTTGTCCTTCGGGTGCGGGGCCACCTCCGAGCGGCCCGACCCGATTCTGGCGAGCTCGGCGGCGAGCCCCATGGCCCGCCGCGTCACCGCCACCGGACGGACGGCCAGCGACGCGGCCACCCGCAGCGCGGGCACGGCCGGGAGCATCCGGCGCAGCGGACCGAGGGCGCCGTCGACGAGCAGCATGTCCAGCCCGGTCGCGACGTCGACATCAGGTTCGGTGGTCATGTTCCGCTCCTTCGGCGACGGCGTCCTCTCGGGCCAGCATGGGTGGAACCCCGTCACGGGGCAAGCGCGGGCGGGGCGGGGGTGGGGATCCCGCACCGTTATCCTGGCCGCCGCCCCCGCGGGTGCCGAGCTCCCCGGACCGCCTGCCGCGGGAGCCCGACCCCCGGCCGGGTATCGCAGTCGAGAGGTCAGGGAGACGTGTGTCGCAGGCCCAGCAGATCGTGACCCCGTCCCGTCCGTTGCGGGCGTGGCAGCGCAGCGCGCTGGCCCGGTACCTGGCCGCGGCGCCGCGTGACTTCCTCACCGTCGCGACGCCCGGCGCGGGCAAGACGGCGTTCGCCCTGCGGGTCGCCGCCGAGCTGCTGGCCGACGGCACGATCACCGCACTGACGGTCGTGACACCCACCGAGCACCTCAAGCACCAGTGGTCGGCCGCCGCCGCCGACGTCGGGATCGCGCTGGACCCCGACTTCCGCAACTCCGCCGGCGCCACGTCGTCGGACTACACGGGCATCGCCGTCACCTACGCCGGTGTCGCCGCCCATCCCGTGCTGCACCAGCGCCGTACGGAGAACAGGCGCACGCTGGTCGTCCTCGACGAGGTGCACCACGCGGGTGACGCGCGCTCGTGGGGCGACGCCGTCAAGGAGGCGTTCGAGCCCGCCACGCGCCGGCTCACGCTGACCGGGACCCCGTTCCGCAGTGACGACAACCCGATCCCCTTCGTCGACTACCTGCCCGACGCCGACGGGGCGCTGCGCAGCCGGGCCGACCACTCCTACGGCTACGGCGAGGCGCTCACCGACGGGGTCGTCCGGCCGGTGGTCTTCCTGGCGTACTCGGGTGTGTCGAGCTGGCGGACGAGTGCGGGAGAGGAGGTCACCGCCCGGCTGGGTGAGCCATTGACGGCGGAGCAGACGGCCCGGGCGTGGCGTACCGCGCTGGACCCGGGCGGGGAGTGGATCCCCGCCGTGCTCGCGGCCGCCGACCGGCGGCTGAACGGCCACCGCGCGGGCGGGATGCCCGACGCCGGCGGTCTCGTCATCGCCACCGACCAGACCACCGCCCGTGCCTATGCCGCGATCCTGGGGGACATCACCGGCGCACCACCGGTGCTGGTGCTGTCCGACGAGCAGGGCGCGTCGGCCCGGATCGCGCGGTTCGCCACGTCGGAGGACCGGTGGATGGTGGCGGTGCGGATGGTGTCCGAAGGCGTGGACGTCCCGCGGCTCGCGGTCGGGGTGTATGCCACGAGCGCGTCGACACCGCTGTTCTTCGCCCAGGCCGTGGGCCGGTTCGTCCGGTCGCGGCGGTCCGGGGAGACGGCGTCGGTGTTCGTCCCGAGCGTGCCGGTCCTGCTGAGTCTGGCCAGCGAGCTGGAGGCCCAGCGCGACCACGTCCTCGGCGCGCCGCACCGCGCGGAGGAGCAGTGGGACGACGAGCTGCTCGCGGCCGCACAGCGCCAGGAGGACGAGCCGGGGGAGGACGAGCGCTCGTTCACCTCGCTCGGTGCGCGGGCCGAACTCGACCAGCTGATCTACGAGGGCACCTCGTTCTCCGCCGACGAGGAGGACTATCTCGGGTTCCCGGGTCTGCTGGAGCCCGATCAGGTGCGCACCCTGCTCAGCCGTCGTCAGAAGGAGTGGCTGACGCGCTCGGCGCAGCGTGCCCCCACCCCGGCGGTCCCGCCGCCGCCGGCTCAGCGGCCGGAACTGTCGGTGCGCGAGCGGCTCGGCACCCTCCGCAAGGAGCTCAACACGCTGGTGGCCCTGCACAACCACCGCACGGACAAGCCCCACGGCGCGATCCACAACGAGCTGCGCGTCCAGTGCGGAGGGCCGCCCACCGCGATGGCCAACATCGAGCAGTTGGAGCAGCGTATCGCCACCCTCCGCTCCTGGCGCTGATCCGGCCCGGGTACAGCGACGGGGCGGGAACCCTGAATCGGGTTTCCGCCCCGTCGCGGGCGTGGTCAGGGCCGACCCGAGGGCCGTTCCTGCTCAGTCGCCTGACTGCACGTCGGCCTGCATCTCACGAAGCTTGTCGGCATGGGCCTTCCCGTGGTGACCGCAGAACAGCAGTTCGCCGCCCTTCGGCAGAACGGCCCGGACCTTCGCGGCCGCTCCGCATCGGTCACAGCGGTCGGCAAGGGTCAACTCGGGCCGGGTCAGGGTTCCTGGCTGCATAGCGGTCTCCCTCCGTATCGACCCCGGGTGAAGTCCCGGGGCCGCTAGCTGTGACGACCGCTTGCGCGGTGCGTCCCACTCTCTCAGACGTACGACACCCCTGCACATGTTCCCGGAGCCCGTCGCGACCGCCGTCACGGCGACCGTGGGGCGTCCTCGAGAGAGCCGCTCGGTGGCGCTCCAGTGACGAGAGGGAGATTCAGTTGACTACGAGTGAATGATGGGGTGCGCGCGGTAACACCGCAAGGGTACGGCTGTTAACTCTCTTGATCAGAACGTTACCGTCTGCAGTCGTGACCAGGAGCGTCCGGGTGCCGGCCCCTGCCTTGTTCGTGGTCGGGGGCGTGTCGATGTACGTCGGGGCGGCGCTCGCGGTCGGGCTGTTCGATCTCCTGGCCCCCTCGGTCGTGGCCCTGTCCCGGCTGGTCGGAGCCGCAATCGTCCTGACCGCCTGGCGACGTCCCGGCCGTGCCGCGTGGCGGGGGCGCAGGCTCGGTCGGGCGGTGGCGTTCGGGCTGGCCACGGCCGGCATGAACCTGGCGTTCTACGAGGCGATCGCGCGCCTGCCACTGGGGACGGCGGTGGCGATCGAGTTCTGCGGGCCGGTCGTGGTGGCGGCCGCCGCCGCACGGCGGACCCGGGATGTCGCGGCGGTCGCGCTCGCCGCGTCGGGCGTGCTGTTGATCGCGGATGTGCGCTGGTCAGGGAGCCCGGCGGGGGTTCTGTGGGCCCTCGCGGCAGCTGCGCTGTGGGCCCTCTACATCGTGCTGGGCAAGCGTGTGGCGGGGGCCGGGAACGGCCTCGACGACATGGCCGTGGGGTTCGCGGTGGCGGCCGTCGGGCTGTCGCCACTGCTGTTCGTCGGTGGCTCCGGGAGCCTCGACGCGCTGGCCGACCCGACGGTGCTGGTACTTGCCGTCGGCGTGGGCGTGCTGTCCAGCGTGGTGCCCTACGTCATCGACCAGATCGTGCTCCGGCGCGTCGGGCGGGCCCGCTTCGCGGTGCTGCTCGCCTTGCTGCCCGCCACCGCCACGGTGGTCGGCCTGGTCGCGCTGGCGCAGGTCCCGGGCGCTCTGGAAGCGGTGGGCATCGCCGCCGTCGTCGCGGCCGTCGCGCTGCGTTCCCGCGACGGGGACGAGCCCGAGCGTCCCGTGCCCGCCACGCGTTGATCACTCGGAGTAATGGCGAACGACAGGTCGCCAATGTGAAGGAGATCCGTGGGGCACGGATCGTCGTTATCGCACGGTGATCGGCGTCCCGGCTGTGCCGCGTGTTCGCCGAGAGCAGAAATCGTCGTGCATGACCGGAACGTCGTCCGGATCGACGCTCACTCCCCCGCGCCGCGGCCGCTCTCGGCCCACCACTGCCGCATGCGCCGAGGGTGCGGCTCCTCCGGCCGCGCGACCCGCGGGCCGAAACTGTGTTCTCGTCACGGTGCCGGCTCTGAACCGGCGAGGGAGGCCTTCACGGCGGGCCGCTCGACGGGGTACCGGAGCTCGCCGGGGTACCTCGCGTCGTTCCGGAATCTCACCGTCGACCAGCATGCGGTCACGCGTGGTCTCGGCCGGCTCGTCGCCTCCGAACGGCGGCCGGCACAACAAAGTCGGCCAGCCGTCACGAAATCGTGACCAAAAAGCGACGACTGTATCGATTCAGTGTGCTTGGCGCCACTGTCATCGAGGACATACGTTGCCGGTCACAACATTCACCCCGCGCTCGCGGGATCCCCGACGCTGTGGAAGGTACGAGCATGCGCACCAGGAGAACCGCTCTCGCGGCCATGGGGCTGGGCCTCGCCCTGACCCTCGCCGCCTGCGGCCAGAACGCCGCCGCCCCGAGCCCCGCCGAAGCTCCCGCCCAGGCCCCCGCCGGGGGGGCCAAGGTCGGTGTGATCCTCCCCGAGACCGACAGCTCGGCCCGCTGGGAGGGCTTCGACAAGCCGCTGCTGACCGAGGCCATGGCGGCCGAGGGCCTCGACGCCGACATCCAGAACGCCCAGGGCGACGAGCAGAAGTTCTCGACCCTGGCCGACAGCATGATCGCCAGCGGAGTGAAGGTGCTGGTCATCGCCTCGATCACCAGCGAGGCAGGCGCCGCGGTTGCCGCGAAGGCCAAGGCACAGGGCATCCCGGTGATCGACTACGACCGCCTCAACCTCGGCGGCACGAGCGACTACTACGTCTCGTTCGACAACACCAAGGTCGGCGAGCTGCAGGGCCAGGGACTCGTGCAGGGCGTCGGCGCCAAGCCGGGCGCGCAGATCATCGAGATCGAGGGCGCGCCGACCGACAACAACGCGACGCTGTTCTACAACGGTGCGCAGAAGGTCCTCGCGCCCAAGTACGCCTCCGGCGAGTACAAGCTCGTGCAGAGCCAGCCGATCGAGAAGTGGGACAACCAGATCGGCGGCACCACCTTCGAGCAGATCCTGACCGCGAACGGCGGCAAGGTCGACGGCGTGCACGCCGCGAACGACGGCCTCGCCGGCGCGATCATCACGGTGCTCACCAAGTACGGCCTCAACGGGCAGGTGCCGGTGACCGGCCAGGACGCCACCCCGGACGGCCTACAGGCCATCCTGCGCGGCGACCAGTTCATGACGGTCTACAAGCCGATCAAGCAGGAGGCCGAGGCCACGGCCAAGCTGGCGGCCGCCCTGGCCGCGGGCGACACCGCCGCGGCGGACGCGATCGCGACCGACACCGAGCAGGACCCGACGGCCGGTCGTGCCGTCAAGTCGGTGCTGCTCGAGCCGCAGCTGATCACCAAGGAGAACGTCAAGGACGTGATCGACGACGGTGCCGTGCCGGCCGCCGACGTCTGCGTCACCGAGCTGGCGGCGGTCTGCACCGAGCTCGGCATCAGCTGACCCTTCGACCCTCGTGAGCGGGAGGCGCCGTCCCGGCGACGTCTCCCGCTCACGGCACCGGAGGTGCCGAGATGAGTGAACCGATCCTGCAGCTGCGCGGGGTGAACAAGAGCTTCGGCGCCGTCCAGGTGCTGCACGACGTGGACCTGACGGTCCGCGCCGGCGAGGTCACCGCCCTCGTCGGCGACAACGGCGCGGGTAAGTCGACGCTGGTCAAGTGCGTGGCCGGCATCCATCCGATGGACAGTGGCGAGGTGCTGTTCGACGGGAAGCCGGTCTCGGTGCACGCCCCGACCGACGCGGCCAAGCTCGGCATCGAGGTCGTCTACCAGGATCTCGCGCTGGCCGACAACCTCGACATCGTCCAGAACATGTTCCTCGGCCGCGAGCGTGGCAAGCCGTGGCTCCTCGACGAGGCGGACATGGAGCAGGCCGCCCGCGCCACGCTGGCTTCGCTGTCGGTGCGCACCGTCACCTCGGTGCGGATGCCGGTCGCGGCGCTCTCGGGCGGGCAGCGGCAGACCGTGGCGATCGCGAAGGCCGTGCTCTGGGACTCCAAGGTCGTACTGCTCGACGAGCCGACGGCCGCGCTGGGCGTCGCGCAGACCCGCCAGGTGCTCGACCTCGTCCGGCGCCTGGCCGAACAGGGCCTGGGGGTCGTCCTGATCAGCCACAACATGGCCGATGTGTTCGAGGTGTCGGACCGCATCGCCTGCCTGTACCTCGGGCGGATGGTCGCCGAGGTGCCCACGAAGGACGTCACCCACGCCTCCGTCGTGGAGCTGATCACCGCGGGTCGCTCCGGCGAGCTGGGCCTGCAACGACCCGAGAGCGTGACGGTCTGATGGCGGCGCCGACCGAGAAGAACCCGACCGAGAAGAACCCGACCGAGAAGAACCCGACCGGCGAGTCGACCGCCGCCGAGCGGGTGGCGCCTGCGCCCCCGCGCTCGACGGACTTCGGCATCGACACCACCGCGAAGTCGACGGGCGTGGCGATCCGCGACTACGTCACCGGCCTGCGCAACGGCGAGCTGGGCTCGCTGCCCGCGCTGCTCGGCCTCGCGGCGCTGTTCGTGCTGTTCACCGCACTCGACTCGGGCGGCACGTTCCCGAGTCTGCTCAACCTGGCCAACCTGCTCCAGCAGGGCGCCGGGCAGACGATCATCGCGATGGGCCTGGTCTTCGTCCTGCTCACCGGTGAGATCGACCTGGCCGCCGGTACCGCGTCCGGGCTCGCGGCGGCCACGATGGCGCTGCACCTGGTCAGCGGCGGCAACCTGCTCGGCACCATGGGCACCACGGTCTTCGTCCTGTTCGCGCTGGTCGTCGTGGTCGCGATCGTCCTGGCCGTGCTGCTGCGGATCTGGGCGGGTGCCGCCCTCGCGCTGCTGGCGCTCGTGCTGCTCGTCGTGGGGTTCCCGCCCAACCCGTGGCTGGAGATGCTGCTCGCGGTCTGCGTGGGAGTCGTGATCGGCTGCATCACCGGCTTCCTCGTCGCCAAGGTGGGGATGCCGTCCTTCGTGGTGACGCTGGCGCTGTTCATCGCCTGGCAGGGCGTCATCCTGCAGCTCATCGGCGACGGCGGCACGCTCGGCCTGCGCGACCCGGTGATCAACGCGGTGGCCAACGGGAACCTCTCGACGCTGGGCAGCTGGCTGCTGTTCCTCGTCGCGGCGGGCGGCTACGCGGCCGTCCTGGGAAACCGGCAGCTCTCCCGGCGCCGGCTCGGGCTGGTCGCCCAGCCGACCGGGCTGGTCCTGATCAAGATCGGCGCGGTCGTCGTCCTCGCCGCGGTCGCCACCTACTTGCTCACGCTGGACCGCTCGCCGGGCCTCGTGCCCATCGCCGGTGTGCCCTACGTCGTGCCGCTGGTGCTGGTGCTGCTCGTCGCCGGCAGCTACCTGCTGGATCGGACCCGCTTCGGCCGGCACGTCTACGCCGTCGGCGGCAACCGGGAGGCGGCACGCCGGGCGGGCATCGACGTCGTCCGCATCCGGGCGACGGTGTTCGTCATCGCCTCCGCCCTCGCGGCGATCGGCGCGATCGTCTACTCGTCGAAGGTCGGTTCGGTCTCACCGGCCGCCGGTGGCGGCAACACGCTGCTGTTCGCGGTCGGCGCGGCGGTCATCGGCGGGACGTCGCTGTTCGGCGGGCGCGGGCGGGTGAGCAACGCGGTGATCGGTGGCGCGGTGCTCGCAACGGTCAACAACGGCCTGGGCCTGCTGGGTCAGCCGGCGTCCGTGGTGTTCCTCGTCAACGGCCTCGTGCTGCTGCTGGCCGCCGGGGTCGACGTGCTGTCCCGGCGCCGATCGGCCGTCGCCGTACGGTGAGCCGCGCCTGGGGGGGTGAGATCGGCGGCGCGTCGAGCACGGCGGGCGCCCGGCCCGACGAGGCCCGGCGCCACAACCGGGCCGCGCTGCTGCGCCGCCTGCACGTGGACGGGCCGTGCACGCGGGCGACCCTGGCCACCGAGCTGGGGCTCAACCGCAGCACGATCAAGGCGGTGGTCGACGGGCTGGCGGAGGCGGGTGTCGTCAGCGAGGCCGTGCCGGCGCAGCGCAACGGCGCCGGGCGGCCGTCGCTGATGGTCCTGCCGCTGCCGGAGTCGGCCGTCGTGCTGGCCGTGGACGTGCGCGTCGAGCAGGTCGCGATGTCGATGGTCGGCATCGGCGGGCAGGTGCTGGGCCGGCACAGCTGGAACCTGCACCGACGGACCCGCACACCCGGTGAGGTGATCACGCACGTCGCGGAGTCCGCGCAGCTGCTCGCCGAGGAGCTGGCGGTGACGGCGCGGGGGGCCGGGATCTCGGTGCCCGGCGTCGTCCGCCGCGACGACGGATGGGTCCACGAGGCCCCCAACCTCGGTTGGAGCGACATCGCGCTGGGAACGCGCCTGGCGTCGGTGCTGCGGATGCCGGTGCAGGTGGCCAACGACGCCGAGCTGGGGGCGCTCGCCGAGCACGTCCGCGGCGTCGCCCGCAACGTCGACGACCTCGTCTACATCTCCGCGGACTTCGGCGTCGGCGGCGGCGTCATCTCCGACGGCCGTCCGCTGCGGGGCACCCGCGGCTACGTCGGCGAGCTCGGACATCTCGTCGTGCGTCCCGGCGGGCGGGTGTGCTACTGCGGGTCGCGCGGGTGCTGGGAGACCGAGGTGGGGGAGGCGGCGCTGTGCCGTGCCCTCGGCCTGGCCGAGGACGCCCCGCGTGGGGTGGTGGTGGCCGAGCTGCGCTCGCTCGCCACCGCCCCGCTACCCGGCCCGCTCGACGAGTTCGCCGAGTGGCTGGCCACGGGGTTGGTGACGGTGGTGAACATGATGGCCCCGGAGCTCGTGGTGCTGGGGGACCTGTTCACCGCCCTGCCCGCCGGAGTGGTCGACCGCGTGCGAACCGCCGTGCACGAGCGCAGCCTGGTCAGCCGAGCCGTCGGGGGCACCCGGATCGAGACCAGCCCGCTGGGCCGCGACGCCAAGCTGGTGGGGGCGGCGGAGCTGGCGTTCGAGCCCGTCCTCGGCGCGGTCTGAACGGACCGGCACGGGCGGGCGACGCCGTCGACCTCGGCGCCGCCGTCGCGTTCCCCACCGGCCGGTACCCCGGGCGTGCCGCCGCCGCCATCTCGCGTTCAGCCCTCCGACACGTCCGGTGTCGACCTCCCACCGCGTCACGTACGATCAGCCGGACCCACGGGAGCCCACGATCCGAGGCTGAGAGGGCGGCAGGACCGGCCGCCGACCGTTCGCACCTGACCCGGTTAGTACCGGCGTAGGGAGGAACGTCATGAATGGCGTGCGCGTGCCCGGAGTTCTCACGGTCCTGGTGGCGGTGGTCGCCCTGCTGCTCGCGGGGTGTGCCGATGCCGGCCCGCCGAAGATCCGGATCGCCCTGGACTGGACCCCCAACACCAACCACACCGGTCTCTACGTCGCCCAGCAGGAGGGATGGTTCCGCGAGGCCGGGCTGGACGTCGAGTTCCTGCCCTACAACGGCGCGTCCCCGGACACGCTCGTCTCGTCGGGGGCCGCCGAGTTCGGCGTCAGCTTCCAGGACTCGTTCACGTTCTCCAAGGCCGCCGGTGCGGACATCACGTCGGTCATGGCGGTGCTGCAGCACTGGGCCTCGGAGATCGCCGTGCGCGCCGACCGCGCCGACATCGCCTCGCCCCGCGACCTCGACGGCAAGACCTACGGCGGGTTCGGCGGGCCCGGCGAGGAGCCCAAGATGCGCGCGGTCATCCAGGACGCGGGCGGGGTGGGCTCGTTCTCCTCGGTGGTGCTCGGCACCGCCGCGTACGAGGCGCTCTACGGGGGCCAGGTGGACTTCGCCGAGCCGTTCCTCGCCTGGGAGGGCATCGAGGCCGAGCTGCGCGGGCAGCCGCTCAAGACCTTCGCGTACACCGATTTCGGTTTCCCCGACGCGTACAGCGTGCTGCTCGTCGGCCACACCCCGTGGCTCGCGGAGCACCCCGACCTCGCCGCGGCGTTCGTGCAGGCGGCGCAGCGCGGCTACCGGCTCGGGGCCGACGACCCGGCGCGGGCGGCGCAGCTGCTGATGGAGGCGAACCCGGGGGCGTTCACCGAACCCGAGCTGGTGACGCGGAGCCAGGACATGCTCGCCGAGCGGTTCCTCCGTGACCCCTCCGGCGCGGTGGGCCCGCAGACGGCGCAGATGTGGGACGGGTTCTCGGGTTTCCTGTTCGACACCGGTGCGCTGGCCGGCTCCGACGGCCTGCCCCTGACCGTCCGACCGGAGTTCTCGGCGTGGTTCACCAACGACTACCTGGAGACACCGTGAGCCCGCGCGGTGGCGCCGTGGCCCGCATCCGAACGCACCGAGCCCGCGACTCGCACACACGCAGACCCCGACTCGCGGGGGTGGTGGGGCGGGTGGGGCCGTCGCTGGTGCTGGTGCTGGTGGGGCTCGGGGTGTGGCAGGGGTACGTCACGGCCGCCGGGCTCCGGCCGCAGGTGCTGCCCTCGCCGCTGCGGGTCGTCGAGCAGGGGTGGGCGTTCCGCGAGGAGATCTGGGCGAACACGGTGCCGACGCTGCAGGTGACCGCGGTCGGGTTCGTGGCGTCGCTGGTGCTCGGGTGGACCCTGGCGGTCGCGGTCGACTTCGTGCCGTGGCTGCGGCGCGCGCTGACCCCGCTGCTCGTGGCGTCGCAGACGTTGCCGATCATCGCCATCGCGCCGCTGCTGATCATCTGGTTCGGTTTCGGGTTGCTGCCCAAGGTCGTGGTGATCGCACTGGTCACGTTCTTCCCCATCGCCGTCGGCCTGATCGAGGGTTTCGCCGCCACCGACCGCGATGCCACCAACCTGCTGCGGAGCATGGGGGCGTCGCGCTGGCGGCAGTTCCGGTACGTCCGGCTGCCGGGCGCGCTGCCCCGGTTCTTCACCGCGCTGCGCATCGGGATCACCTACGCCGTGACGGGTGCGATCTTCGCCGAGTACGTCGGGGCCACCGCGGGCCTGGGCATCTTCATGAACCTGCAGAAGAACTCGTTCCGCACCGACCTCGTGCTCGCCGCCGTCGTCGTGACGGCCACCCTGAGCGTCACCCTGTTCGCGCTGACCTACGTCGTGGAGCGGCTCGTGATCCCCTGGAACGGGCATGGGTGAGACCAAGGTCGTCATCGACGATCTCCGCAAGTCCTTCCCCGGCCCGCTCCCGGTGCTCGACGGGGTGGCGTTCGACGTGGCGCCGGGGGAGTTCGTCTCGGTGATCGGGCCCAGCGGGTGCGGCAAGTCGACGCTGTTCGACGTGATCGCCGGCCTGGAACCCCCCGACGCCGGGCGGGTGCTCGTCGACGGGGAGGACGCCACGGGTCGGGTCGACCCGTTCGCCTACATGCCCCAGCAGGACCTGCTGTTCCCGTGGCGCACGGTGCTGGACAACACCACACTCGGTCTGGAGGTCGCGGGCATGCGCCGCCGCCTGGCCCGTGAGCGGGCCCGTCCGCTGTTCGAGCCGTTCGGGCTGGCCGGGTTCGAGGACGCCCGTCCCCGCGAGCTCTCGGGCGGGATGCGCCAGCGGGCGGCACTGCTGCGCACGGTGGTGCAGGACCGCCCGGTGCTGCTGCTCGACGAGCCGTTCGGTGCGCTGGACTCGCTCACCCGAACCGACATGCAGACCTGGCTCGACGGGATGCGCACCCGTTTCGACTGGACGGTGCTGCTGATCACCCACGACATCCGCGAGGCCGTGTACCTGTCCGACCGGGTCGTGGTGCTGGGGCCGCGCCCGACGCGGGTCCGCCGGAACGTCGTGATCGAACTGCCCCGGCCGCGCCACCACGAAATGATCACGTCGCCCCGATTCTCGGCTCTGGAGGCCGAGCTCGACGCCGTCCTGCGGGAGCCGTCCTGAAAGGTATGAAAAGGGTGTGAACGCCGCGATCGAATCGAAGTGCCCGACCGCGATATGGCGATCAAGCCGGGACGATACCGATGATCCCGAGTCGGGCCGGGGTGTGCACCACCGCGAGATCGGCGTAGATGGCGACGGTGTCGGGGTGGTTGGCCCCCAGCAGGGTGGCGGAGTCGGCAGCCGCCTGCTCGTAGAGCGCGATGGCCTGTGCCGTGCGTCCGAGGACGGCGTGACAGGCCGCGACGTTGCTGCGCAGGGCGATCGTATGCGGGTGCCGGGGCCCGAACTGCTGCTCGGCGTCGTTCATCGCGGCCTGGAGCAAGGTGGCGGCGGAATCGACGTCGCCGGTACCGGCGCGGGCCAGAGCCATGCCCATGCGGGAGGTGAGCGTGTCGGGGTGGGCCGGGCCGAGGGTGCGCCTGCGGTCGGCGGTGGCCCGGCTCGACAGCGTCAGCGCCTCGTCGAAGCGGCCGACGAGCCGGTAGGCCGAGGCCAGAGCCTCGCTCGCGGTGATCGTGCGCGGGTCGCCGTCACCGAACAGGCGGATGCGGTCGGCGAGGTTCTGGGTCAACAGTTCGATGCCGTCCGACCAGCGTCCTGCCGCGACGAGCCCGACGCCGAGGTTGCCGGCCACGGTGAGCGTGTCGGGGTCGGACTCACCGAGAGTGGCCCGGCAGCCGGCGAAAGCCGCCTCGAACGCGGCGACGGCATCCTCGGTACGGTCGGCGGCCATGTGCGCGGCGGCGGCGGCGTTGAGGCCGGCGAGCCGGCGCACGTTCTCCGCGCGCGGCCCGGAGTCCTGGGCCGAGCCCCTGGACCACCACGCCATGTCGGCCTCCTGGACTCAGGTTCTCACTACCGAGACTTACGGCCGGGACCCGTCGTTGGAAAGTACTCTTGACGGCCGCGACATGCCGCGTCCGTCATACACAGTGTGAAACAACTCTACCTCCGCACTCTGTAAAGGCAGCGAAAGTTCTTACTGCGTGTACCCGGACGGCGACGAAGGGCATTCACAGGCGACGTAAGCTGTGGGCGTGCTGGTGACCCGCAGTGCCCGCAAGCACGGGATCGGGATCGGGATCGGGATCGACGACATCCGCCGCGTGCTCGCGGATCCGGTCCGCACCGTCGTGCAGGGCGCCGTGGTGCTGCACATCGGGGTCACGCCCGACCGCGACCTGCTCGAGGTGGCGGCGTCGCGCAGCGCCCCAGACCGCGCCGAAGCCCGCGCCGTGCCCCCCGACCGAGGCGGTGCCCCCCGACCGAGGCGGTGCCCCCCGACCGAGGCGGTGCCCTCCGTCGACGGGGGGCACGGCACCAGTCGGGGAGCACGACCCGAGGCGGGGACTCCCCCGGCGCCGCGGGCGACCATCGGGGAGGACGACCTCATGACCCAGCCGCTCCAGCAGGACCGCCGTGGGTCGCCCGCCGGGGCGCAGGCCGCGTTTCTCCTGGTGACGAACCCGGCCCGACGGTGCGGGGCGCGCTAGTGTTCCATTCGTGGGACCCGGCGACCGGTCGACCGGCCTCGACGACGTCACCGTCGCCTTCGGGGACGGGCCCCCGGCGCTGCGCGGGGTCACGCTGCTCGCGGAGCCCGGCGAGGTGCTGGCCGTGGTCGGGCCGTCGGGATGCGGCAAGACCACCGCCCTGCGTGCCGTCGCGGGGCTGGAGACCGTGCGCACGGGCCGGGTGGTCGTCGCCGGCCGGGACGTGACACGGGTGCCGACACCGCGGCGCGACATCGTCATGGTGTTCCAGCCCGGGACGCTGAGCCCGTTCCTCGACGTCGCGGTGAGCCTGGCCCGGGCCGTGGAGGTGCGTGCGGCGCCGCGTCGGAGGCGGTCACCGGGCCCCGCCGCCTTCCTGCTCGACGAACCACTGGCGCGCCTGGACGCCGTGGAGCGCGCCCGCACCCGGCGCACGATCGTCGACCTCGTCCGGCAGTCGGGCGTGTCGGCCCTCTACGTCACGCACGACCTGACCGAGGCAATGGCCGTCGGTGACCGCCTCGCGGTGTTGCGCGACGGCGAGGTCGTGCAGATCGACACCCCGAGACGGCTCTATGAGTGTCCGATCGACACGTTCGTCGCCCGGTTCGTCAGCGCGCCGGAGATCGGACTGCTCCCGGCGCGGCTCGTGTCGTCGCCGAGCGGGGCGGGGTTCCGCGTGGGGGAGCGGACCCTGCCGCTGTGGGGTCCGGCGCCGGACGGACTCGACGCGGGTGTCCGGGTGGTGCTCGGGCTGCGGGCCGAGGACGTCGGGGAGTCCGGCCCGGGTGCGGACCCCGGGTCGGTGACGGTGCGCGTCCTGGTCCGCCACGTCGAGCTCCGCGGTCGCGACGCCGTGGTGACGGCCGAGGTCGACGTGGCGGGCGAGGCCGACGGCGGCCGACTCGTGGCACGCGTCGACCCGCGGACGCGGTTGCGACCCGGCGACCGCGCCGAGTTGGCGGTCGACGCCCGCCGTGCCCACGTGTTCGACGTCGACGGGCGGGCGCTGCGCCACCCACCGGCCTGACGAGGCCCGGCGCGAGCGCGGCCGCGGGACGCCCGCCTCTGCTGTCCCTCGACACCCCGAGGCGGGGCTTGCTCCCGCAGCCCGCCACCGCCAAGATCACCCCGTGACGCCTCTCGGAAGCACAGGTCGCGCGGACCGCGAGTCCGTGCCTGCACCACGTTTCGTCGTCAGCACCTCCGGCCGACCCGGGGGCCGCGTGGCCGTGGCGGCGCTGCCCGACGGTGGCGTGCTGGTCCGCGACGATCAGCGGGAGGGCGGCACGGTGCTGACGTTCACCGCGCCGGAGTGGACGGCGTTCGTGGCCGGGGTGAAGAACGGCGAGTTCGACGTCGGCTGACCGCGCCTGCGGGTCTGCCCGTCCGGGTCGGCCCCTGACGCGTCTGCTCCCTGTCCGTGTCTGCTCCGCGATCTCACGTGGCGAAGTCCGCCCTCGGCGGGTTGGCTCGACGACATGGCTGTGAGTGAGCCGCCGATCGTCCACCCGTTGCTCGGCGTCCGCGACGCCGCCAGGACCCTGTCCCGTGAGCTGGCGCCCGCCGTGGGGCTCGGCCTGCCGGCGCTGCTGCGACATCCCGTGTGGGCGCGCGCCGACGAGGGCGGGGGAGCGGGGGTGGTCGTCGTCCCCGGTTTCGGCGGCGCGGACCCGGCCATGGCGACGCTGCGGCGCTGGCTCTCCCGTCGCGGCTACCGTCCCTCCCCCGCGGGACTGGGGCTGAACATCGGCTGCACGGCCGAGCTCGTCGACCGGCTGGAGCGTCGCGTGGAGGACCATGCCCTCGCCACCGGTGGGCCGGTCGTGCTGGTGGGGCACAGCCGGGGTGGGTGCCTGGGCCGGCTGGTCGCCGTGCGCAGGCCCGATCTCGTGCGTGGGCTGGCCATGCTCGGCTCCCCGGTGCTCGACCCGCTCGACGCACCCGGTGCCACGGCCGCGTTGAACCTGCTGGTCGGGTTGTCCTCATTCGGACTGTCGTCGCTCGTGGGCGGCGGACTGCTGGACGAGGACTGCCTCCGTGGCGCGTGCGGCGTCACGACGACCGCGGCGCTGGCCGCTCCGCTGCGTCCGCCGGCTGTGTCGATCTACTCCCGCTCCGACGGCGTCGTGGGCTGGCGGTCCTGTCTCGACCCGGGGGCCGAGTGCGTCGAGGTCGGCAGCAGCCACGCCGGGATGGGCACCGACCCGGCGCTCTACGCTGTCCTCGCCCCGCGGCTCGCCGCCTGGGCGGCGGGGTCCCCGGGAACCGGTGCCGCCTGAGCACGGCCGAGGTTGCCACGAGGTCCGTCCCCGGCGGCCACGAGAGGACCGAAGGGGACTAAGGTCGGGAGGTCAGTTCGGGCGGGTGCTACTGCGCGCGTCCCCGAGGCAGATTGCCGCCTGATGCAGGGTCCCGACGGCCTCAGTGTGGCGTGCGCCGGGACGGACGAAGGAGTCGCGGACGCATGAGCTGGACCGGAAGCCCTTCGAGTACCGACGACAACGGCCGCTTCGCCGCCACACAGGCCGCCAACGCCGTGAGCAACGACCTGCAGAACCGGCGAGCGGCACGGGTCGTCGCAGGCCGGTCGATCGACGCCGACGACTGCGCCGAGATGTTGGCCATGCTGGGCCTCGACGCCAACCGCGATCCCGCACCGGCGATCTGACCCAGCGGTCCCTTCGCCGCCTTCTGGACACATATGGCCGTGACCGGACCGTTCTCACCGCCATATGTGTCCATGAGACGGTCCGCCCGACCGTCGCGACGGGTCGGTGACGACCAGACCGAACCGACAAGAGGATGTGTTCTGTGGCCGGTCCCGGCCCCGATCGATCCGGCTCTGCCCGGGCCGCCGATGTCCAGACCTTCGACACGGCCATGCGCGGCTACGATCGCCGCCAGGTCGACGAGTTCGCTGCCTCCACGAACGACAAGATCGAACGGTTGAGGGCCGAGCTCGTCGAGACGCAGCGTCAGCGCCGCCTCGCCACCGAGCACGCGGAGAGCACCGAATCTGAGCTGCGCGAAATGCGTGGGCGGTCCGCGCACGTCGGGACGTCGGTCCCCGAGGACAGTTTCGGCTACCGCGCCGAGAAGCTGCTGCGCATGGCCGAGCAGGAGGCCGCCGAGGTCCGGACGGACGCGGGCCGGGAGTCCGCCGCCATCATCGAGCAGGCCCGGATCGACGCCGAGAAGCACCGCCACGAGGTGGAGCAGAGCCTCATCTCCCGCTCCTCGCTGCTGGAGCAGCAAGCCGCGCAGCGGACGAAGGAGCTGCAGGAGCGCGAGCAGCAGATTGCCGACCAGCTCGCGGCCGCCCGGGAGCAGGCCGAGCAGCTGCACAGCGCGGCGGTCCGCGCGGCGGACCGGTTGAGGCAGGATTCCGAGGCCGCCGCGGAGGAGACCAAGCTCCGCGCCGAGACGGAGGCCACACGCCGGCGCGACCAGGGCGGTCAGGAGATCGCGCGCCTGTCGGCACTGCAGTCCGACGTGCGGGCCGAGCTCGGCCGGCTGGCCGAGATGCTCAACGCCGAGCTGTCGGGCGGCGCGCGCCACAGCGGCCCCAGCCCTCGCCCGTCCCCGGAGGGCAAGAACCACCGCCTGGACCAGGGCCAGAACCAGAACCAGGGCCCCGAGCATGTGGATCAGGTCGCTCCCGGAGCCCGCGGCGCGCGCTGACCCGGCCGCGCGGTCTCACGCCCGGGCGTAGTCGTCGATGTCCTCCTGGAAGTCGCGGACGGCGCTCTTGGTCAGGCTCGGGCGGGTGTCGGCGATGGCCGTCAGGAAGTCCGCACCGACCGCGCGTCCCTCCTCGTGCTCGAGAACGCCGCGTTCGAAGGCGTGCTGGGCTGCCTTGCGTGCGGCGAAGTCGATGTCGGCCGGGGTGAACAGGGCGCTGGTCCGCACGAGCGCGTCGACATCGACGGGCCGGTCGGTGATGCGGTCGATGTACCCCCGCCAGATCGCCGCGCGGGCGACCTCGTCCGGCGGGCCGACCGGCAACAGGTAGTCGAACCGTCCGGGGCGGACGAACGCGTGGTCCAGACTGCGGATCGAGTTCGTGGCGCACACCAGCAGGCGCTCGGTGCCCTCGCGGAAACTCGGGATCAGCTTGAGCAGCTCATTGGTGACGCCGTGCGAGTACGGCCGGCCGTCGCGGGCGGCGGCTATCTCCTCGACCTCGTCGATGAAGACCACGCAGCGTTCGACGGCGGCCACCTGCTCGAAGAACTCCCGCAGTGCCGCCGCCTGGCCTTCGAGGCCCTCGGCGGACAGCCGGCTGGGGAACAGCTCGACGAAGGGCCACCGCAGCCGCGACGCCACCCCCTTGGCGAAGGTGGTCTTACCGGTTCCGGGCGGGCCGAACAGCACGACCGCGTGCGGCGGCCGGACCCCGTGTCGCGCCGCCTCGTCGGGCTGCGCGAGCGGCAGGATCACGCGGCGCTCGATGAGGGTCTTCTCGCGCTCCATGCCGGCCAGGCTGTCCCAGAGGCCGTCCTCGACGATGCGGCCCCCGAGCCGGCGCAGGATCTCCCGCCCGTCCGGGGCGCGGTCGAGGTGGCGTTCGAAGTGCAGGACCTGGTCGCTGCGGAAGCCCCAGCCGTCGAGCGCCGCCGCTATCGCGTCCCCGTCCGGCAGCATCCCGGTCACCCGCCGGACGCCGCGCTCGGCGAGGTCGGTCAGCAGGCGGTCGAGCATGGCCCCGCCCGACCCGTCCGCGGAGTGGTCGGCGGTGGCGAGCCGCAGCACCCAGGCATGGCGCCCGTCGATCCGGGTGACGACGTTGCCGAGCATCTGCTCGCCCTCGACCGCGCACCATGCCGGTTGGTCGTCCCTGATCGCCGCCACGACGTCGGCGAGCGGGAACGGTGCGTGCTCACCGGCGGACCGCCAGAGCCCGACCGCGACATCCAGGTCACGTTCAGAGAAACGCCGGACCGTCCAGGTTCGCATCAGCACTCCGCTCAGCCACCATTTCGTCGGGGCCGGGATCCGACGCCGAACCTCCAGGATGCCCAGCCCTGCGCCGCTCCGCGCGGTGAGAACGGCCCGTGCCGGCCGGACACGGCGCTCGGGTGGGCATCCCGGACGTCCCCGCTCGCACTCAGGTGTTGGCCTGCTTGATGAGCTCGTTGGACGGCAGGCTCGGATCGAGCACCTTGCGCGCGGCCTCCGTCGCCCTCGAACTGCACGACACCCACTGCGGCGAGCTCGACGATTCCCATGTCCGCCGGAAGCGTCGGAATGAAGTAGGTGCTGTAGAACCGCCGGAGCTCCGCACGGTTCCGACCACCGGTGATCACCGGCACGTGGTTGACGTGGGCGCCCTCGATGGACCCAGGGTCGCGGTGTGCGTGGCTCCTGGTGCCTACACCCGTAACGCCGAAGAAGCCCCCCGGACTGCGTTGCCGCAGCTCGGAGGGCCTCTCGGGCTCGGTCTCAGTCCAGGTAGTCGCGCAGGACCTGGGAGCGCGACGGGTGGCGCAGCTTCGACATCGTCTTCGACTCGATCTGCCGGATCCGTTCGCGGGTGACCCCGTAGACCTGGCCGATCTCGTCGAGCGTGCGGGGCTGGCCGTCGGTCAGGCCGAAGCGCAGCCGGACCACGCCGGCCTCCCGCTCCGACAGCGTGGCCAGCACCGACTGGAGCTGGTCCTGCAGCAGCGTGAACGACACCGCGTCGACCGCGACGACCGCTTCGGAGTCCTCGATGAAGTCACCGAGCTGGCTGTCGCCCTCGTCGCCGATGGTCTGGTCGAGGGAGATGGGTTCCCGGGCGTACTGCTGGATCTCCAGCACCTTCTCCGGGGTGATGTCCATCTCCTTCGCGAGCTCCTCCGGGGTGGGCTCGCGACCCAGGTCCTGGAGCAGCTCGCGCTGGATGCGACCCAGCTTGTTGATGACCTCGACCATGTGCACCGGGATGCGGATGGTGCGGGCCTGGTCGGCCATCGCGCGCGTGATGGCCTGGCGGATCCACCACGTGGCGTAGGTGGAGAACTTGTAGCCCTTGGTGTAGTCGAACTTCTCGACCGCGCGGATCAGGCCCAGGTTGCCCTCCTGGATCAGGTCCAGGAAGGCCATGCCGCGGCCGGTGTAGCGCTTGGCCAGGGACACGACCAGGCGGAGGTTGGCCTCCAGCAGGTGGTTCTTGGCGCGCTCACCGTCGCGGACGATCCAGCGCAGGTCGCGGCGCAGCTGCGGCGAGACCTTCTCGCCGGCGTCGATCGAGCGGCGCATCCGCTCGGCGGCGTAGAGGCCGGCCTCGATCCGCTTGGCGAGCTCGACCTCCTCCTCCGCGTTGAGCAGCGCGACCTTGCCGATCTGCTTGAGGTACGCACGGACGGAGTCGGCCGAGGCGGTGAGCTCGGCGTCCTTGCGGGCCTGCCGCAGCGCCTCGGACTCCTCCTCGTCCCACACGAAGTCACCGGACTTCGTCGGGGTGGAGGAACGCTCCCGGGGGCCGCGACGGTTGGCGCCGGTGTTCGCCGGCTCCTCGTCGTCGTCGTCCTCGTCGTCTTCTGTGTCGTCGACCGTGATGACCTCGGCGGCCCCGTCGACGACGGGGACCTCGGGGACGTCGGCCACCAGGTCGGTGACCTCGAGCTCGACGTCCACCTCCTCGAGGTCACCGACCTCGGGCGCGCCGTCGAGCTCGACCTCGGCGCCGTCGAGCTCGGTCGGTCCGGCGCCGTCGGCACCGGCCTCCTTCGCGGGTGTCTTCGCGCGGGGGCGCGGCGCCTTGGCGGCCACCTTGGTGGCGGTCTTCGCCGCCGCCGCCGTCCGCGAACGGGCGCGACGTGCGGGCGCGGGACTCGTCGTCGGGTCGTCGACGGACGTGTCGGTGCGGGTTGCGGAGTCTGCGGCTGCCACTAGGCCCTCTCGCTACGGTGCGCTCTGCCGTGAGCCGGAACGAGAACACGGGTCCGGCTGATGGTCGAGATCGGTTCGAGCAACCCGCGGGATCGGTGTCCGACAGCTGCCGTCGAAGGCCTCCGATGCGGGTTACGGGTCCATTGTAACTGCGGGTGCTGCGGACGCTCGCAGCTCGTGGCCTTCGCGCGTCGGGCGGTCGCCGGATGGTCGTCGCGCCACGTGCGGGACGGGGTCGACACGGACCGGCCGGCGTGCTGCGTCGCGGGTGCGACGTGCCGGCCGGGGTCGGTTCTTCGCCGGCGGCCCGGCCCGGCCCCGCGCTTACGCCCGGGCCTCGAGGCCGTGATCCGGCGCTGTGGTCGGATGGTGGCGTGAGCGACGCATCGACCGCCGACCCGCCGGAACTGCGCCGGATCGCCGAGCGCGTGGTCACCGACGCGGCTGCGCACCTGCGCCGCCTGCCCCGCCCGTGGGACGGCGACGGGGCAGGCGGCGGGATGACCGGCGTGACGACCAAGAGCACCCCCACCGACGTCGTCACCGCGTCCGACCACGCCGTGGAGACCCTCGTCCGTGAGCGGCTCGCGCAGCTCCGCCCCGGCGACGCGGTGATCGGCGAGGAGCACGGCGGTGCGGCGGGCGGGTCGGGGACGAGCTGGGTGGTCGATCCGATCGACGGCACCGTCAACTTCCTCTACGGCATGCCCTGGTACGCGGTGTCGCTCGCGGCGGTGGTCGACGGCGTCTCCGTCGCCGGTGCCGTGATGGAACCGGCGTCGGGTCGGCTGTGGAGCGCGGCCGCCGGGCACGGTGCGACGTGCGACGGGCGGCGGCTGCGCGCGTCGGGTGCGTCGCAGGTGGCGCTGTCGCTGCTGGGCACCGGTTTCGCCTACAGCTCGCAACGACGCGTCCGGCAGGCGCGGATGGTGGCCGGGCTCCTGCCCCGGGTCCGTGACGTCCGGCGGGCCGGATCGGCGGCCCTGGACCTGTGCGCGGTGGCGGCCGGCTGGACCGACGCCTACCTGGAGCACGGCTGCAGCTGGTGGGACTGGGCCGCGGCCGCCCTCATCGCTGCCGAGGCGGGTGCGGTCGTGCGTGTCCCCGGTCCGACCGGCAGCGCTCCGCCCGACGACGGGCTCGGCGCCGACGCCGTGTTCGCCGCGGCGCCCGGCATCGCCGACGAGCTCGCCGCGCTCGCCCGCGAGCACGGCGCGGCCGACGTCTGAGCCCGGTGCAGGCGTCAGCAGCTCCCCTGACGGGCGGCGTCCAGCTCGGCGGGATCGACCGGGGCTGGCGGGGCACCACCGTCGGTGTCGGGATCGGTCGAACCCGCCGGCGGGGCACCGAGCTGCTCCAGCACGTCCTTGACGTCACGCGGGGGGCTGAGATCCCCGAAGGCCGACCCCACGGACACGTCGACGGTGTCGTCGCCCCGCGTGTCGCGCACCAGCTCCGCGCACGGCACGAGCAGGGCCACCGTGCTCGCCGCGCCCTCCCCGGCCGGGCCGAAGCGGATCTGGCCGACGCACTTCATGTCGCCGTCGGGGAAGAACGGGTCGTTGTCGGGTTGCGCGGCCTCACCGAAACCGAGGTCGATGAACTGTGCCGCGACGAGGTTGGCCTGCCCGCGCTGCCCGCCCGCGTTGAGCACCCGCAGCTTGATGTCGCGCGGCGGGGCGGGCGCGACCGCGTTCAGCGCGTCGCCCGACAGCGACTCCCCGGGAGGTGGGCCTGCCGCCGTGGGCGGGCAGGTGACCGAACCGCCGGCACCGGAGGCGCCGGCCAGCACCGAGATCCAGGTGACGCCCGTGATCACGGCGAGCACGGTGATCACGGCGACGATCGGTCCCCGGCGCCGCCGCTGGTAGGAACGGTTGCGCACCGTCGTCACTCCAATCCCTCGGCGAGCACAT
The DNA here is from genome assembly GCA_026785945.1 of Pseudonocardia sp. Taxonomy (GTDB): domain Bacteria; phylum Actinomycetota; class Actinomycetes; order Mycobacteriales; family Pseudonocardiaceae; genus Pseudonocardia. The sequence continues at coordinate 20,740 of JAJAZD010000259.1, read as the reverse complement.
GGTGCCCGAGTGCGACGAGCGGGTCGGCGCTGTCCTCGAGCCCGACGGCCATCAAGGCCGGCACCATCCCGGCCCGCACCCGCGCGAGGATCCCGACCAGCACCACCGCCAGCTTGAAGGCGCCGAACGCCACGTACCAGGGCAGCGGTTCCAGGTCGAGTCCCGACCGGCGGGCGTAGGACGCGGCGATCTCCGCCCGGGTCGCGAACCCCGGAAGTCGGGTCGGGATCGGCAGGTGCTGGGCCGCGCGCCAGACCGGCTGCTCGTGGGGCTGGTACCAGTAGACGAGCAGCAGGCCCAGATCGGCCATCGGGTCACCGAGGGTGGACAGCTCCCAGTCCAGTACCGCCCTGATCCGACCGGGGTCGGCGCGGTCGAACAGGCAGTTGTCGATGCGGTAGTCGCCGTGCACGATCGTGTGTCGCTGGGTGGTCGGCAGGCCGGCGGCCAGCGCGTCGGCCAGGCGGGTGAGCTCGGCGGCCGTGTCGCCGGTGACCCCCGCGCCCGCCCGGGCCTGCTCCCACTGCGTTCCCCACCGCCGGACCTGGCGTGCCATGAACCCCTCCGGCCTGCCGAAGTCGGCCAACCCGACGGCCGCGGGGTCGACGGCGTGCAGCCTGGCCAGCACGTCCACGAGGGCCTGGCCCATCCGCGTCCGGTCCTGCGGGGCCGTCGCCCAGCCGGCGGGAAGGTCGCCGAGCGGGACGACCCCGTCCACCAGCTCCATCACGAAACACGGCGCCCCCACCGGCGGCCCGCCGTCGGAGGTCGCGAGCACGTGGGGCACCGGGACGTCGGTGGCCGCGAGCGCGGCGACGACCCGATGCTCGCGCGCCATGTCGTGGGCTGTCGCTGCCACCTCGCCCACGGGCGGTCGGCGCAGCACGACGGCACCGGCCGCCGAGTCGACGCGATAGGTCAGGTTGGAACGGCCGGCGCCGATCGGGGAGAGCGTGCACTGCCGCCACCGCTCGTCGTCGAGCCGGGCGGCCAGCCAGGCCCCGACGGCGGCCGGCTCCGCTCCGGGCCGCCCGGCGGGCGGATCGCCGGCCCCCGGGTGGTCGGGACAGGGTTCGGGTGCGGCGCTCACGAGGCGAACGATAACGGCCGTACGCGGCATCGCCGGGGTGCCGGGCAGGTCCGCCCGACCTGAGCTACCCTCTGCGCCGCTGGGGGCCGTCCGGACATACGGCCCGGCCCCGCCGGGGGCCGGGTCGACAGAGGGGCGGGCCCCGAGATCCGCATCACTCGGATGCCGGGCACAAACCATGGCGCTGTGACGTTGTCCAGCGGCACGACGACGACACAAATGCATTTCAACGGTGCATTCACGAGGGTGGAAACGATGGCTACCGACTACGACGCACCACGGCGCAACGAGACCGACGACATGGCCGAGGACTCGCTCGACGAGCTCAAGGCCCGCCGTAACGAGGCCCAGTCGTCCGTGGTCGACGTCGACGAGACCGATACCGCCGAGAGCTTCGAGCTGCCCGGCGCGGACCTGTCGGGGGAGGAGCTCACCGTCAAGGTGATCCCCAAGCAGGCCGACGAGTTCACCTGCGCCAGCTGCTTCCTGGTGCACCACCGCAGCCGGCTCGCGGAGACCAACGGGGCGCAGAACATCTGCCGCGACTGCGCCGCCTGACCGCGGACCGCCTGACCGGGACCGGCCGACCGGGCCGGATCACCCTGCCCTCTGCCACCCCGATCCGGGATCCTCCGGGTCGGGGTGCGTGTGTTCAGGCGGGCGGGTGGCCCAACGCGGCGAGCAGCCGGTCCGGGTGGCGCACGCTGAAGATCCAGTACGGCGTGGGGTCGTCGGGGTCGGTGAGCTCGACGCGCACGACCGGGCCGATCCAGCCGCGGTGCATCAGATGGGCGGACGGGTCTAGGTCGGGGCCGAGCGCCTGCTGCTTGCCGGCCTTGCCCACGACGTCGACGCGACCGAGCAGCTGCAGAGGGACCGACTTCGATCCCACCGCCAGTTCCCCGTCCGCGACCCGGACACGCACGCGGCCCAGCAGGACGAGCGCGGCGACGAACAGCGGGATGCACACGGCGTAGCCGATCCAGGATCGGATGCCGGGATAGCCCATGTGCACCTCGGCGCCGAGCAGGACGGCGACGCCGATCACGGGCGGGTACCACCACCACGGCACGGACAACCGCTCGTCGAACCCGGAACCGCCGGACGTCGCTCGCGACACGGGCGACGGATGCTCTGTCACAGTGCCCGAGGGTAGCCTCAGCCGTCGTGTCCGGCCCACTCGATGACCCCCTGTGTGAGCCCGCCCTCCAGGAGGGACGGGTCGAGCCGGTCGGCGTCCTGATCACGCGCCTCGACCACGGCATCCCCGTACCCGGTTACGCCCGACCGGGCGACGCGGGCGTCGACCTGCACTGCACCTCCGACGTCCTCCTGGCACCGGGGGAGCGCGCCCTCGTCGGCACCGGGATCGCCGTCGCCCTCCCGTCGGGCTACGCCGGGTTCGTGCACCCGCGATCGGGACTCGCCGCGCGGGCCGGGCTGTCGGTCGTCAACGCCCCCGGCACGGTCGACGCGGGTTACCGTGGCGAGATCCTCGTCTGCCTGATCAACCACGACCCGCGCGACGAACTGAGGCTGCGGCGCGGGGACCGGATGGCGCAGCTCGTGGTCCAGCGCGTCGAGCACGTCCGTTTCGTCGAGGTCGAGGAGTTGCCCGCATCCGATCGTGGCCCGGGAGGGCACGGTTCGACCGGCGGCCACGAACGGCTGGTTCCCTGAGATGGCGTTGCGACAGCAGCTGGAGCCCGGTCCCGCCGCCGACGCGCGGCTGCGGCATCCTCCGCTCCCCCCGGTTCGCCCCGGTGCTCGGAGCGGGCCGCACGACGCCGACGATCTCGACCCGGAGGCCACGGAGGCCGCGGGCACGGTCGACTTCGGTGCGGTACGGGTGCCGATCCCGATGTCCGGCTCGGTGACGATGGAGCCCACCGCCGCCGGCCGCATGCAGGCCGTGCACATCTCGGTACCCGAGGGCCGGCTGTCGGTCAGTGCGCTGGCCGCGCCCAAGTCGTCCCGGCTGTGGCCGGAACTCGCCAAGGAGATCAGCTCGTCGCTGCGTGGGGGAGGCGCGCGCGTGCGCTCCTTCCCGGGGGAGTGGGGTCGCGAGCTCCACGCCATCACCGACATCTCGACATCGGTGTTCGTCGGGGTCGACGGTGAGCGCTGGATGCTCTACGGCGTGGCCACCGGGCCGACGGGCGACGCCGATGCGCTCGACGACCAGCTGCGCCGCATGCTGCGCGGCACGGTCGTGGTGCGGGGTCGGTCCCCGTACCCCGTGCGTACCGTCCTGCCGCTGGTCACACCCGAGCATCTCGCTCCGGAGAAGAGCCCCGAGCCCGCGGTCCCGGCGGCGGGCCCGACGCGCGTGGCGGAGGCGTCCGGCGTGGCCGACTCCGGTGGCGCGACGATGCGCACGGCCACACCCGAGGGGCCGCTCCAGACGCCCGAAGGCCCGGTGGAGACGCCGGCCGCGGCCGAGCACGACGGGCCGACCCCCGACATCGTGGAGCCGGACAGCCCCCCGCTCTGGGCCGACCTGGTGCGCCGCATCGTCGGCGACGGGCCAGCCGCCGATATGGACCTGAACCTGGACGTCGACCTGGACCTGGACCTGGACGTCGACCTGGAGGTCGGCGAGGACGGGGGTCTCACCGCTCCGTGGCCGGCGCTGTCGGCGGCCAGGGACACGTCCCCTGCGGGCGACACCGTCGGACTCCCGCCGGAGGCGACGGATCCGATCCCCGACCCATCCTCCGAGCAGGTTCTGCTCGCACCGTTGCCGCCGCCGCCGACGCCGACGCGTGGCGGCCGCAGGCGCCTGGCGGATCCGATCCCCGACCCCGCCAGACCTGAGCCGGAACACTCCTGGCGGCTCAGCCCGACGTCGACAGGCGGGCGTGCCGGCGCGCCCACCGAGGTCCTCCCGACGTACGGCGGCCCACTGCCGGTGCCGGACAGGGAGCCGACCGCCGGCACCACCGGCCCGCCGGCCGGCCCCGACCTCCGGCCCGAAGCCCCCCGCGTCGTCCCGCCCGCTGGAGGGCGGCGGCGCCATGCCGACGGGCCGGGGACGGGCGCCGACGCCGCGAACGGTCCGGCCCGCCCCACCCCGGGGCTCGACGATCGGGTTCGACCGGAGCCCGGACGTCGGCGGCTGCGCGATCCCGCTGGAGAGTCCACCGCCCCGGTCACACCGCGCCGGGGACGGCGGCGGGCCCCGGAACATCTCGCGCCCGGACCGTTCGATGCCCCGACGGCGCTGATGCCGGCCGTCGGTCCACCCACGTCCTCGTCGGCGCCCGCCGGCCGGAGCCGCGGCCGCCACGCCACGGGCGATCCCCGCGACGTGGCCGGGCACCCCGTCGTGATCGGCGCTCCGTCGGCCCGCATGGACCACGACGAGATGCCCGTCACCGAGCCGCTCCGGTTGTCCGCAGCGGCCGAGCCGCAGCGCCCGACCGGCCGTCACCGCCTGCCGGGCTGACCGTCCGCGGTGCCGCTCGCGCGCACCCATCGGCGCACGGCGGCCCGCCCGACGACCTCGGGGTCGGCGCCGAACGCGGCCAGCGTCGTGGTGGACAGCACTGCGTGGGGCAGTTGGCGCTGCCAGTGCCGCGCCTGGGCGAGGGGGTGCACGGGATCGTCGACGAGCGCGGCGCTGCCGGCGGGCACGGTCAGTGCCCGAAGTGCCGAGACGTCCGGGGCGGGTTCGGCGGCGGCGGCCTCCAACGCTGCGGCCAGGCCGTCGCCGTATCCCTGCCATGACCGTGAGAGCTCCGCGGCCAGCCAGGGCGGCGCACCGGTACGGGCCGCGTCGACCGCCGTGTCCACACCCCCGGCGTGCACCAGGCGTGCCGTGGCGCGGGCGGTCAGCGCCGCGGGGGCGTCTCCCGGCGGCCCGGTCCAGGCCGGGAGGGCCAGGAGCAGCCCGCGCAACCGGTCCCCCGCCGCCGCGCGGTGTTGCGCCGCCCACGCCGCGGCAACGTGCGCGCCGAGGGAGATGCCGCCCACCAGCAGCAGGCCGGGGGCTCTCCGGAGGGCGCTGTCGAGAGCGGACCGGTAGCCGGCCACGACGTCGTTGCCACGTCGCGGGGCCGGGGCGTCCAACTCGATGCCGAGATCCCGCAGCGGACCCGCGAACGCCCGCCGGACGAACACCTCGTCCGATCCGGATCCGGGCAGCAGGACCGCCCGCATCCGAAGGCAGGCGGATTCGGCTTCCCGGTCCCGGACCGTGAGGCCGGTCGGCCGGTCGTCGATGCCGACGGGTCGCTCATCGCCCCGGTCGCCGGCGCCTACGACCGTTCGGCGCTCGGTCCTGCGTGCACGGCCCGACGCACCACACGGCTCCTGATCAGGTGGGTGGAGGTATTTCCGGCGGGTTACGCTGGAGAGGTCAGCGGCCCCCAGGTTGGGCGCCGCCCAACCTGGGGGAAGAGATGGGCGTCACCGAGGGCGGCACCGATGGCGGCACGTTCCGTCGCATGCTGCGCAGGCTGACCAGCGACGTCGAGGCCCTCGACGCCGCCGACCTGTCCCAGGACGCGGCGCGGTCCGGTGCGCAACGTGCATCGGAGTGCGCCTGCGGCCAGGAGGTCACCGTCTTCGGTAGATTGCGCAGTGTCGAGTTCTGCCCGCAGGACGCCGACGCGACGCTCGAGGCCGAACTGTTCGACGGCAGCGAAGGTGTCACCTTGATCTGGCTCGGCCGTCGGCGGATTCCCGGCATCGAGCCGGGTCGCACCATGCGGGTGCGCGGGCGGCTGGCCGTCCGCAACGGCCGCAAGGTGTTGTACAACCCGTACTACGAGATCTGCCAGGCCCCGACATCGTAGGAGCGCCGTGACGGCCGTCCCACCGCAGCCGGAGTCCGAGCAGGCCCCCGGCCTCGTCGACGAGCCGGTCGAGCGTGAGTTCCCGACGCTGCTGGACCAGATGGGCGGCGTGTGGGGGATCGTCGCGTCCTCGATCCCGGTGGCTGTGTTCGTCGTGGTCAATCTGCTGTTCGAACTGCAGCCCGCGCTGATCGCCGCACTCGCGTCCGGCGTGGCCGTCGCCGCGTGGCGCATCGCCCGCAATCAGGCGCTGCAGCCGGCGGTGTCGGGACTGTTGGGTGTCGGGATCGCGGCGTTCATCGCCTACCGAACCGGGGAGGCCCGAGGATTCTACCTGCCCGGCCTGATCTACAGCGCCGCGTTCGGCCTGGCGTTCCTCGTGTCGGTGCTGGTGCGGTGGCCGCTGGCCGGCGTGATCTGGCACGGCATCAACGGGGACGGCCAGTCGTGGCGCAGCGACCCCCGACTGCTGCGCGCCTACACCTGGGCCACCCTGCTGTGGACGTTGGTGTTCGCCGCCCGGCTCGTGGTCCAGGGTCTGCTCTACAACGCCGAGCAGGAGTTCTGGCTCGGCATCGCACGACTCGCCATGGGCTATCCGCTGGTCGGGGTCGCTATCCTCGGCACGATCCTGGCGGTCCGTCGCGCACGCAGGCCCCCCCTGCCCGCCTGAGCCGAGATAGTCGGGCTCCTCGCCCGCCGCGCTCGCGGCCGTTCAGGTGATGGCGAGCCCGATCGTGACCCACCGCTGCGTGATCGTGATGGGGTGGACGTCATGGATCGAGTGGATCGCCGTAGGTTCCTGTCCGCGACGTTGGCCGGGATGGCCGTGGTGGCGTTCAACCCGCTCGGCGGCACGTGGGTGACCGCTGCCGAAGCGGCCGAGGGCGGCCCGCCCGGTGCCGTCGCGGTGCCCGACCTGGACGGCGAGCTCGTCGTCGACCCGGCCGCCCGCGCCGCGGCGGCCGACGACTACGGGCACCTGGTGAGCCGGACGCCGGTCGCGGTGCTGCGGCCCGGCTCGGTGCAGGACGTCGTCCGGCTGGTGCGCTACGCCAACCGGCACCGGATCGCGGTCGCGATGCGTGGTCAGGGCCACAGCACGTACGGCCAGGCGCAGGTCACGGCCGGGGTAGTGATCGACTCGACCACACTGGACCAGGTGCGGGAGATCCACTCCGACCGTGTGGTGGTCGACGCCGGCGTGACCTGGTTCGACCTGGCGACGCAGACGCTGGCCCGCGGGTTCATCCCGCCGGTCCTCACCGACTACCTCGACCTGTCGATCGGCGGCACGCTGGCCGTGGGCGGGATCGGCGGCGCCAGCGGGCTCTACGGCCTGCAGGTCGACAACGTGCTGGAACTGGAGGTGGTGACGGGGGAGGGCCGCCTCGTACGCTGCTCGCCCACCCGCAGCCGCACTCTGTTCGAGTCGGCGCTGGGCGGTCTCGGGCAGTCCGCCGTCATCGTCTCGGCGACGCTGACCCTGCTCCCGGCACCCGAGCGTGCCCGCGGCTACCAGCTGTTCTACCCCGACCTGGACACCTACCTCGACGACCAGCGCAGAGCGCTGGCGGCGGGGCAGTTCAGCTCCCTGGAGGGTCAGGCGCAGCCGTCGGCGGCGGGGGGCTGGGAGTACTTCGTCGACGCGGCGGTCTACTACTCCGGCCCGGGGCCCGACGACGCGGCGGTCACCAGCGGCCTGAACTTCGACGCGGCCCGCACGGTCGTCACCGACTACTCCTTCGCCGACTGGATCGACAGGCTGCGACCGACGGTGGAGTTCCTCACGGGGATCGGGGTCTGGTTCCTGCCCCACCCCTGGGCCAACGTCTTCCTGCCGGCGAGCCGGACCGCCGAGGTCGTCTCGGCTACCCTCGCCGACCTCACCGTCGCCGACACCGGGCAGGGACCGGTGCTGCTCTACCCGTTCCGCACCGGCCTGGTGCGCCACCCGTTCGTGCAGGTCCCGGCCGAGCCCGAGGCGTTCCTCTTCGCCCTGCTGCGCACCACCGTCGGGCCGACCACCGCGGAGTCGCAGCTCGCCGGCAACCGGGAGCTCTACGAACGCACCCGCGACGCCGGCGGCAAGCACTACCCGGCCGGCTCGATCCCCTTCACCCCTCGCGACTGGGTGGACCACTTCGGCCGTGACTACCCGGCGCTGCGTGCGGCCAAGGTCAGATGGGACCCGAAGCGGGTGCTCACCCCCGGGCAGGGGATCTTCGGACGGCCGCGCTGACCGGCCGGATGCGGCTCCGCGGCGCCCCGCTATGGTGGGCGATGTCCTGATCCGTCCGATGTGGGCGTCGTCGCGAGGAGTACCCCATGGCCGATCCTGGATCACCGCAGATCGACGTCAGCGTCGCCCACGAGGCGCGGGTGTACGACTACTGGCTGGGCGGGAAGGACAACTACCCGCCCGACCGCGAGCTCGGCGACCTGATCCGCCAGCACGTGCCGACGATCAGCGCGATGGCGCGGGCGAACCGCGCCGTGATGCGACGGTTCGTGCGCCACCTCGTCGAGGACGCGGGCATCCGCGATTTCCTCGACATCGGCACCGGCATCCCGACGTCGCCGAACCTCCACCAGGTCGCGCAGGCCATCCGTGCGGACGCACGGGTGATGTACGTGGACAAGGACCCGTTGGTCCTCGCGCACGCCAGGGCGCTGATGGCGGGCAACAACGAGGGGCGCACGGCGTTCCTGATGGCCGACTTCATGGACCCGGAGGCGATCCTGTCCAGCCCGGAGTTCCGGGAAACACTCGACATCGGCAAGCCGGTCGCGCTCATGCTGGTCGCGATCCTCATGTACTTCGACGCCGACGAGGGCAACGACCCGTACCCGGTCGTCTCCCGGTTGCTCGACGCTCTCCCGTCCGGCAGCTACCTGGCGCTCACCCACCCGACCGGCGACTTCGATCCGGAGGCGGCCGCGGGGGCCCGGGCGGTGGCCAAGCAGTCCGGCATGACGATCCTCCCGCGCGCCGAGGCCGACGTCGCGCGGTTCTTCAACGGTCTCGAGCTCGTCGAACCCGGGCTGGTGCCCGTTCCGGATTGGCGCCCCGACCCGCAGGAGACGCCCGTCGCCGACCCGCGCAGCGTCTACTACTGGGCCGGGGTCGGTCGCAAGCCCTGAGGCCCGCCCGGTCAGTAGCCCAGGGCCGCGCGGATGTCCTCCTCGACCGCGGTGGTGGCCACGAACATCAGCTCGTCGCCGGGCTCCAGTGCGTCGTCGGCCTGCGGGACGATCACGCGGCTGCCCCGCAGGATCACCACCAGCGCGGAGTCGGTCGGCAGCTGCAGCTCCTTGACCGGGTGCCCGGCGAGCGGGGTGTCGGCGGTGAGGGTCACCTCGACGAGGTTGGCCTGGCCCTGACGGAACGTCAGCAGCCGGACGAGGTCGCCGACGGCCACCGCCTCCTCCACCAGGGCTGCGAGCAGCCGCGGGGTGGACACCGCGACGTCGACCCCCCAGTTCTCACCGAAGAGCCACTCGTTGCGCGGATCGTTGACCCTCGCAACGACGCGACGTACGGCGAACTCCGTCTTGGCCAGCAGCGAGACCACCAGGTTGACCTTGTCGTCCCCGGTGGCGGCGATGACCACGTCGCAGCCCTCCAGCCCGGCCTCCTCCAGCGAGGCCAGCTCGCAGGCGTCGGCGTGCACCCACTCGGCCTGCTCGACGGACTCCGGCTCGATCTGGCTGAGCTCGCGCTCGATGAGCATGACCTGGTGGGAGTTCTCGAGCAGCTCCAGTGCGATCGAACGCCCGACGGCGCCGGCTCCGGCGATCGCGACACGCATGGCGATCACCCCTCCTGCGGCGAGGCTGCGGCCGCGGTCGTGACATCACTGACGGTGCCGGAGACGGCGGCGACGTAGACGATGTCCCCGGCCTGCACGGCGGTGTCCGAACGCGGCAGGACCCCCGTCCCGAAGCGGACGATGAAGGCCACCCGGCTGCCCGTGGCGACCTCCAGCTCCCGCACCGGCCGCCCGACCCAGTCCTCGTGCACGGGCAGCGCCAGTATCGCGACGGTGCCGGTGGGCTCGCGCCACGCCGACGTCACGCCGTCGGGGAGCAGCATCCGCAGGAGCCGGTCGGTGCTCCAGGGCACCGTGGCGACGGTCGGGATGCCGAGGCGTTCGTAGACCGCGGCGCGCTTGGCGTCGTAGATGCGGGCGACGACCAGCTCGATGCCGAAGGACTCCCGCGCCACCCGCGCGGCGATGATGTTGGAGTTGTCGCCGCTGGACACCGCGGCGAAGGCCTGCGCCCGATCTATCCCGGCCTCGACCAGGACGTCGCGGTGGAAGCCCTGGCCGACCACCTGCCTGCCGCGGAAGTCCGGGCCCAGGCGGCGGAAGGCCTGCGGATCCTTGTCGATCACGGCCACGTCGTGCCCGAGGCGTTCCAGCCCGGCACACAGCGACGCGCCGACGCGCCCGCACCCCATGATCACGACGTACACCGCGCCCTCCCGGGATCAGCCGGAACGCTATCGCGTCGTCGTCGATGGCACCGCATAGGCTTCCGCCGTGTCCAAGCTCGGCATCGCCGCAAAGCGAATCCTCGTCGGGCGGCCGCAGCGCAGCGACCGCCTCTCCCACACCCTGCTGCCCAAGAGGATCGCGCTGCCCGTGTTCGCCTCCGACGCGATGTCGTCGGTGGCCTACGCGCCCGAGGAGATCTTCCTGACGTTGTCGGCGGCCGGGCTCGCGGCCTACACGTTCTCGCCGTGGGTCGGCCTGGCGGTGGTGGTCGTGCTGCTCACCGTGGTCACGAGCTACCGGCAGAACGTGCAGGCCTACCCGTCGGGCGGTGGCGACTACGAGGTGGCGACGGTCAACCTCGGCCGGCGGGCGGGTCTGACGGTGGCGAGCGCGCTGCTCGTCGACTACACGCTCACCGTCGCGGTGTCCATCTCCGCGGCGGCCGCGAACGTCGGCGCGCTCATCCCGTTCGTCGCCGAGAACAAGGTGCCGTTCGCCGTCCTGGCGATCCTGCTGCTCACCGCCGTCAACCTGCGGGGGGTGAAGGAGTCCGGCATCGCGTTCGCGATCCCGACCTACGCGTTCATCGCCGGTGTCGCCACGATGATCATCTGGGGTTTCACGCGGGTGTTCGTGTTCGGTGACGAGGTGCGTGCCGCCAGCGCCGATCTGGAACTCCTCGCCGAGGGCGACTCGTTCACCGGGCTGGCGCTCGCGTTGCTGGTGCTCAGGTCGTTCACGCAGGGCTGTGCGGCGCTGACCGGGGTGGAGGCCATCAGCAACGGGGTGCCCGCGTTCGAGAAGCCGAAGTCGCGCAACGCCGCCACCACGCTGTTGCTGCTCGGGAGCATCTCCGTGGTGATGTTCTCCGGGCTGATCGCCCTGGCGCTGGTCACCGAGGCCAAGATCGCCGAGTTCCCCGACACCCAGATCGTGGGGGCACCCGAGGGCTACGTGCAGCAGACGCTGGTGGCCCAGCTCGCCGACGCGGTGTTCGACACCTTCCGGCCGGGTTTCTTCTTCGTCGTCGTGGTCACGGCACTGATCCTCGTTCTCGCCGCCAACACCGCCTACAACGGCTTCCCGGTGCTCGGCTCGATCCTGGCCCAGGACCGCTACCTGCCGCGCCAGCTGCACACCCGGGGCGACCGGCTGGCGTTCTCCAACGGCATCATGGTGCTCGCCGGGATCGCGATCGTGCTGGTCATCGGCTTCCAGGCGGAGGTCACGCGGCTGATCGCGCTCTACACCGTCGGCGTGTTCACCTCGTTCACGCTCAGCCAGTCCGGGATGCTGCGGCACTGGAACCGGCTGCTCGCCACCGAGACCGACCGCGGGGCGCGGTCGCGGATGCGCCGCGCGCAGGCCATCAACGGTTTCGGTGCGGTGATGACCGGGGTCGTGCTGGTGATCGTGCTCATCACCAAGTTCACCCGCGGCGCGTGGATCGCGATCGCGGCGATGGCGGTGTTCTACGTGCTCATGAAGGCGATCCAGAGGCACTACGACCGTGTCGCCCAGGAGCTCGTCGCCGGGGACGTCGACGGGGTGCTGCCGTCGCGCAACCACGCCATCGTGCTGGTCTCCACCCTGCACAAGCCGGCACTCCGCGCGCTGGCCTACGCCCGCGCGACCCGGCCCGACGTCCTGGAGGCCGTCACGGTCAACGTCGACGACGCCGACACGAAGCGGCTGATGCGGGACTGGTCGACGCGCAAGCTGCCGGTCCCCCTCAAGGTGGTGGAGTCGCCCTACCGCGAGATCACGAAGCCGGTCCTGGACTACGTGCGGCGGATCCGCTCCGACAACCCGCGCGACGTCGTCACCGTGTTCATCCCCGAGTACGTCGTCGGGCGTTGGTGGGAGCACATCCTGCACAACCAGAGCGCTCTGCGGCTCAAGGGTCGCCTGCTGTTCCAGCCCGGGGTGATGGTCACGAGCGTGCCGTGGCAGCTCGCGTCGTCCGAGCGGTTGGTGGCGCGTCGCCCGGAGACGCCACCGGGATCCTCGCGCAGGGGGTACGACGTCCTGCTCCCGGAGGACGACGCACCCGTGACGCCGTCACCGTCCACACCCGCCACCCCCGGACCGAGGCGACCATGACAGTGCGCGAATCCGCATCCGACTGGACCGACCGCATCCTGGATCTCGACGTCGGGCGGGTGGCGCACGGCGGGCACTGCGTCGCGCGCTCGGAGGGCCGTGTCGTGTTCGTCCGCCACGCGCTGCCGGGGGAGCGGGTGCGGGCCGTGGTCAGCGAGGACGGCGGCGGCTCGTTCTGCCGGGCCGACACCGTCGCGGTGCTCGAGCCGTCCGCGCAGCGGGTGCCGGCGCCGTGCAGTTGGGCGCGGGCGGGCGGCTGCGGGGGCTGCGACCTGCAGCACGCCGACCCCGCCGCGCAGCGCGAACTGAAGGCCGTCGTACTGGCCGAGCAGATGCAACGCCTCGCGGGTGTCGAGCTCTCCGTGCCGGTCGAGGAGCTGCCCGGTGGCGCGCTCGGCTGGCGGCACCGGGTGCGGCTCGCCGTCGACGGCGGTGGTCGCGCCGGCCTGCGCGCACACCGCAGCCATGACGTGCTGCCCATCGCCGACTGCCCGCTCGCCCCGGCCGGCACGTTGCCGCCGGTCCTGTCCCACCATTTCGACCCGGAGGAGGACGTCGAGGTGGCCGCCGACGCCGACGGTGTCGTCCACGTCGGGAACGACGGCCCGGTCGTGCAACGGGCCGCCGGCCGCGAGTGGCGCCTCTCGCCCGGCGTGTTCTGGCAGGTGCATCCGGCCCTGCCGGACGCACTGGCCTCGGTGGTGGAGCAGTGGGCCGACGCCCCACGCGGAGGCACCGCCTGGGACCTCTACGGCGGCGTCGGCGTGTTCGCCTCGGTACTCGCCGGGCAGGTCGGTGCGGACGGCGCCGTCACGGTCGTCGAGTCCTCGTCGCGGGCGGTGGCCGACGGGCGGGTCGCACTGGCCGACCTGCCGCAGGTGGGCTGGCGGGTCGGCCGCGTGGAGAAGGTGCTGGGTGGTCTCGGCGGCCCTCCCGACGTGGTCGTGGCCGATCCGCCGCGCCGCGGCCTGGGCCGGGAGCTCGTGGAAGCCCTCTGCGCCCGCTCGCCCGGGCGGATCGTGCACGTGGCGTGCGATCCGGCCGCGCTGGCCCGCGACGTCGCGCTGTTCGCAGGCCGGGGATACCGGTTGGAGAAGCTGCGGGCTTTCGACGCCTTCCCCATGACGCACCACTTCGAGTGCGTGGCGCTGCTCGTCCGGTGAGGGGCGGCTCGGTGCCGGTCGCGGTGTCCGAGCCGCCCCTCGCGGGTCGGTCATGATGTCCGGGGAGGACGGTGACCTCGCCCGTCATCTCGAGGGATGGGACCCCGGGCCGGTGGAGTCCACCGGCCGGATCGACCGCTGGCCGGTGGAGGCGTTCGCGGCCCTGCTCGACCGGCCCCCGCCCGACGTCGTGCTGCCGCCGCTGTGGCACTGGTTCCACCTGCTCGACCATCCGGCGCAGGCCGCGCTCGGCGACGACGGGCACCCCGCGCGCGGCCGGTTCCTCCCCCCGCTTCCCGAGCGCCGCAGGATGTTCGCGGGCGGGCGGCTGGAGATGCGGGGGTCGCTGCGGATGGGGGACCAGGTGACGCGCCGGTCGTCGTTGGTCGCCGCCACGGCGAAGACCGGGCGCAGCGGGGCGATGGTGTTCGTGACCGTGCGTCACGAGTTCCGCCGTGACGGCGGGCTGGTGGTCGTGGAGGAGCAGGATCACGCCTACCGCAGCCAGCCCGCCGGGGCAGCGCGCGCCCTCCCTCCCGGGCGGTCGGCCCCCGCATCCGCCCCGCTCACCGGGCCCGTCCCCGTCCGGGTGCGCACGGGCCCGGCGAGCCCGCGGGCGCCGGCCCCGTGGCGGCTGGGGCTGAACCCCGACGAGGCGATGCTGTTCCGGTTCAGCGCGCTCACCTACAACACCCACCGGATCCACTACGACCACCCGTACGCCACGGGCGTCGAGGGGTATCCGGGGGTGGTCGTGCATGGCCCGCTGCTGGCATTGCTGCTGCTGGAGCTGCCGCGGCTGTTCGCCCCAGACCGTGCGGTGCGCAGCTTCGCCTACCGTCTGCAACGCCCCGCGTTCGCCGGGACAGCCGTGACGGCGACCGGTGACGCCGGCGGTGAGCTGGCGGCCGGCGCGCCCGGCAGCGCCGCGTCCGTGACGGGCATCGTCACGTTCGGTGAGCGCAGACCGCACGCCCGACCATGATCGAGTGAGCGGTCAGATCGCCGGAGCGGCAGTGGTTCGCTGCGTACGCCCGACTCGCGCACGCGCAGACCCCGACTCGCGGGGAATTTGGGGGTCGGGGGCGTGCGAACGGAGCAACCTCGCCACCCGTTGCGCCGGTCCTGGAGAGGTGCCGGGACCATGGAGGGGTGACGAGCACGACGACCAGCACCCAACAACAGGTCCAGCGGCAACAGGCCAGGCAGTACACCGTCCAGCAGCGCATCGCCGACGAGCTCGGTGTCCGGTCCCATCAGGTGGCTGCGGCCGTCGACCTGCTCGACGGCGGCGCGACCGTGCCGTTCATCGCCCGGTACCGCAAGGAGGCGACGGGCACCCTCGACGACACGCAGCTGCGCACGCTCGAGGAGCGGCTGCGGTATCTGCGCGAGCTGGAGGAGCGGCGCTCGGCTGTGCTGGAGGAGATCCGGAGCCAGGGCAAGCTCGACCCCGCGCTGGAGGACCGGATCCGCGCGGCCGAGTCGAAGGCCCGCCTGGAGGACATCTACCTCCCGTTCAAGCCCAAGCGCCGGACCAAGGCCATGGCCGCCCGCGAGGCCGGGCTGGAGCCGCTGGCCGACACGCTGCTGGCCGACCCGACGCAGGACCCGGCCGTGGTGGCCGCCGACTACGTCAACGACCAGATCGCCGACCCGGCCGCCGCGCTGGAGGGCGCACGGGCGATCCTGGTCGAGCGCTTCGCCGAGGACGCCGACCTCATCGGCGGGCTGCGGGAGCGCATGTGGTCGCGCGGACGGTTGGTCACGAAGGTCCGCGAGGGCAAGGAGACCGGTGACGTCGCGGCCACGAAGTTCGCCGACTACTTCGACTACTCCGAGCCGTTCACCAAGCTGCCCAGCCACCGGATCCTCGCGGCGTTCCGCGGGGAGAAGGAGGAGATGCTCGACCTCTCGCTGGAGCCCGACGACGCGCCGGCCGAGCCGGGGGTGCAGACCGACTACGAGCGCACCGTCGCCGCGGCGTTCGGGGTGGCCGACCAGGGCCGTCCCGCCGACAAGTGGCTCGGCGAGGTCGTCCGCTGGGCGTGGCGGACGCGGATCCTGCTGCACCTGGGCATCGACATCCGGGTGCGGCTGCGCATCGCGGCCGAGGAGGGCGCGATCGGGGTGTTCGCCACGAACCTGCGCGACCTGCTCCTCGCCGCCCCGGCCGGCAGCCGCACGACGATGGGCCTCGACCCGGGCCTGCGCACGGGCGTGAAGGTCGCGGTCGTGGACGCCACCGGCAAGGTCGTCGCCACCGACACGATCTACCCGCACGAGCCGCGCAAGGCCTGGGACGCCTCCCTGGCGACGCTGACGAAGCTCGCGGTCGCGCACGACGTCGAGTTGGTCGCGATCGGGAACGGCACCGCGTCGCGGGAGACCGACAAGCTCGCCCGCGAGCTCGCCGCGAAGAACCCGGGCCTGAAGCTGATCCCCGTGACGGTCAGCGAGGCGGGCGCGTCGGTCTACTCGGCGTCGGCCTACGCCTCCGCGGAGCTGCCCGACCTCGACGTCTCGATCCGTGGTGCGGTCTCGATCGCGCGGCGGCTGCAGGACCCGCTGGCCGAGCTCGTCAAGATCGACCCTCGGTCCATCGGCGTCGGGCAGTACCAGCACGACCTGCCGGAGTCGTCACTGTCCCGCTCGCTCGACGCGGTCGTCGAGGACGCGGTGAACGCCGTGGGCGTCGACGTCAACACCGCCTCCGCACCCCTGCTGCGCCGGGTGTCGGGCATCACCGAGGGCCTGGCGACCCAGATCGTGCTGCACCGTGACACCCACGGCCCGTTCCGGACCCGCAGGGCGCTGGTCGACGTGCCGAGGCTGGGCCCCAAGGCGTTCGAGCAGTGCGCGGGCTTCCTGCGCATCCGCGGCGGCGACGACCCCCTCGACGTGTCCGGGGTGCATCCCGAGGCCTACCCCGTGGTGCACCGGATCCTGGGTGCGGCGAAGATCGACGTCGCGACACTCATCGGCAACGCGCCCAAGCTCTCCTCGCTGCGGCCACAGCAGTTCGTCGACGAGAACTTCGGGCTGCCGACCGTTACCGACATCCTCGCCGAGCTGGTCAAGCCCGGCCGCGATCCCCGTCCGGCGTTCCGCACGGCGACGTTCGCGGAAGGCGTGCACAAGATCTCGGACCTGCGGCCGGGCATGCTGCTGGAGGGCCAGGTGACCAACGTCGTCGCGTTCGGTGCGTTCGTCGACGTGGGCGTCCATCAGGACGGGCTGGTCCACGTCTCGGCGATGGCGACGCAGTTCGTGTCCGACCCGCGCGAGGTCGTCAGGTCCGGAGATGTCGTGCGCGTCAAGGTCATGGAGGTCGACGAGGCGCGCAAGCGCATCTCGCTGACCCTGCGCCTCGACGACGAGGTCGGGGCGGGTGGGAAGCCCCGCGCGGAACGCGGCGGGAACGACCGGGGCGACGAGCGGGCCGGCGAGCGGCGCGGCTCGCGCGGTGCCCAGAAGGGCGAGCGGTCGGGTGAGCCGAAGGGTGGCTCCGGTGCCGACCGTCGCGACGGCGGGTCCGGTGGCGCCAGATCGGGCGGCGCGGGCAAGGGCGGTTCCAGTGGCAGCTCCTCCGGGCGCAGCTCCTCGGGGCGCAGTGGTTCCGGTGGCAGTGGTTCCGGTGGCAGTGGTTCCGGGAGCGGGGGCAACAGCGCGATGGCCGACGCCCTGCGCCGCGCGGGGCTCACCGAAGGCGGCTCGAAGAAGTAGCTGCCCAAGATCGCCATCTGCGGTACATGACGTGCGCGTATGTGCAGCTGCTGTACCGCAGATGGCGATCTTCGAGGCCCCCGCCGGCTCGTCCGGCCGGGAGGGCCGAACCCTCAGTCCGTGCGCCCGGGCGGGCCCCGGAGCCGCGCAGGAGCACGTGAACCACCCATGCGCCGAGCGGGCCCTCAGGCACAGACTGGACTCCTCGAACCACGGAGGTGGAGTCATGATCGGATGGATCATCCTGGCTGTGCTGGTCGCGATGGCCGCGGCCGCGCCGCGCTACGGAGTGGACACCCGGGTAGCCGACAGTTGGACCACCGGGACCGGGTTCGCCCCGGTAGCTCGCGCCGGACCGCGCCTGCGGTCCGACCTCGTCACGATGGGCCGTGCGCTGACCGGTCTGGCCCACCGGGTGGGAGTGGGTCACTGACGGGACCCAGTGCCGGTCGGTACCGGACTCGGCGGGCGCCCGCGCGGAACCGGACAACCGGGCCGGACGCGGTGAGGGGTCCGCTCACACCGTCGCTGCCGGCAAGTACACCGTGCTCAGCAGCCGTCTCGACAGGCGTGTGAGGTCGACCCGGTCCACGCCGTGGGCGGTCAGCCAGCCCACGACCCCGCCCGGCGCCGCCTCGATCTCGTCGAGTACCGCCTCCAGGGCCCGGTGCGGTCCTTGCCCGCCGTGCAATGCACCACGACCGGGCCGGGGACCGCGGCCACGATCCCGACGATCCGGGCGATCTCGCCCGCCGCATCCAACGCGAGGTGCCGATAGGCCCACGCCAGGTCGAACTCGGCGGTCTGCTCGGTCGCCAGCGCCGGGGCGAGGCTCGCGCCCAGGGGCACGGAGTGGACGGTGGTGCCTGCGACGTCGAATGGATGCGGACCCGCGTACTCGGCCGGTGACCTCAGATCGATCACGGTAGTGGGCGGCCAGACGGCGACATCGGTCCCGTCGGCGGCTGTGGAGCGCGGTACCTCGCTGCGGTAGAGCACACCACGCCGGACGATGCGGCCGTCGTCGGTGCGCAAGCCGCGGACGTCACGCAGGTTGGCGGGCGCGTCATTCCGGTTCACCTCATCGAACATGACCGATACAGATCGCCGTTGCGCGTCATCGTGAGCAGCGACTCAGCCTGCTCGCCGGGGGACCCGCCGCTGCGGTGAGCGGCGTCACCTGGGAGTATTTGAGGACATAGGTGCGTTGGCACCTCCAGAGACCGCACCGGCCAGGCAGATTTCGTGCAGGGGGCCCGCGGGCTCGCCCGCGGGAGCGTCGCGTTCCCGCTGACTGCGACGAGAGACCTGACTTGACACTGTCCACTGTGACTTTGCCCGATGCGATGACGAACGACGCAATGACGAACGATGCGGCGGCGACGAACGATGCGGCGGCGACGAACGATGCGGCGACGGACGCCGACGTCGTGAGCGCGGACGAGGACGATCTCCCGGCCTTCGCCGATCTCCCGCTGCGTGCCGAACTGCTGGCGATCGTCGACGAGCTGGGCTACACCCACCCGAGCCCGATCCAGGCGCAGGCCATCGGCCCGCTGATCGAGGGGCGCGACCTGCTGGGCCAGGCCGCCACCGGTACCGGCAAGACGGCCGCCTTCGCGCTGCCGATGCTGGAGCGGCTCGCCGAGCTGCGGCCCGAACGCCGCCGCGGGGACGCCCCGTTCGGCCTGATCCTCGCCCCCACCCGCGAGCTCGCGCTGCAGGTGGCCGAGGCCGTCACCCGCTACGGCTCACGTCTGGGCGCCCGTGTCCTCACCGTCTACGGCGGTGCGCCCGCCGGCCCGCAGCTCAAGGCACTCTCCCAGGGCGTCGACATCGTCGTCGCCACGCCCGGCCGGGCCATCGACCTGATGAACCGCCACTCCCTGCGCCTCGACGACCTCGAGATCGTCGTGCTCGACGAGGCCGACGAGATGCTCGACATGGGCTTCGTCGAGGACATCGAGACCCTTCTCGACGCCACCCCGGACACCCGGCAGGTGGTGCTGTTCAGCGCGACCATCCCGCGGCGTATCGAGACGCTGGCCCAGAAGTACCTGCGTGAGCCGATCACCGTCCGGATCCGCCGCGAAGAGGTGGCCGAAGGGGAGGCGCCCCAGGTCAGGCAGACCGCCTACCTCGTGGCGCGCACCCACACCACCGCGGCGCTGGGTCGGGTGCTGGAGGCCGAGCGGCCCACCGCCGCGATCGTCTTCTGCCGCACCCGTCTCGACGTCGACGCCGTCACCGAGACGCTCACCGGCCGCGGCCTGCGCGCCGAGGCGCTGCACGGCGGCATGGACCAGGAGCACCGCACCCGCGTCGTCGAGCGGCTGCGCAGCGGACGGACCGAACTGCTCGTCGCCACCGACGTGGCAGCCCGTGGACTCGACATCGACCTGCTCACGCACGTGGTCAACCACGACGTCCCCCAGTCGCCGGAGGCCTACGTCCACCGCATCGGCCGCGTCGGGCGAGCCGGTCGGGAGGGTGTCGCGATCACGCTGGTACCGCCGTCGAAGGTGCATGCCCTGCGCGGCGTCGAGCGGCTCACCGGACAACCGATCCAGATGGCGCCGGTGCCCACCGCCGCCGATCTCCGCGCCGCCCGCCTCGGTCGCACCCGGGCCGGGCTGGCCGAGAAGCTGGGGGCCGAACGGTCCGCTGCCGGGCAGTCCGACGGTGTGCGGCCCGACGGCGACGAGCTCTCTGCCGCCGTGGTGCGCACCGGCGACGGCGTCCGCGCCATGATCGAGGCCCTGGCCGTCGACTTCGACCCGATCGACGTCGCCACGGCGGCCGTGCGGCTGATGAACGAGGCCGCCGGCTCGCCCGACGACGGTGACGACATCCCGGTCGTCACCGCGCCGCGCGGCGGACCTGCCCGGGAGGCACGCAGCCGTGGCGGCGCCGCGGCCGGCACCCGCGCGCCGAGGGCCGGCACCACTCGGCTGTTCGTCAACGCGGGCCGCGCCAGCGGGGTCCGTCCCCAGGACATCGTGGGCGCGCTGGCGAACGAGTCGGGCCTGTCCGGCCGTGACATCGGGGCCATCCAGATCCACGAGCGTCACGCGCTGGTGGAGATCCCGGAGCACGCGGCGGACGACGTCCTGCGCAGCCTGCGTGGCAGCACCACGCTGAAGGGCCGCAAGGCCAACATCCGCCGGGACCGCGGGTTCGCGACGGCCGGCCCCACCCGCGCCCGCCGCGACTGACCCCCCGCCGGCACAGCAACCGCGGCTCAGGCGATGCGTTGCAGCGGCGTGATCACCAGGTCGCCGTCGAGGAGCTCGGGAATCCTCGGCAGCGCGCTCTGCAGATGTGGGGTGGCCAGGTGGTCGTCGAGGTGGCCCTGGC
>JAJAZD010000258.1 GCA_026785945.1 Pseudonocardia sp. | reverse complement strand
CCGTTTCCTGTTCAAGATCATCGTCGAGTACCCGGGAGTCGACGAGGAGCGCGAGATCGTCTACCGGATGGGCGCGGAACCGCCGGTGGCACAGCAGGTGATCGACCCGGCCGAGCTGTCCCGGTTGCAGGGTGTCGCCTCCCGCGTCTTAGTGCACCCCCCGCTCGTCGACTACGTCGTGCGCCTCGTCGTCGCCACCCGGGCCCCCCGGGCGCCCGGCCAGGCCGCCGTCGCCGGCGGGGTGGGCAAAGGGGGTGGGAGTCAACTAATTGGCGGGGGGGGGAGGCGGGGCGGGGGGGGGGCACTCGGACCGCCCACGCCCGCAGGCCCCTCCGCCGCAGTCCCCCCCACCGCAGTCCCCCCCACCGCAGTACACGCCGGCAGGCGCCCCGGCGTGAGCGCGCCACCCGTCAGGTCGGGCGAGCGGCGGCGGCCTGCCACCGCTCCGCCGTCGTTCCGGGACGGGGCGATGGAGGCCTCGCTCCGCACGCTCGAACTGACCGTGCGGCGGCGGCTCGACGGGCTGCTGCAGGGCAACCACATGGGGCTCGTGCCGGGTCCGGGGAGCGAGGCGGGGGAGGCCCGGGCCTACCAGCCCGGCGACGACGTGCGCCGCATGGACTGGGCCGTCACCGCGCGCACCACCGAGCCGCACGTGCGACAGACCGTGGCCGACCGGGAACTGGAGACGTGGGTGGTGCTCGACCTGTCGCCCAGCCTCGACTTCGGCACCGCGTCGTGCGAGAAGCGCGACCTGGCGATCGCCGCGCTCGCCGCCGTCACCCACCTGACCCGCGGGGGCGGGAACCGGATCGGTGCGCTCGTCGCCACCGGTGAGCGCATGGTGCGGTTGCCCGCGCGCGGCGGGCTGGTGCACGCGCGCGGCCTCATCCGCAAGGTCGTCGAGACCCCCCGCGCACCCGTCGGCACCCGCGGCGACCTGAGCGCGGCGATCGAGCAGTTGCGCCGCCCGCCGCGGCGGCGTGGACTCGCCGTCGTCATCTCCGACTTCCTGGGTGAGCCCGAGTGGGAACGGCCCCTGCGGGCGCTCTCCACGCGTCACGACCTGCTCGCCGTCGAAGTGCTCGATCCGCGTGAGCTGGACCTGCCCGACGTCGGCACGGTCGTGCTCGCCGACCCGGAGACCGGGAGGCAGCGCGAGGTCGTCACCACACCGTTGCTGTGCCGGGAGTTCGCCGCCGCGGCGCGCGAGCACCGCGACCGCGTGGCCGCCACCCTGCGCCGCTGCGGCGCCGCCCAGCTGAGACTGCGCACCGACTCCGACTGGATCGCCGACGTCGTACGGTTTGCGATCACCCGCAAGCAGGCCTGGTCGGGAGGCGGCCGATGACCTTCTCACAACCGTGGTGGCTGTTGCTGCTCCTCGTGGCGGCGGCGCTGGTCGTCGGCTACCTGGTGCTGCTGCGCAGGCGACGGCGGGACACGGTCGCCTTCACCAACCTGGAGCTGCTCGACCGCGTCGCCCCGAAACGCCCGGGCTGGTACCGGCACCTCCCCGCGGCCGCGTTGATCGCGGCGCTGGCCGTGCTGACGATCGCGCTCGCCGGGCCGCAGGCCGAGGCCCGCGTGCCCCGTAACCGGGCCACGGTCGTGCTGGTGATCGACGTGTCGCTGTCGATGCAGTCGACCGACGTGTCGCCGAGCAGGTTCGCGGCCGCCCAGGTCGCCGCCAAGGCGTTCGCCGACCAGCTCACCCCCGGGGTGAACCTGGGCCTGGTGACCTTCGCGGGCACGGCTGCGGTGCTGGTGTCGCCGACGGTCGACCGGGAGCCGCTCAAGCGTGCCGTCGACGGGATGAGGCTCGCGCCGTCCACGGCCACCGGTGAGGCGATCTTCGCCGCGATGCAGTCCGTCGACACCTCGTCGCAGGCGATCGCGGGTGCCTCGGCCGACGGACCGCCGCCGGCGCGCATCGTCCTCATGAGCGACGGCAAGCAGACAGTGCCGGGCCCGGACGCCGAGGCGGAACCGCGCGGGTCGTTCACCGCGGCGGGGGAGGCCGCGAAGGCCGGCATCCCGGTGTCCACCATCTCCTTCGGCACCGAGTACGGCTCCATCGACATCGACGGGGACCGCACCCCGGTGCCCGTGGACGACGCCTCGATGCGCACCATCGCCGAGCTGTCGGGCGGGCAGTTCTTCACCGCGGCCACCGAGGAGGAGCTGCGCCAGGTCTACGCCGAGCTCGGCGAGCAGATCGGCTACGAGTTGCGGCGGGTCGACACCAGCAGGCCGTGGCTCACCGGAGGAGCGCTGCTGCTCGTCGCCGGCGTAGGCACGGGCCTCGCGCTGGGCCGCCGGCTGCCCTGACCCGCTCGCGCGCCCCGACTCGCGCGCACGCAGAGCACGACTCGCGCGCAAGCAGGCCCCGACTCGCGGGATAGGGTGCCGGCCGTGGGACGTAGCGTGCTGGTCACCGGAGGCAACCGCGGTATCGGGCTGGCGATCGCGACCGCGTTCGCGGCGCAGGGCGACCAGGTGGCGGTGACGCACCGCAGCTCCGCCGACGGCCTGCCCGCTGAGCTCCTCCCCGTGCGGTGCGACGTCACCGACACCGACGCCGTGGACGCCGCGTTCACCCACGTGGAGGAGCAGCACGGTCCGGTGCAGGTGCTCGTCTCCAACGCCGGGATCACCGACGACGGCCTGCTCATGCGCATGAGCGAGGAGTCGTTCACCCGGGTCGTCGACGCCAACCTGACGGCCGCCTACCGCGTCGCGAAGCGGGCCTCGCGCAACATGCTCAAGGCCAGGCGCGGCCGCATGATCTTCATCTCGAGCGTCGTCGGACTCACCGGCTCCGCGGGCCAGGTGAACTACGCCGCGTCGAAGGCCGGGCTCGTCGGGCTGGCGCGGTCGGTCGCCCGGGAGCTGGGCTCGCGCGGCATCACCGCCAACGTCGTCGCGCCCGGGTTCGTCGACACCGACATGACCCGTGCCCTGCCCGACGCCCGGCGCGCCGAGATCCTCGGCCAGGTCCCGCTGGGCCGCTACGCGAGCCCCGACGAGGTCGCGTCGGCCGTCACCTGGCTGGGGTCCGCCGCCGCCGGTTACGTCACCGGCGCGGTGATCCCGGTCGACGGCGGCCTCGGCATGGGCCACTAACCTCACCGGCATGGGTCTTCTCGACGGCAAGCGCCTGCTCGTCACCGGTGTGATCACCGACGCCTCGCTGGCGTTCCACGCGGCCAAGATCGCGCAGGAGCAGGGCGCCCAGGTCTTGCTCACCGGGTACGGCCGGATGCGGCTGGTCGAGCGGATCGCTCAGCGGCTCCCGGCGCCCGCCCCGGTCGTCGAGCTCGACGTGTCCGACCAGGCCCAGCTCGACAGCCTCGTCGAGCGGATCTCCCCGCACCTGGGTGACACCCCGGGACTCGACGGCGTGCTGCACTCCATCGCCTTCGCGCCCCCGTCGTGCCTCGGCGAGGGCGCGTTCATGAACGCGCCGTGGGAGGACGTCGCCACGGCCATCCACGTGGGCGCGTACTCGTTCAAGTCGCTGTCGGCGGCGTTGCTGCCACTGCTCGGACCGGGCAGCTCCATCGTCGGCATGGACTTCGACAACCGGCAGGCCTGGCCGGCGTATGACTGGATGGGCGTCTCCAAGTCCACCCTGGAGTCCGTCACCCGGTACCTCGCGCGTGACCTCGGTCCGCGGCAGATCCGGGTCAACCTCGTGGCCGCGGGCCCGGTCAAGACGATGGCGGCCCGGTCCATCCCCGGTTTCGCCGCCTTCGAGGACGCCTGGGACGGGCGTGCCCCACTGGGATGGGACGTCACCGACCCGGTGCCCGTCGCGAAGACCGTGTGCGCGGTGCTGTCGGACTGGCTGCCCGTCACGACCGGCTCGATGGTGATGGCGGACGGCGGGTTCCACGCCATCGGGGTCTAATGAACCGGTGATCGTCGATGCACTTCTCGTCCTGAGCTTCGGGGGTCCCGAGGGCCCCGCCGAAGTCCGCCCGTTCCTGGAGAACGTCACCCGTGGCCGCGGCATCCCGCCGGAGCGGCTCGACGCCGTGGAGGAGCACTACCAGCATTTCGGCGGCATCAGCCCGATCAACGCCCGCAACCGCGAGCTGATCGCCGCCGTCCGGGAACGCACCGATCTGCCCGTGTACTTCGGCAACCGCAACTGGCACCCGGTGGTCGAGAACACCGTCGCCGAGATGGCCCGCGACGGGGTGCGCCGTGCGCTCGTGTTCGCCACGAGTGCCTACGGCGGTTACTCGGCCTGCCGCCAGTACCACGAGGACATCGCCCGGGCGCGCAAGGCCGTCGGGGACGACGCGCCCGAGCTGGTGAAGCTGCGGCACTTCTTCGACCACCCCGCGTTCGTCACGGCGAACGCCGACGCAGTGCGGGCGGCGCGGGCGCAGCTCCCGGCCGAGGTCCGTGACGCCGCCCGGCTGGTGTTCACCGCGCACTCCGTGCCGGAGTCGGCCGACGCGGCGGCGGGGCCACCCGAGGACGGCGGACACCGCTACTCGACGCAGGTCGCCGAGGCCGCGCGGCTCATCGCCGCCGACCTGGACGTGGCCGAGCACGACGTCGTGTGGCAGTCGCGGTCCGGCCCGCCCCAGGTGCCGTGGTTGGGCCCCGACATCGTCGACCACCTCGACGCGGTGCGCTCCGCGGGCGCTCCCGCGGTGATCGTGGCCCCGGTCGGTTTCGTCTCCGACCACGTCGAGGTGATCTGGGACCTCGACACCGAGGCGCGCGACCGCGCCGCCGAGCTCGGCATGGACTTCGCCCGCGCCGCGACCGCGGGCCCGGACCCGCGATTCGCCGACATGGTCGTCGAGCTGATCGGCGAGCACGTGGCCGGCATCGCGCCCCGCTCACTGGGCAGGGTGCCGAGCGCGGGGTGCACCGTGAACGGCGTCCCGTGCGCGGTCGACTGCTGCCTGCCGGGGCGTCGCCCGGTGCATCCGGCCTAGACATGTCTGGGCTGACCCGGCTGAGCGGATCGAACTCAGCCCGCCCCTGATCTGCTGCGCGTCTGCGAGGCGGACGGTCTCTTCGACGGGGCAGCCGGCGAGTTGGCTGGCGCCTTCAACTGAGGGGACTGTCCGACGAGTTCGACGTCATCGCATGGGACGCACCGGGTTGCGGCGGTTCGGACGACCCGCCCGCGGACATGGCGATGAGCGACTATGCCGTCGCCGATCTGGCAGGCGCCCTCGGCCTGGACCGGCCGTATCTGTGGCATCTCGTTCGGCGGCGGCCTGGCGATCGCGGTGTATCAACGCCATCCGGAGCGGGTCCGGTCACTCGTGCTGGCAGGGGCGTATGCCGGCTGGAAGGGATCGTTGCCGGCCGCCGAGGTCGAGGCGCGCTCGGAGCGTGTTCGGGCCGGTCGGGGCGTCCGGCACCGGAGTCATGGCACAGGGCTCATTCGCGCAGGTCGCGGGTTCGCCACCGCGCGCCGGGCACGAGCAGCTCGGGGTCCCCGGTCCACAGCTCCCCGTCGTAGGCGATCGCGGTGGCCGCGGCGAAGGCCGGGACGTAGCCGATCCGATGACGAGCCGCGATCTCCGCGGCCTGCCGGACCACCGCCTCGGTCGGCAGCTCGACGGTCAGCTCACCGAGCAGGTCGTGGACGGTCTCCTCAGCCTCCGACAGGCCGCGGCGGGCGATCAGGACGTGGAGCACCTGCCCCAGGCTGACCCAGCTCATCACGGGCCGGTCGGGCCGCTCGGAGTCGGCCATCTCGGAGGCCACGTGGTCGCCTCCGGGCTCCGCGGTGAGCAACGCCAGCACGGCCCAGGCGTCCAGAACCACCGTCATGACCGGCCCCGCGCCTGGTGGCCGCTCGGATCACCAGGCGGGCCACCCAGCAGGTCGAGGAGGGGCTCGCCCGAGAACCGCCCGAGCAGCGGCCTGGCGGCACGGACGGGGACGAGCACGAGCCGGCCACCGTCACGCCGGAGGTCGACCTCGTCGCCCGGGCGGATGCCGAGCTGGTCGCGTAGCTGCTGGGGGATCACCACCTGCCCCTTCGGGCCGACGCGAACGGTCACGCCGACCAGTATGACCGTGCCTCAGGTGTGGTCGGGCACCGCCGCGATCGCGGCCGCCACCAGGTCCGCGGCTGTGGTGTCCCGGGTGCGTCGGCCGCGGTCGTAGTGCTGGGTGGTGGCGATCGTGGCGTGCCCGACATCGGCCTGGACGTGTTGGATGCGTGCGTCCTGCTCCAGGGCGATCGTGACGTAGGCGTGGGGGCCGGGGGCGGCTCTGGGGGCACCCGGCCCCCCCCACAAGGTCGGCCCCCGGCCCCCACCCGCCGCACCACCAACACGAAATT
>JAJAZD010000257.1 GCA_026785945.1 Pseudonocardia sp. | reverse complement strand
GGGGGGGGGGGGCCCCCCCCGCGCCCCCCCCGCCGTTGCGGGGGCGCGCCCGGCGCCCCCCCCCCCGGGGGGGGGCGCCCCGTGGCCCCCCCCCCCCCCGGGGGGGGGGGGGGGGGCGCGGGGCCCCCCCCCGGGCCCCCCCCCCCCCCCCCCCGCCCCCCGCCGCCCGGGGCGGCCCCCCCCCCCCCCCCCCCCCCCCCCCCCCCGGCGTCGATCGACGAGACGTCCAGCGCCGCGGCCGGGCCGACCCGGACGGTGCCGCTGACCGGCTCGATGCCCAGCACGTAGCGGGGGCGGCCGTCGGCGGCGGGGGCATCGACCCCGAGGCCCTTGCGCTGCCCGACGGTGAACCCGTGGACACCGTCGTGGCGGGCCAGCTCCGCCCCCGTCGCGTCGTCCACGACGGCGCCGGGCCGGGCGCCGATGCGCGAGGTGAGGAAGGCTCGGGTGTCACCGGAGGGGATGAAGCAGATGTCGTGGCTGTCGGGCTTGTCGGCCACCCGCAGGCCGCGGGCGGCGGCCTCGGCGCGGACGCCGGACTTCGCGGTGTCGCCGATCGGGAACATCGCGTGGGCGAGCTGCTCGGCCGTGAGGACGGACAGGACGTAGGACTGGTCCTTCTCCGCGTCGACGGCGCGGCGCAGCTCCCCGACACCGTCGGCGTCCCGGGCCAGCCGCGCGTAGTGGCCGGTGCACACGGCGTCGAAGCCCAACCCGAGGGCCCGATCGAGCAACGCCGAGAACTTGATCTTCTCATTGCACCGCAGGCACGGGTTGGGCGTCCGTCCGGCGGCGTAGGCCGCCACGAAGTCGTCGACGACGTCGGAGGCGAACCGGGCGGCGAAGTCCCAGACGTAGAACGGGATGTCCAGGACGTCCGCGGCCCGCCGGGCGTCACCGGCGTCCTCCTTGGAGCAACAGCCCCGCGAGCCGCCCCGCAGCGCGGCCGGCGTCTCCGACAGGGCAAGGTGCACCCCGACGACGGAGTGCCCGGCGTCGACGGCCCGCGCGGCGGCGACCGCGGAGTCCACCCCGCCGCTCATCGCGGCCAGCACCCTCATCGGTCCGGCATCCCTCATCGGGTCGCCAGGGACGCGGGCTGACCGGCCCGCCTGGCCCGCTCCACGACCTGCCCGATCACGGCCGCGACCGCGTCGACGTCGTCGGGGGTCGAGGTGTGGCCGAAGGAGAAGCGCAGCGACCCCCGGGCGGTCGCCTCGTCGGCGCCCATCGCGAGCAGCACGTGGCTGGGCCGGGCCACACCGGCGGTGCACGCCGAGCCGGTGGAGCACTCGATGCCGTGCGCGTCGAGCAACATCAACAGGCTGTCACCCTCGCAGCCGGGGAACGACAGGTGCGCGTTGCCGGGCAGCCGCGACGGCCCGCCGTCGACGACGCCGGTGCCAGGGTCGCCGTTCAGAGTCGCGTCGGGAACGGTGGCGAGCACCTTGCCGACCAGGTCGTCACGCAGCCCGGCGAGCATCGCGGCCCGCCGGGGGGCGTCGGCCACCGACAGCCCCACCGCGGTCGCCAGCCCGACGACGGACGGGGTGTCGAGCGTGCCCGACCGGACGTCCCGCTCCTGCCCGCCCCCGTGCAACAGCGGCGTCAGCTCGACCGAACGGCCCAGCAGGAGCGCACCCGCGCCGTAGGGCCCGCCGAGCTTGTGCCCGGTGAGCGTGAGCGCGTCGACGCCGGACGCGGCGAAGTCGACGGGCAGGATGCCGACGGCCTGCACGGCATCGGTGTGCAGCGGCACGTCGAACTCGTGGGCGACGGCGGCGAGCTCCCGAACCGGGTTGACCGTGCCGACCTCGTTGTTGGCCCACATCACCGAGACGAGCGCGACACGTCCGGGATCGCGGGCCAGTGCCGCGCGCAGTGTCCGCGGCGCCACCCGGCCCTGCGGGTCGACGGGGAGCAACTCGATCTCGGCGCCCTCGTGCGCTGCGAGCCACTCCGCGGAGTCGAGCACGGCATGGTGCTCGATGGCGGACACGAGCACCCGGGTCCGGCGGTCGTCAGCTCCCCGGCGCGACCAGTACAGACCCTTGACGGCGAGGTTGTCGCTCTCGGTGCCGCCCGTGGTGAGGACCACCTCCGACGGCCGGGCCCCGAGCGCGGCCGCGATGCGCTCGCGGGCCTCCTCCACGTCGCGGCGCGACCGCCGGCCCGCGGTGTGCAGGGACGAGGCGTTACCCGTACGCGAGAGCGCCTCGGACATCGCGATCACCGCGGGGCCCAGCATCGGGGTGGTGGCAGCGTGGTCGAGGTAGGTCGCCGTTGACGAGCCGGTCGCTGCAGAGATCACGTCGCTGCCATTCGGGTCGCTGCCATTCGGGTCGTCGCCATTCGGGTCGCTGTCTCTCGGCGTGCTGTCTCTCGGCGTGCTGTCTCTCGGCGTGCGGGGTGCTGCCGTCCGGGCGTTCTGCCGTCCGGATGTTCTGCCGTGTTCCGGTACGCCAGGGTAGTCGCCGCACGGAGCGGGCGGCCCGCGGCGGGCAGCGCGGGGTCAGGCCTCGTCGACCAGCACCGCGGAGACCACGATGTTGCGCACGTAGTGCCCGGTGCGGCGGTCGAACTCACCACCGCAGGTGATCAACCGCAGCTCCGCGCCCGAGGTGGGGCCGTAGACCCGGTCGGTGGGGAAGGCCGACTTGAGAACGGTCAGCACGTCCACCACCCGGTACCGCGCAGACGCGCCGTCGGATCGGCCGACCTCGACCTCCGCTCCGACCGCGAGGTCCGCGAGCCGGAAGAACACCCCCGGACCGGACCTGGAGTCCACGTGTCCCGCGATCACCGCCGGGCCGAGCTCACCCGGTACGGCGCCCGCGGTGAACCAGCCCGGAACGGCGGCATCGGCCGGCACCTCGAGCGCACCGGCGCCGTCTACGCCGAGATCGACGAGGTCGCTGCGGATCCCCAGGTCCGGGATGGTCAAGGCCGTGGCACGTACGGCGACGATGGTCGTCCGCACGTCGAGTGGGGTGGGGCCGGCGCTCGTGGGGATTTCCGGGGCCGGTGAGACGGTCACGGCCGGCCGATCCACGGGTGAGGTGAGAACCACCCCGATCGAACCCGCCATCACCAGCACGGCCGCGGTGGCGAGCCCGCCGACCAGCGCCCCGCGGGCGGGACGGGCCCGCTGCCCCGGGAGCGCGACGAGCATGGCACGGGGCCGTCTGCGAATCTCGGGGCAGGGGCGGCCCCCGTGGCCCACGAGGTCCTCCCGCCGGTGCCGCCCGCTGTCGGATGCCGCGATGGTGCGCGGTGCGCGGTCAGGAGCGGCGTCGCGGACGGCGACACCGGCGGACCGTCGGTCAGCGGGCACGAGCGCGGCTCGCGATGCGGCCGGCGAGCAGCCCTCCCGCGAGGGCGGCGACGGCGCCACCGCCGACGAGGACGACCGGGTCGGGGGTGAGCCCGCCGAACCCGGTCTGCACGCCGCCGACCGGGACGACACCGGTGCCGGCGCTGTCGCGGATCACCTCGGCCTCGAGCCCACCGTCGCGGTCGACGAGCAGCACGGTGTACGCGGAGTTGGCCTCGAGCTCGCACGGCAGCGTGACCGCGGCCTTGCCCGCGCTGCTGACCTGCAGGTTCCACGTGCCGAGTGGGACCGCGGTGTAGGGGGTGTCGGTGCCGAAACCCACCCCGGCGGCCCAGGTCGGGGCCCGTTCGGGGCCGACGTCGACCGTCGGGACGCTGGCCGCGGCGTTGATGACCCGCACGTTGGCCTGGCCCGCGGCCGGGATCTCGATCTTGTCGGTGAGCACGGAGAGGCCGAGATCGGCGGCCAGTCCGACGCCCGCGATCGTGTAGGCGCCGCCCGGCCGGGCGTCGACACTGGTGGAGATCACCGCGGGTGAGTCCGCCGCGGCACCCGCGGCTCGCATGCTCACGACGTAGGAGCCCGCGGGCAGCGACCGGTAGTTCGAAACGGCGCCGTAGCCCACACCGGGCACGACGAAGGACCGGGCCGGGTCGGCGACGGAACCGACGTAGACATCGACGTTCGGGGTGTCGGGCGAGAGGTGGGCGATACGCACGTACGCGCCGGCCGCCGGGGCGGGGGCCTGCGCGGCCGCGAGGGGCGCACCGAGCAGCAGCAGGCCGAGCACGACGGAACCGGCCCCGGTCGTCCTGCGGAGCACGGTCGACAACTTGATCATGATGTCCTCCTTCGAGGAGTTCAGTCGGGGAGCAGGCCACTCGGCAGGGGGGAGGGGAAGCCGACGAGCAGATCCGGACCGAGCGGGCGGACCACGCTCGGCAAGAACGGGGCCTGCTGCGCGTCGAGCCAGGTGCGCAGCGGTTCGGAGGTCGCGGGTTCCGCGCCGTCGATGTCGGTGAGCACGACCTGGCGCCGAGGGACGCCGGACGTGTCGAGCGGAACGGCCGGGAAGTCCGCGACCGCGATCTCGCGGGCGGTGGTCATGGCCGCGAGCAGCAGCATCAACCGGGGGTCGACGTTGCCGTCGCGCAACACGTCGGCCGCCGCGGGTTCCAGGCGCAGCAATGCATTCCCGGAGAGCGAGCCGCCGAACCGCACCCGGGAGGCCCGCTCCGACTCGCGTTCCGCCGCGGTCGGCACCGACCCGTCCGGACGGCAGACCGATCCGGGCGACCCGCCACTGCCCCGCGAGGTGGTGGCCAACGCC
>JAJAZD010000256.1 GCA_026785945.1 Pseudonocardia sp. | reverse complement strand
TGACCCGCGAACGGCTCGACGCGGTGGTCGAGCAGAACGACAAGCAGCGCTTCGCGCTCAGCGAGGACCGCTCCCGGATCCGGGCCAACCAGGGCCACAGCATCACCGTCGACCTGAACCTGGTCCCCGTCCCCGCGCCCGACGTCCTCTACCACGGCACCGGCCACCAGTCGGTCGGGGCGATCCTCGTCGAGGGCCTCACCCCGCGGTGGCGCCACCACGTCCACCTGTCCGGCGATCCCGACACCGCGGCGGCCGTCGGCCGTCGGCACGGCCGACCGGTCGTCCTCCTGGTCGACGCCGGGCGGATGCAGGCCGACGGGCTGTCGCTGTACCGGTCGGCGAACGGCGTGTGGCTCGCCGACGCCGTGCCGCCCGCCTACCTGCGCCGGACGGACGTCCACGGTCGCCCGCCGCGGGCGGACACCGCGGCCGGCCGGTGAACCGGCTGCCACCCCGCTCGTTCCGCGGCCTCGGCGCGGTCGTCCGGGAGCAGCGCCGCCGGAGCGCTCACCAGGCTCCCGGTGTGCCCGGAGCGACCGACGACCGCCTGAGCGCGGTCCGCGCGTGGCTGTCGGAGCTGGGGTTGTCCGCTGATCAGCTCACCGCGGTGCTCAGGTCCATGACCGACGTCCGGGTCGCGGTGCTCGTCGACTCGACGGGCATGAACGAGCTGAGCGCCTACGAGCTGGCCAGGTCCGAGGCCGCGCGGCTGCTGTCGTGGGACGGCCTGACCGAGGTGATCTTCGACGCCAACGAGCCCGAGACCGTTCCCAGCGGTGCCGTCCAGGTCGGCGTGCTGGTCGGCGTGACCACCCTGGAGCCGGCCACCGCTGTCCGGAGCGCCTGCGCCGCGCTCGCCGACCGGCTGTGGAGCGGGCCGCACCAGCGGGCCATCCCCGAGCACCAGTTCGCGTGGTGGTGCGCCGATCCCCCTCCGTCGTCGGGCCCGGTCCGCGTCGAGGTGCACGCCGCACCGGGCCTGTCGATCGTGACCGAGCGGCAGCGCAGCGAGATGCTGGACGACCCCGACCTCGCCCCCCTGCACGACCTGCTGCGTCCGGGCCGGGATCCGGCCTGATCGACGGCCACCACCCCGCAGCAGGCCCTCGACGGCTGCCCCGAACTCGCCGCCGTGCTGGCCTGCACCCACAGCCCGCGAGCAGCCGGCGTTCGCCGGCGAAGTCGCCGATCAGGTACCCGCGCCCCTGGGTGAACTCCTTCCTGGCCAGCTGGTCGATCGTGTCGCCGGGGGAGAGGACCACCAGATCCCCGGAGGACACCTGCGCCAGCAACCAGGTGGCGGCGCACCTCCGGCCGGTGCTCTCCGTGCCGGCCAGCACTACGAGGCCCTTGGTGCGTAGGTCGAACAGCGCGTCCTGCAGGCCGGGCGGCTCCACGAACCAGCGGGTGGCCGCAGCGACGTCGGCACCGTCGAGCCGCCCCGGCCGGCGCCTGCGGTGGCGCCCGTCGCCCGGGGTGCCCTGGAAGATCGCGTCGCCGGGCACGCTGATCCAGGCGGCTGCAGCGGCCTGGGCCTCGTCGTCGTCGGGGTCGAGGTCCGGATCGGTCTCGGCGGTCGATGCATCCTCATCGGGCGGCGGAGGCGCGGGGGCCGTCGCATTGGCGGGCTGCTCCTCGTCGGGGGTGGACGCTTCCGGCTCCGGCTCAACCACGAGGACCCCGAGGGATCCGGAAATGCGCGCGCAGGTCGCCATCGACCTGGGTGAATGATCCGATCGACATGTCGCGGCCCGCCTGCAGGACCGTGTGGCCAGTGGCGGTCTGTTGCACCGCGCCGTCGCCGCGCTCGGCCTCGGCCGGTGGGTCCGCGTCGAGTGGCCGTCGGGCCGGGTCGGCGTCGGGCACGAGGATCCACACCGGTGCGTGGAACTCCTTGGCGCGGACGACGGCCCGTCGGAACGCGGCCGGGTCGAGGCCGCTGTAGCCCTTGTGGACAGCGCGAAACATCACCTCCGACAGGGCGAGGGCGAGGTTCGCCTCGGGGGCGGCGGCGAGGGCCGTTCGCAGCGGCTCCGTGTCGACGATGCGGCACACCTCGATGAGCCCCTCCCCGGCGTCGCCGAGGGCGGCGGGATAGGTGATGCCGTGGTGCAGGGCCAGCCGGACGCGGACGTCGCTGCGGGGGTCCGTCTCGTGCAGCGCCGCTCCCAGCGCGATGGGGAACCGGCCGACGACGGCAGCCTCGTCGCTGTCCCCGGGGAGGACTGCCCGCTCGCCGTCGCCTGTCTGCTGGCGCCACCAGGCGCCGCGATCGAGGCCTGCCCGGGTCGCGGCGAGATCGAGAGCGTCGGCGAGCGCCTTCTGGGCGTCACCGTGCCACGGTCCGCTGCGGGGCGAGTAACCCTGGATGTCGACGGCGAGGCAGACCCTCCGCCGGTAGGACGTGTCCATGTCGCTCACCGGCCGATGGTGCGGCAGTCGCGTCGCCACCATCCCGGGGAATCAAGGGTTCTGACGTTCTTCGGGCTATGTCGGCGAGGCCGGCGCGGTCGAGGACGTCGATGGCGCGGTAGCGCCGCCGGATTGTGCCCCTGTCTTCCAACACGCGTAGGACACCCTCGGCGGTGGCCAGCCGCACGCCGACCAACGAGGCCAGCTCGCCCTGGCTCAGCGCGATCTGGTTGCCCGTGCCGCCCTCGGCGAAGATGTCGGCGAGGTAGAGCAGTGTCCGGGCGAGCCGCTCCAGCGCCGGCAGGTTGGCGAACTCGACACGCCGGTGGTTCGCCCACTGCAACCGGTGCGCCTGCATCCGGATGATCTCGCGCGCGAGTTCCGGATGCTCGATGAGGAACGCCGAGAGCACCGATCCGGCCAGGACCCGGGTGTGCACGGGCGCGACAGCGACGACGGTCGCGTTGCGTCGCTCCGCGGTGATCGCGGCCAGCTCGCCCACCATCTCCCCGCGACGGCGCAGCGCCAGCACGGCGTCACCACCCTGCTCGTCGACGGCGCTGACCTTCACCACTCCACCGACGACCAGCAGCGCGTGTCGCTCGTCATCGCCTTGCGCGACCAGCATCTGGTTTCGACGGAACGACCAGGGGCGACTCAGAGCGACCAAGCTCTCGACAAGGGCGGGTGCGAGGCGATCCAGCAACGTGCCCTCAGGCCACGTCCTATCATCACCTGCTCCCATCAGTGCTCCCTTGCCGCACAACTGAGCGGTTCGTCCCTTCGGTCGAATCCGTTACCGAGTGCATCCGCGCGGTGACACGTTCTCGTCGCCTCCAGTGCCGGGCCGGCCTCCCGCCGCGCCTCGGTGGGCGGCTGGGAGAAGGGCGGGTGGCCGGGGGCGGACGTGAGGTGCCACCCGCCGCATCCGTGGCAGAGGTAGGAGCGGACCGGGTCATTCCCGAGGACTCGGCCCCACGTACGGATCCTGGCCGGCGCCAGATCGGCGGCGATACGGTCGGCCTACCGGCGAAATGGGACAGCCGGGATGCGCTGGTTGCGGCGTTGCGCCCGCTCACCGGAACGGTGTGGTGGA
>JAJAZD010000255.1 GCA_026785945.1 Pseudonocardia sp. | reverse complement strand
CTCATCGTCGTCGTGTACCGCCTGGTCACGGGACAGAAGGTCGTGTGACGCTCGGCTGGTGAGGGGCGTGGGGGGGGGGGGGGCCCCCCCCCCCGCCCCCCCCCCGACCGGGCGCATCGGAGAGTTCACCGGCGGCGACGGTGACGGCACGGACCTCCCGCCGGTGTCCGACGGGGCCGCCCCCTGGGCGATCTACTACGAGTACCAACCGGCACCCGCGGGCTCCGGGGCAGTGGGCGACTTCGTGCAGATCGCGGAGGATGAGGAGACGTCCGGTCGTCCGGTCGTGCGTGTCGAGCCGGGCACGATGACCACCGTGTACGAGTCGGGAAACGAGTACGACCGATATCTACATGCCGAGGTCGATGCCATCCCGGCGACGGGCCGGGAGGAGTCGGAGGTCATCACGCGGGTCGGCGGCGAGTCCGAGATCCCGGTGCTCCGGATTCCGCAGTCGGCCGACCAGTTGGAACTCTACGGCCTGCAGTCCGAAGCCCGAACTCGTGCGGCAGCAGGTCGCTACACCGTACCGTTGGGTGATGAACGGCTCCAGTTCGGTTTCGACCTGTCGCCGGTCGACGTCGAGACCCCGGGTGGGGAGCACGTGAGCACAGTGATGCCACTCGGCGAGGCGCCGATGTTCCTCAACTGTGTGGTGTCCGGCACCTGCTTCACCTTCAGCATGAAGGACGGCGACCTCGTCAGGACCGATCCGTCGACACCTGGCGTCGCCGGCAACTCCGTCCCGACATTCCAGCATCTCAACAGCGAACTCCTGGCGCCCGTCCCCGACGACAGGCCGACGCCGCAGTACACCTGGATACTCGACCCCGACGAGGGCATCATCGGGCGGACCGGGCCCGTCGACTCGCCCTATCCGGACTCGGTGGCCGTGAACGTGGTCAGGACGAACGGGCTGCTCGACGCGGCGCGCGTCACGGGAGGCACGAAGCTGGGTTCCCTGGGTTTCGCACCGCCTCCGGTCCCGCCGTGGACGGACTCGTCACCGACCGAGGGGACGTGGGAGACGACGGTGTGGGATCAGGCCAGATCTGGTCAGGGTCGCGCGGTCGCTCCGTCCTTCGATCTGCGTCGCCACGTCGACGACAGCGGGAATCCTGTCATCAGTGGCCACGTACTCGGTGTGTCGGTGGCACCGACCGGCGGCACCGACGCGCGGCGCCTCACCGAGCTCTCGGGAATTCCGTCGATCGCCAACCCGCTGAACTACACCGTGGACAGCAGCCCGGGTGGCGGCATTCAGGTCAGCAACAGCACGCTGCCGGAGTTCACGATCTCCGCAGAGGACAACTCTCTGACATTCGGGAGAGACGGGCAGCGCTACCGATTGGCCCCGAACCCGACCGAGGGCAGCGGTGTCTCTCAATGGCGTGATGGCGCCTGGGTACCAGCAGATCCGGCTGCCGTGCCGTCGATCGTCGGACTGTGGCGTCGTCCACCTCCCGAGGGCGGTACCCAGCCCGACGGTGCCGACCGGGACGGCGGGTCGGGCACCGGCGGCTCCCCCGACGCTGCGCCCACCACCGACCCGGTCGGCGGGGCCACGGTGGCACCGGACCCACAGCCTCGGCCTGACCTGGACGACCTTCGGGAACAGACGTTCCCCGGTGGCTCGTTCGGTGGTGCCGACTCGATGACCGATCCGCTGTGGGGAGGCGCGCCGCCGCAGGGCCGGGGCGACACCACGGAGTTCGACCCGAACCGATCCGTTCGGGAGCGTGAAGCGGCGCAGGTTCCGCCCGTCACCGAGACGTTCCCCGACGCCCTGGATCGGGAGTTGGAGGAGCTGCTGTGGCCGGACGGTCCGGGCCTGTTCCTGGGTGCGCCGGTCTCCGAGCGGGATCAGGTGCCTGACCGGCCGCCTGTGGGTGGTGGTGTTCGGTCTGGTGATCGGGTGGGGTCCGTGGGCGGGAGCGGCCTTGACGGCGTCGCTGAGTTCTACTCGGCAGGTGTTGGCGTGGGTTCTGCTGCGGGTGAGGCGTCGGCTGGTGCGGGTGGGTCGCGGGTGAACAGCAATGGTCGTCGTGCGGTGTTGGTGGGTTCGCAGGTGTTGGTGGGTGACGGGCGACCGGGGACGTCGCGGGGTCGGGTGGACTTCTTCCGGGATGCTGGTGGTGTGATGGAGGCTGTGGTGTCGTCTCCTCGGCGGGTGGACGGTGGTGATGGGACGACGTCGGTGTGGGTGCCGAATCTGGGTGTGTCGGTGGCCAGCAATGTGGGGGCTGGGGGGGTGACGTCGGTGCAGCGGGTGGAGTCGGCGCGGTTCCCGGTGGGGGCGTCGTCGCAGGTGGTGCGGCTCCGTACGGGTGAGTTCACGCAGGTGTTGGCGGGTGGGGGTGAGGGGTCGGTGCCGGGGTCGGTGTCCTATCGGCCGGTGGTGGGTGATCCTCGGGTGCAGGATGTGGTGGTGTCTCCGAGTGTGACCGAGGTGGTCGATGCTGGTGGGGGCACGACGGTCACCTACAGCGGGTTGGTGCCGGTGAATCGGCGGTGGAATCCGTTGGGGGCCCCGGAGCGGTTCCGGGTGGCGGTGGGTACGCAGATGCGGGAGGTCCAGCGGCGGGTGGTCGTTGCGGCTCCGGCGCGGGTGTCCGAACCGGTTTATGAGCCTGCGGGTGGTGGCGCGTACGAAGGGGTCGAGGAGCCGGTGTATCAGCGGTCGTTTTCGGGTGGGGTGGAGCTGTCACCGGTGTTGGTTCCGTCGCGGCGTCCGGTGTCGCGTCCGTCGGTGCAGGTTCCGGCGGTACGGGTCCCGGCGGTGCAGCCGGTGCCGGTGCGGGCGCCGGAGCCGAGTTGGCAGGACCGGGCCGGGCGGGTGGCCGGCCAGGTGGGTGAGGGGCTCGTGTGGACGGCGGTGCTGGTGGGGGGTGTCGTGGTGTGGGTGCTCACCGGGGGAGGGGCCGGCCGGTTCGCGCCCTGACGACCCCACGGGTGTCGATATAGGTTGGTGGATGTGTTGTCCCTCCGCGACGACGGTGACGGCTGGACGCGGTGTGTGGTCGGTCACCGCCACTGGGGTCGCTTCGGAGCCGCGGGTCTGTTGTTGTGGCATGAGGACCGCGTGTTGCTGCGGCACCGGGTGCTGTGGAGCGATCACGGCGGCACGTGGGGCGTGTAGGAGCGGTTCGGCGCAGAAGCGGTTCAGCGCAGGAGAGACGTGGGGTCGATCGTGACGGCGAACGGCTCGGTGAGCACGAGCATCTGCCCGGGCTCGGCGCGACCGGTCTCGACGTAGCGCCCGCCGGGCCCCAGCCCGTACGCCACGATGTGCGGTGGGTCCAGCTCGACCCGCAGGTACACGGGTATCCCGGCCTGGGCGTAGAGGCCTGGTTTGCGGAAGCGGTCATCGGAACGGGAGGAGGGCGACACGATCTCGGCGACGAGCAGCACCTGTGCGGCGGGAAAGTTGCACAGCTCCGGATCGACGTCCCGGATCACGACGAGGTCCGGGATCGGGCGTTGATCGGGAGCGAGGATGACCCCGACGCCGTCGGCCACCGTCAGCCCGGACGGGGCCGCGTCCTCGACGAGGTTGACCAACCGTCGCTGGGCCCGCTGGTGTTTGAGCTTGGGCGGGGACATGACGCGCGGTACCCCGTCCACGAGTTCGTAGCGGAGGCCGTTCTCCGGCAGCGCGTCGATGTCGGAGATCGTCCAGCCCTGCGGGGACGGTGCCAGCGGCACGGACTCGATCGTGGTCATCATGCCCCCTCGCGGTGGTTCGCCCCAGCGTACCGTCCCCGGGCCGCCGACCGGCATCATTCTCCGTCGTGGGGCGACTGGTGGTGATCGAAGGACTGGACGGTGCGGGCAAGCGGACGCTGGCCGGGTCCCTGTCCTTCGGTGGTGCGCGCGTCGCGCGGTTCGCCTTCCCCCGCTACGACTCCGACGTGCACGCCGAGCTGGCCCGCGACGCGCTCCACGGCCGGCTCGGTGACACGGCCGACTCGGTGTACGGGATGGCGCTGCTGTTCGCGCTGGACCGCCGGGGGGCCGCCGCCGAGCTGGACGCCGCCCGCCGGACGCACGACGTCGTGCTCGTGGACCGCTACGTCGCCTCCAACGCCGCGTACGGCGCCGCCCGGCTCGGTCAGGGCGCGGCCGGTGGGTTCGTGGAGTGGATCCGGACACTGGAGGTCGAACGGTTCGCGATCCCCCGGCCCGACCACCAGGTGTACTTGTCCGTGCCACACGCCGTCGCCGCCGAGCGGGCCGCGCACCGGGAGCGCACCGAGCCGGGCCGGGAGCGTGACGCCTACGAGTCCGACGGCGGCCTGCAGGAGCGGACGGGCGCGGTGTACGCACAGCTCGCGGCCGTGTCCTGGCTCTCGCCGTGGACCGTCCTGGACGGGGCGGCGCCCCCGGACGCCGACGCGCTGGCGGCTCGACTCCTGGGGTAGGCGGAGTCCGCACGTCGTCCCACACCGGGTCAGACGCGGTCCGCTACCGGCCAATGGGATGCTCACCCCATGAAGTCTCGGGTTCTGGTAGTGGACGACGACCCGGCGTTGGCCGAGATGCTCACCATCGTGCTGCGAGGTGAGGGGTTCGACACCGCCGTCGTGGGCGACGGCACGCGCGCGCTCCCGGCGGTGCGGGAGCTTCGGCCCGACGTCGTGCTGCTGGATCTGATGCTGCCCGGCATGAACGGCATCGACGTCTGCCGCGCGATCCGGTCGGAGTCGGGGGTGCCGATCGTCATGCTGACGGCGAAGACCGACACGGTCGACATCGTGCTCGGGCTGGAGTCCGGCGCCGACGACTACGTCGTCAAACCGTTCAAGCCCAAGGAGCTGATCGCCCGGATCCGCGCCAGGGTCCGGCGCACCGAGAACGAGCCCGCCGAGCAGCTCTCCATCGGCGACGTCACGATCGACGTCCCCGCCCACCAGGTCGAGCGGGCCGGCGAGCAGATCGCGCTCACACCGCTGGAGTTCGATCTGCTCGTGGCGCTGGCCCGCAAGCCGCGCCAGGTGTTCACGCGCGAGGTGCTGCTTCAGCAGGTGTGGGGCTACCGGCACGCGGCCGACACCCGCCTGGTGAACGTCCACGTCCAGCGCCTGCGGTCCAAGGTGGAGCAGGATCCCGAACACCCCGAGGTCGTGCTGACGGTTCGCGGCGTGGGCTACAAGGCGGGCCCTCCGTGATCCCATGACCGCTGTGCCGCTCGCCGACCGGACCCGCCACGGCATCGACCAGGCCCGCCAGCTCGGCGGGGAGCTGACCGACGCGTTCAACGCGGTCTGGCGGCGGTCGCTGCAGCTGCGGGTGGTGATCAGCACGCTCGCGCTGTCCACCACGGTGATCATCGTGCTCGGGTTGGTGTTGCAGACCCAGATCGCGCAACGCGTGGTGCAGGGCAAGGAGGTCGACACCCTCAGCCGCGCCGAGGCCGGCCGGATTCTTCTCGAACGCGAGCTGTCGGGCGTCGACCCGGACCGCGAGGGAGCTCAGGGCGAGCTCAACAACGCACTCGACGGCCTGACGAACGCGAGCGTCGCGGACGAGCCGGTCTCCCCGACGGCGGGGGAGTTCCGCGCGGTGCTCGCCACCGCCCGTCGGGACGGCGGCGCGGAGGTGTCCGCGGGGCCGGTCGCGGACGTGCCGTCCGACCTGCGTGACGCCGTCGCCACGGGCACCCTCTCGCGCAAGTACCTGACGCTGTCCGAGGACGGCGACGACGTGCCGATGCTGTTGATCGGGCAGCCGGTGCGCACCGCGAACGGCGACCTCGAGTTCTACATGCTGTTCCCCCTCGAGTCCGAGCAACGCACGCTCGGGCTGGTGCAGAGCACGCTGATCGTCGGCGGGCTCGTCCTGCTCCTGCTGCTGGCCGGCATCGCCAGCATCGTGACGCGGCAGGTGGTGCGCCCGATCCGGCAGGCCGCGGAGATCGCCGAGCGCTTCGCCGACGGGCACCTCGACGAGCGGATGGCCGTGCGGGGCGAGGACGAGGTCGCGCGGCTGGGCGAGTCCTACAACGAGATGGCTGGCAGCATCCAGCACCAGATCCGGCAGCTGGAGGAGTTCGGCGCGCTGCAGCGGAGGTTCACCTCCGACGTCAGCCACGAGCTGCGCACCCCGCTGACCACGGTCCGGATGGCGGCTGACGTGCTCTACGCGTCCCGTGAACAACTGCTGCCGGCGTTGCGCCGCAGCTCCGAGCTGCTCGTCACCGAGCTCGACCGGTTCGAGGCGCTGCTGGCCGACCTGTTGGAGATCAGCCGCCTCGACGCCGGGGTGGCCGAGCTCGGCGCCGAGCCCGTGGACATGCGCGGGGTCGTGTCGCGGGCCGTCGAGGCCGTCCGTGGCATCGCCGACGAGACCGCCACGCCGCTGGAGCTGGACCTGCCGGCGGGGGTGTACGCCGAGGTCGACCCGCGCCGCGTCGAGCGGATCGTGCGCAACCTCGTCGCCAACGCGATCGACCACGGGGAGGGACGACCGGTCACGATCACACTGGGATCCGACGAGCGCACCGTCGCCGTCCTGGTGCGCGACCACGGCGTCGGGCTCCGTCCGGGGGAGGCGGGGCTGGTGTTCAACCGGTTCTGGCGCGCGGAGGAGTCGCGCGCCCGCCGCAGCGGCGGCAGCGGGCTCGGGCTGTCCATCGCCATCGAGGACGCCCGGTTGCACGGCGGCTGGCTGCAGGCCTGGGGCCAGATCGGCCGGGGCGCGACGTTCCGGCTGACGCTGCCGAAGGAGGTCGGCGACACCGTGGGGTCGAGCC
Source organism: Pseudonocardia sp. (assembly GCA_026785945.1). Classification (GTDB taxonomy): domain Bacteria; phylum Actinomycetota; class Actinomycetes; order Mycobacteriales; family Pseudonocardiaceae; genus Pseudonocardia. Next base: position 209 of record JAJAZD010000255.1, on the reverse strand, counting down.
CGTTGCCGCTGGGCCCCCAGCCGAACGTGCTGGGCCACGAGCAGAACGCGATGGGCCCCGAGGAGAGCGCGGTGCTGCCCTCGGGGGCCGTCGGTTCGGTGCCCTCGCCGATCGTGGCCGGGCGCCCGGGCACGGTGGCGGGGCCGTCGTGGTGCCCCGGTGGCGGCCGGGGCGCGCGCGGCCGGCCCCCCCCCGGCGCGGGGGGGTTT
>JAJAZD010000254.1 GCA_026785945.1 Pseudonocardia sp. | reverse complement strand
GCCCGGTCCTGGGCGGCGCGGGCCTGGTCGAGGCCCCCGTCGAGGGCGGTGCCGGCCTCGTCGAGCAGGCGCAGGGCAGCAAGAGGGTCCGGCAGGGCGGCGCCCGCGGCCTGGTCGGCCGCGGAGATCGCGGCCTCGGCCCGTGCGACGAGCGGGGCGAGGTCACCGGCCAGGGCCCGCGCCTCGGCCACGTCCTGGGTCACCTCGGCGCGTGATGCGGCGACGCGGGACGCGGCATCGGCGAGTTCGGCCTCCCGCCGCGGGATCCCGTCGAGCAGCGTCTCGGCCTGCGACATCGCATCCTCCGCCGCGCGACCGGACACCACGGCTGCGGCGCTCCCGCCCTTGGCCACCGTGCCCGCCGCGCTGCCGTTCGTCAGGTCGGCTCGGGCCTCCGCGACCTCGGCGCCCGCCACGTCGAGCAGGCGGTGCGCCTGGTCCAGGTGGCCGCCGACCGGTTCGAGGGCCGTGACCGCGTAGCGGCCCCGAAGCGCCTTCCATGCCGCTTCGGCGGGGGGCACCCGGGCGGCCACCACGTCGAGACGGGTCGCGAGCCCCGCGATGAACTCCGGTGCCGTGGCCTCCAGGTCCCGTAGCCGGTCGAACGCGTCGACCTGCGCGTCGAGGCGCTCGTCGGCGGCCAGGCAGGCGCGGATGATGTCGCCGCACATCCCACGTCGGGTGGGTTCGTCCTCGGGTCGGTCGTCGTCGAGGCGCTGGCGGATCTCGAACGCGCGCAGCATGTCGGCGCGGGACAGCTCCACCGCGGTGACGAACCCGGCGACGGCCTCGTCCCCGAAGTGCGCGCGGGCTGCACCCAGTTCCTGCTCGGAGGTCCGTACCGCGTCGTCCACCTCGATGAGCGCGGAGCTGGCCCGGTAGGCGAGGTCGTCGGTGGGTACGTCGGTGAACTCGTCGCGCGCGACGGGTTCGGGTGCGGTCGTGACCGGGTCGGCCTCGCGGCGTCGGCGCCGGCTGAGCAGGTACGCGCCGCCGCCGGCGGCCGCGACTCCCCCCGCGATCAGCACGCCCAGCGGCACCCCACCGCCGCCACCACTGCCGCCGGTGCGCAGCCCGTCGGCGAGCGCAACCGCGGCACCGGCCCAGTCGTCGGCTCCGAGCCGGGGCTCGACGTCGTCGGCGGCGATGCCGTCGGTCACCGACTGCGACAGCCGGAATCCGGTGTCGTAGGAGATGTCGTAGGCGCGGTCCCGCGTGGCGACGGCGAACAGGACGTCGTCGGTGCCCAGCTGCGAGAGCCGCGCCGCCTCCTCGGCCCATTCCGCGGGGTCCGCGCCGTCGAAGCTCTCCACGAAGACGACGTACAGGTCGGTGCCGTCCTCGGCGTCGAGCGCCGCGATCGCCTCGGTCACCTGCCGGGAGCCCGCGGCGTCGAGCACGCCGGCCCGGTCGGTGAGGGCGAGGTCAGCTCGGAACGGGGTGTCGGCGAGCGCGACGCCGGCGCCGGCCAGCCACGTCACCGCCAGCACTGCGACGAAGCTGGACCACCTGCGCACGACGACCTCCGCGATCTGTCCGAATGGCGCCATCATGGCGTGCGGGGTCCACCCGCACCGGATTGGCCCTGGTCGCCGGCCGTTCGCGGCACAGGATGAGATCATGGCCGTCATCGACCTCCGCCCGCTGCCCGTCACCCGTGACCCCGCCCGGCGGCTCCCGCAGCTGCTCGTCGGCCTCGCGCTCTACGGAACGAGCATGGCGCTGCAGATCCGGGGGACGCTCGGGCTCAACCCCTGGGACGTCCTGCACGAGGGGCTCGCCGCGCAGACACCGCTGAGCTTCGGGGTCGTCACCGCGGTCACCGGGGCGGCCGTGCTCCTGCTGTGGATCCCGCTGCGCCAGCGACCGGGGGTCGGGACGGTGGCGAACGTCGTCGTGATCGCCGTGTCCGTCGACGTAGCGCTGGCCCTGATCCCGGAGCCGTCCGAGCTGTGGGCGCGCGTCGCGATGCTGGTCGGCGGCATCGTGCTCAACGGCGTCGCGACGGCCGCCTACGTCGGCGCGCGCCTCGGTCCGGGCCCGCGCGACGGTCTCATGACGGGCCTCGCGGCCCGCACCGGCTGGTCGATCCGCCTGGTCCGCACGGGTATCGAGATCGTCGTGCTCGGCGCGGGCTGGTTGCTCGGCGGCACCGTCGGCGTCGGCACCCTCGGCTACGCGCTGGCCATCGGGCCGCTCACGCAGGCGTTCCTGCCGTTCCTCGTGGTGCGCGACCGTCAGTGATCGGCAGGCGTCCCGGGCTCGTCGATGGACGCGAGCGTCCACGGCTTGACCACGACGACCAGCACGACGAGTGCGGCGGTCAGCCCACCGGACACCACGGCGGCCATCGCGACGGCGTTGTTGCCCAGCACCCCGACCATCGGGGAGATGATCGCGCCGACGCCGAACTGCACCGCGCCGAGCATCGCCGCCGCCGTGCCGGCCGCCTCGCCGTGACGGCTCAGGGCCAACGCGGGGGAGTTGGGCAGGGCGAGCCCGACGGCGAACAGCACCGCCCACAACGGCACCAGGATCCCGACGAGCCCGCCGACCCCGCCGAGAGCGGCGGCCAGCAGGACGAACCCGGCCGTGGTCCCGGCGATCACCGAGCCGAGCAGCAGCTCGCGCGGCTCGGCCCAGCGCAGCAGGTACGCGTTGAGCTGCGTGGCGAGGATCAGCCAGAACGCGCCGGCCCCGAACACCAGCCCGAATTCCTGCTGGTCGAGGCCGAACTGCTCCTGGAACACGAAGGACCCGCCGGCGATGTAGCCGAAGAGGCCGGCCATCGTCAGACCCGCGACGAAGATCAGACCGACGAACGTGCGGTCACGCAGTAGGCCGCGGTAGGTCCGCAGCGTGTCCACGATCGCGACGGACCGGCGGCGCTCGGGAGGGAGCGTCTCGGGCAGCGTCCACGCGGCCAGCGGGATGATCAGGAGGCCGTACACCGCGAGGGCTGCGAACACCCCACGCCACGAGGTGTAGCGCAGCAGCTCACCGCCGAGCGTGGGCGCGATCACCGGCGCGGCACCCATGACGAGGATCAGCCGCGACAGCAGCGTGGCCGCCGCGCGACCGGTGAACATGTCGCGCACGATCGCCATCGCGACCACGGCACCCGCCGCGGCGCCGATGCCCTGCAGCACCCGCAGCCCGCCGAGCACGGCGACGTTCGGCGCGATGATGCACAGAGCCGACGCCACCACGTGCACGCCCGTCCCTACCAGCAGCGGACGGCGCCGCCCCAGCGCGTCGGACAGCGGCCCGATGATCAGCTGGCCCAGTGCGAGCCCGATCAACGTGCCGGTGAGCGTCAGCTGGATGGTGGCCGAGGTGGTCAGCAGTTCGTCGGTGATGGCCGGAAGCGCGGGGAGGTACATGTCGATCGTCAGCGGGCCCAGTGCGATGAGGCCGCCCAGCACGACGATCAGGGTGAGTCGTTGTCCGCGACTCTCCGGAGGGGCCACGGTCTCGAGACCGAGCTGATCGGGAGTCGTCGTCACCCCGGCCGTAAGACGACACGCTCGGCGCGATGTTCCCCTGCCCGCCACGACTGTGAGGAACAACACCCGGTTCTCGTTCCGGGCCGGTACGGTGAAGACAGCTCTCACCGGACAGCGAGACCGAGCTCCCTCGCCGCGCAGGACTGCCGGACGTCACGGGTGAGCATCACCACGTCGTCGGCCAGCGCCTGGGCCGCCGTCAGGGCCACGGCGAGATGCAGTGCGTCGAGTGTCCGCAGTCGGTGTCGCCCGACAAGATCGCGGGCGATCGGCAGAGCCTCGGTGGCGTCGAGCCGCAGCAAGGACACCGGGCCGTCCTCGCCGCAATCGAGATCGAACCGGTCGCGAAGCTCCCCGGCCCTGTTGAGACGGCCGGCCCGGGCGGCCGCAGCGGTCGCGCTCGCGAACTCGACGCGCGTGAGTTCGCTTGTCACCACCGCGTCGGCGCCGTCGAAGAGTAGCGACGCGAGTGTCGTATGGTCCGGCTCGTCTGCGAGGTAGGCGCCGACCACGGCACTGGTGTCGGCGTACAGGACGATCACGAGGTGTCACGCTCGGCGGACAAGGCCTCGCTCACGGCAGCGCCGGCACCGCCCGTCGATGCGATCACCTCGTCTCGCGACGGCACCCGATCAGGTCGGGGCGGCACGACGAGCATCCCGGCGTCCCGGGCCCGGCGATGAACGACGGTACGCGCGTCGACCGCCGCACCCGTGACGCGCTCCAGTGCTCGGACGACCAGCGCATTCATCGACGTTCCTTCTGCACCGGCCAGCTCCTTCAGTCGGGTGTGCAGATCGTCATCGATACGGGTGATCAGCTGCCGCATGACGCGATGCTATCAGCTGAAATGTCGATGATAGCGAGACGCTCGCTGCGGTGTGATGAACATCAGCGCGTTTCGATCATCGACTGGAGTCGATGATCGTTCATCTCATGGAGCCGAACCCACGGCCGGGGCGAAGTCGAACTCGCCCGCGCGCACGCCGGCGGCGAATGCGGCCCACTCGGTGTCGGTGTAGTGCAGGGTGCGATCGGCGCCGGTGACATGCCAGGTGGTGACGACCTCGACGCCGCGGTGCCGGGTGCGGCGCTCACGGCGGGCGATCGTGACGGTGCCGCTCGCTCCGCTGCGCCCGGCCCGGGCGGCGGCGAGGAGCTCGGCCCAGGCGGCGGTCTCCAGCAGCAGGATCGGACCGAGCCCGCCGTCCTTGGTGTCACGGACCAGCACCGCCCGGGGCCCCGGCGCCACCTCGACGCAGTCGGCGCCGTTGCCGGTGAAGCTGGACGTCCGCCACGCGGGTCGGCTGGCCGTGTTCATCGGGCACTCCTAGCGAACCTCAGGACAGTGCGGCGATCCGGGCCCGGCTCGCGTCGGCCGCGTGGGTGTCGGGCAGGGCACGTTCGCACAGCCGCTCGGCGCCCAGATTGTAGACCTCGATCGAGTGCAGGTCCTGGACGTAGATCGCGCCGTCGCGGTACTCGAT
>JAJAZD010000253.1 GCA_026785945.1 Pseudonocardia sp. | reverse complement strand
TACACCCCCCGGCGCGGGCCGGGGGGCCCCCCCCCGGGGGGGGGGGGGCGCCCGCGCCGCCGCCCCCGCCGGGGAGGGCTCGGCTAGCGTCGCCGGTGCCGCGACCCAGCCGGAAGGACGTCGATGACCGCGCCCCGCCCCGTCGATCCCCGCCCCGTCGATCCCCGCCCGGTCGGTCCCGCAGTGCCGCTGGCTCCTGAGCCGGGCGAGGCCGTGGCGCGGGCGATGGCGGGACTCGACGGTCTCGCGGACCGGCCGCCGGCCGAACACGTCGAGGCGTTCGAACGGGTGCACGCTGCGCTGACCGATGCGCTCGCCGCCGGCGCGGCGTGACGGCGGTGGTCGTCAGGGCCCGGCTGGACGCCGAGCTGGTGCGCCGCGGCCTGGCGCGGTCCCGCCAGCAGGCTGCCGAGCTGATCGAGCAGGGCCGTGTCGCCGTGCGCGGGGTGCCCGCCGTGAAGGCCGCCACCTTCGTGGACCGGGACACCCCGGTCACCGTCAGGGAGTCCGGCGAGCGCGACTGGGCCTCCCGCGGCGCGCACAAGCTGATCGGCGCACTGGACGCGTTCGGCGTGGACGTGGCGGGCGCACGGTGTCTGGACGCGGGGGCCTCCACCGGCGGCTTCACCGACGTCCTCCTCGACCGTGGGGCGAAGCGCGTGGTCGCCGTCGACGTCGGCTACGGGCAGCTGGTGTGGCGGCTGCAGAGCGACGAGCGGGTGCAGATCCACGACCGTACCAACGTCCGGACGCTCGATCCCGACACGATCGGGGGCCCGGCGGACCTGACCGTCGCGGATCTGTCGTTCATCTCGCTGCGCACCGTGCTGCCCGCGCTCGTCGCCTGCACCGCGGCGGACGGGGCGCTGCTGCCGATGGTCAAGCCGCAGTTCGAGGTCGGACGGGAACGGCTCGGGTCCGGTGGCGTGGTGCGCGACCCCGCGCTGCGACTGGCCACGTTGACCGGTGTCACGTCGGTGGCCCGCGGGCTGGGCCTGGTCCTGCGGGGCGCCGTCGCGAGCCCGCTGCCGGGGCCGTCGGGGAACGTCGAGTTCTTCCTGTGGTTGGCGCGGCGCGGTCCCGACGCGGGCGACGCAGCTCTGGCCGTGGCCGTGGAGGAGGGTCCCGCGTGACCGGGACCGTGGGCGGGGCGTCGACCGTGCCCCTGGCTCCGCTGCCCGGGGAAACCCCTGTATACACGGGCTGTGGCGGCCCACTGTCGCAGCACAGCGAGGGAGATCGATGACCCGTGAGGTGCTGCTCGTCCTCCACGCCGGACGGGAGACCAACCGGCGCACCGCGGCGGCCGTCGCGCAGCGGCTCGCAGCCTCGGGCATCCGGTTGCGGGTCATCGCCGAGGAGTGGGCCGAGGTGGAGGACGGCGACCTGCCGCGTGGGCTCGTCCCCCGCATCGTCGATGGTCGCCCGGGGTGCGCCGAGGCCGCCGAGGTGGTGCTCGTCCTGGGCGGTGACGGCACGCTCCTGCGGGCCGCGGAGATGTCGCGGCCGGTCGGCGTACCACTGCTGGGCGTCAACCTGGGCCGGGTCGGGTTCCTCGCCGAGGCCGAGCAGGAGTCGCTCGGCGTGGCCCTCGACGCGATCGTCGAGGGCACTTGTGCGGTCGAGGAGCGCATGACGCTCGACGCCGTCGCGCGCGTGAACGGCGACGTGGTGGCGCGCACCTGGGCCCTCAACGAGGCCGCCGTCGAGAAGTCCACCCGGGAACGGATCCTGGAAGTCGTGCTCGAGGTCGACGGGCGTCCCGTGTCGGCGTTCGGGTGTGACGGGGTGCTCTGCGCGACCCCGACCGGATCCACGGCCTACGCCTTCTCTGCCGGCGGGCCGCTGGTGTGGCCGCAGGTCGAGGCCCTCCTGCTGGTGCCGAGCAACGCACATGCCCTGTTCGCACGGCCGATGGTGATCTCGCCCGACAGCCAGGTGGCGATCGAGGTGGACCCGGGCGGCCCACCCGCGGTCCTCGAAGCCGACGGGCGCCGCACCTTCGCGTTGCCGCCGGGTACACGCATCGAGCTGTCGCGGGGCCGGCAGCCGGTCCGGATGGTCCGCCTCGACGGGCGTCCCTTCGCCGACCGGCTCGTCCGCAAGTTCGACCTCCCCGTGCGGGGCTGGCGGGGCGCGCCGCCCGTCGAGAACTGACGCGGGGTGTCGGACCGCCGCCGTACGCTGCGTCCCATGCTGGCCGAGATGCGGATCCAGGGGCTCGGCGTGATCGACGACGCCACCCTCGAGCTGGATCCCGGGCTCACGGTGCTGACCGGTGAGACGGGCGCGGGCAAGACCATGGTCGTCACGGGCCTGTCGCTGCTGGGCGGTGGGCGGGCCGAGGCGTCCCGCGTGGCCGAGGGAGCGCGTCGCGCCGTCGTCGAAGGCCGGTTCACCGCCGACGCCGCGGCGCTCGCCGTCGCCGACGAGGTCGGGGCCGAAGCCGACGAGGACGGCACGCTCATCGCGATCCGTACCGTCGGGGCCGACGGACGTTCGCGGGCGCACCTGGGTGGTCGCTCCGTCCCGGTCGGGGTCCTGGGCCGCCTGGCCGAGGCCACGCTGGCCGTGCACGGCCAGAACGACCAGCTCCGGCTCCTGCGTCCCGCCGAGCAGCGGGCCCTGCTGGACCGTTTCGCGGGCGACGCCGTCACCGTTCCGCTGGGGCACTACCGGGCCGCCCGCACCGAGTGGCAGCGGGTGATGGCGGAGCTGGCCGAGCGGCGTGACGGGGCGCGGCGCCTCGCCCAGGAGGCCGACCTGCTGCGTCACGGCCTCACCGAGATCACCGCGGTGAACCCGCAACCGGGGGAGGACGCCGAGCTCCAGCACCAGGGCCGGCGGCTCGCGGCGGCGGACGAGCGGCGGGCCGGCGCCGTGGCCGCGCGCGCCGGCCTGGTCGGGGC
>JAJAZD010000252.1 GCA_026785945.1 Pseudonocardia sp. | reverse complement strand
TTTCACCCGCAACTTCGTCGTACAGGCCACCGCCGCCGAGTGGGCGCTGGTCCTGCTGGCCGAGCTGCGGCTCGCGCTCCGTGCCGCGGGCAGCCCCGCCCGGCTGGTGTTCTTCCAGCACGACGAGGTGCTCCTGCACTGTCCCGCCGACGCCGCCTCCGACGCCGCCGACGCGGTCCGGGAGGCGGCTCACACGGCCGGACGGAGGCTGTTCGGGGCGTCGCCCGTCCGGTTCCCGATGCAGGTGCGGATCGTCGACGGCTACGACGAGCGTCCAGGGGACCCGCCCACGACATGACCCCCGAGAACCGGGCGAGGTGCCCGTCCCGCGTGCCCCACCTCCCACTCCGGCCGCGCGAGCGGCACTCTCGTACCAACCTCTCGCCCGAGAGTGCCCTTCGCGTAGCGGTCCGGACGCCGGGCGCTCAGGCCGTCCGCTCCGCCTCCGTGACGACCTGATGGGTCAACCGCGGCGCGGGCAGGTCGCAGAGCGCGAGAATCTGGGCCCAGTCGGCTTCGTGGCGTCGGTGGCTTCGGCGTGCACGGCCCCGATCGCCGCCTGGATCCGGAAGGGGGACATCCCCTCGACAGCGTCTACACCGTGAGGAGCCCGCCGCCACGTACGCCGAACTGCACCTGAGCAGTGCCCTGAGGTCCGCCGAGGAGATCGGCCGGGACACAGCCGCCGGGCGATCCAGTGCTGAGGAGACAGTCCGGGACGCGCTGGCGAGCGTGGCACTGATCGACGGCTCGCTGCGTGCGTTCGTGGAGGTGACCGCGCACGAGGCGATGGCCCGCGCTCGGGCCCTCGACGAGCGGCTCGCGCGCGGGGAGCCAGCCCCACGGTGGGCAGGGGTACCGATCGCGGTCAAGGGCCGGACCGGGATGAGCAGCGCCCACACCCGTGCTCTCCGTGCCGCCGGCGCCATCCCGATCGGTGTCACCGCGACACCGGTCGGCCCCGGACCGCAGACGTGGGGCCACACCGACCGCGGGCCGACCCGCAATCCCTGGCGGCCCGATCTGTCTCCCGGCGGATCGTCGGCCGGTTCCGCGGCGGCGGTGGCCGCCGGCATCGTGCCGGTCGCAACCGGCAGCGACGGCGCCGGGTCAGCCAGGATTCCCGCCGCGTGGTGCGCGATCTTCGGATACAAGCCCACGACCGGCATGTTGCCCGGTACCGACCGCTCCGGGCTCGGTGTCGCCGCACCGCTGGCCGCTGACCCGCGCGACCTGCTCGGGTGGGCGGAGATCATGTACGGCGGCACCCTGCCGCCCGCTCCCGTCCCGCGCGTCGCGACCTGGTCGGCGGACCTCGGCTACGCGGGCGCCCAGCTCGACGACGACGTCGTCGCGATCGCCCGCACCGCCGCCGCCGCATTCGTCACCGCCGTCGGGCTGCGGTGGAACGACCGGCCGGTGATCCTCGCCGACCCCGCGACCGCGTGGGCTGTGCTGCGCGCCCCGACGGCCACCCCCGCGCAGCTCACCGCGGCCGCTCGCCTGCGCGCGGACAACGATCATCGGATGGCCGAGCTGTTCGCGGCCACCGATGTGCTGCTGACCCCGACCACGCCGGGGCACGCGCACGGGCACGACGGACCCGGTGACCACCTCAGCGTTGCGCTGACCTGGTCGTTCAACCTGTCCGGCCACCCTGCGATCAGCGTCCCCGCGGGAGTCACCGACGACGGGGTCCCCGTGGGCCTGCAGATCGTCACCCGCCACAACGACGATCAGCAACTCCTCCACCTCGCCACCCGGCTACCCGTCGCTCGGTAGGCGTCACCGGATCCGTTCAGGAACGTTCCCGGCGTTCGTTCCCGCGCGCGGAACAGCGCACTTCCGGGGACACGCGCCGGCCTCCTACCGTCCCGGAACCATGCATCGGAGCACGCAGCGGATCCTGTCCACCCACGTCGGAAGCCTCGCGCGGCCGCCCGACCTGCTCGACCTGATGGGGGAGAAGGAACACGGCCGCCCCTACGACGCCGACGGGTTCGCCAAGCGCGTCACGGCCGCGGTGGCCGACGTCGTCGCCGCGCAGGTCCGTGCGGGGCTCGATGTCGTGACCGACGGGGAGATGGGCAAGGTCAGCTTCCTGACCTACGTCAAGGACCGGCTGACCGGCTTCGACGCGAGCGCGGGCGAGCGGCTGATGCCCCCGTCGTGGCAGGTGGAGATCGACGCCTTCCCCGACTACTACGCCGGGTACCTGGGCAAGTACAAGGACCAGGTCAGCCCGATGACGACCATGGTGTGCACCGGACCGATCACCTACGACGGCCACGAACAGCTGCGGACCGACATCGACAACCTGCGCGCCGCGCTCGACGGGCACGCCGTCACCGAGGCGTTCCTGCCCTCGACGAGCCCCAGCGGCTTCGGGCGCAACGAGCACTACGGCAGTCACGGCGAGTACCTCGCGGCCGTCGCCGAGGCGCTTCGCGAGGAGTACCTCGCGATCGTCGAGGCCGGCTTCCTGCTGCAGATCGACGACCCGTGGCTCATCGAGTACATCTCGGAGAACCCCGCGATCGCCGACACGATCGTGCTCTACGCCGGCATCGTCGGGCGCGAGAACGTGATCGCGGGCGCGGACTGCGGCTTCTCGTCCCGTGCGTCCTACCACCCCGAGGTGCACCCGACGGTCGTGTGGGAGAAGTTCCGTGCCCTCGCCGAGGGTGCCCGGCTGGCGTCAAGGCACCTCTGGCCCTGACCGCGAGCCGCGCGGCACGGCGGTGTCCGCGGTGGCGCGGCCGAAGCGCCGGGACCACTCGTGGAGGTGGGCGAGCAGCTCCGGCGGCGCGATCACCTCGAAGTCGGCGCCCACCGCGCCCAGGGCCATCGCCGGCCAGTCGAGCGAATCCGACGTCATCCGCAACACGCAGGTGCCTCCGAGCTCCTCGACCGACGCCCACCGCCCGACGTGCGCACGCACGATGTCGGCAGGCGCGTGCACGCGCACCTCGACCGACCAGGGCGCCCTGCGCTCCGCGATCCCGTCGCGCACGAACGCGGCGGCATCCTCGGCGGGCAGCTCGCGTGGCCGGAAACGCGCACCGGACCTGCGCGGTGCGTCCAGCCGGTCGAGGCGGAAGCTGCGCCAGTCGTGGCGGGTCAGGTCGTAGGCGACGAGGTACCACCGGCGACCCGACGGGACCAGGCGGTGCGGTTCGACGTGGCGGGTCGAGAACCGGGCCCCCTGGTCCGTGTAGCCGAACTCCAGACGCTCGGTGTCCCGGCAGGCCTGCGCGACGGTGGTGAGGACGCCGGAGTCGACGACCGGGCCCGTAGCGCCCCACCCCGCCGGCACGGTCATCGCGCGCCGCGCGTCGACCTGGCGGCGCAACCGGGGCGGCATCACCTGCACGATCTTGGTGAGGGCCCGGACCGCGGACTCCTCGATCCCGGCGACCGCGCCCTGGGCGGCGAGCTGCATGCCCACCGCGAGGGCGACGGCCTCCTCGTCGTCGACGAGGAGCGGGGGCAGCGTGGCGCCCGGAGCCAGCTGGTACCCGCCCTCGACCCCGCGACTGGCGTCGACCGGGTAGCCCAGCTCGCGCAACCGGTCGATGTCGCGACGCAGCGTGCGCACCGACACCTCCAACCGCCCCGCGAGCTCCGGGCCCGGCCAGTACCGGTGCGACTGCAGCAGGGACAGCAACCGCAGGGTTCGCGAGCTGGTGTTCGCCATACGTGGAGTATCGCGGTTATTCAGGACAGGAACTGACCGCTGGCGGCAGTAGCGTTCCTCGAGAGATCAACGGCACCCCGACCGATGTCAGCCGAACAAGGAGACACCATGACCACCACCTCCCTCACCGGCGAGCGTGCGGACCTGCTCGAGACGCTCGGCACGCACCGACAGTTCCTGCGCCACACGACCCGGGACCTGAGCGACGCCGACGCCGCCCGGCGCACCACGGCGAGCGAGCTGTGCCTCGGTGGCCTGATCAAGCACGTCGCCACCACCGAGGAGAGCTGGATGGCGTTCGTCCTCGGTGGTGCCGACGCGATGGGCGGCGGGGACTGGACCGAGCACCACGCCAACTTCCAGATGGCGCCCGGGGACACCCTCGCCGCGGTGCTGGAGCGCTACGCCGAGGTCGCCCGTCGCACCGACGAGCTCGTCGCCACCCTGCCGGACCTCGACCTCTCCCACCCGCTGCCCGAGGCCCCCTGGTTCGAACCCGGGGCCCACAGGTCGGCGCGCCGGGTGCTGCTGCACGTGATCGCCGAGACCGCACAGCGCGCCGGGCACGCCGACATCCTGCGGGAGTCCCTCGACGGCGCGAAGACCATGGGCTGATCCGCCGCCGCCGCGGCGGCTACACCGCCTTCGACCGTCCAGCCCTGGTGATTCGTGGTCCAGGCCGGTGTCCATCGCGCAACGGTGATCGCCCAGCGCCGACCACGGCGGGGAGTCCGCAAGCGGGTTTCCAGCCGTGAGCGATCACGCAGAAGCGGTTGCCCTCGGTGTTCGCGAGAACCACGAAGTCCGCGGCCTCCGGGTAGTCCTGCCGGTGCACCGGCGACGCGCCGAGGCCGATTAGTCTGTCGACCTCGGCGGCCTGGTCGCTCACGTACGGGTCCAGGTGCACCCGTGGTCGGTCCTGTACCGGCGTCTCGGACGGTCCGAGCGAGATGTTCGGGCCGTTCCCGGATGCCGGGGTGAGTACGACCCATTCCTCCTCCGGCTGCTCGCGCGGCACGTAACCGAGCGCCTGGCTCCAGAACGCCATGGCGCGCTGCATGTCCACGCCCATCACGATCGACCCGACCCAGATCATCACGGCCCCGACGGTTCCAGGGCGAGAGCTGCCAGTCGACCGGTGTCGCCGAGACTCCGCAAGGAGGGCCGACCTTGACCGGCGAGGATCACGACGGCCGTCACGGGTGGCCGCGGCTCGTACCCGAGGATCACGAGCTGGGACTTCCGCACGCTCGCTCAGAACAGCTCGTAGGCCGCCCGCGACACGAAGAACCCGTGCCCGGTCTCCCGGTTCTCGCAGCGCAGCCCGGTCTCCCGGCTCACGCACACGACGCCCTCGTACTCGACGGCCTCGCCGTAACCGAGCACGGTGAG
>JAJAZD010000251.1 GCA_026785945.1 Pseudonocardia sp. | reverse complement strand
GCGGAGCCGAGCGTGTCGCGCAGAGCAGAGAGGTCGACGGGCGAGGTGGCCGGGCGGACGTGCCGCTGCGGGCTGAGATCCACCTCGTCGTCGAGCAGGTCGATCAGCGGCACGGCCCCGTCACCAGGACGGCGGCGGAACGCCTCCCACGCCGCGGCGGCCTCGCCGGGGGTGCCACTGCCGGCGAGCAGGACGTGTGTGGGTAGGTCGCCGTCCGGACCGCGCAGCACCCACAGATCACACGGTGGTCCGGACTCCGGGGTGACGCCGAGGACGGCGCGCAGTACGCCCGCGCGCAGCAGGTTGCTCCTGATCCGCCGCCCGGCACGCCGCCCTGCCACCGCGGGCGGCATCACCACGACGACCGCGCCACCGGGCTCGACGTGCGCCAGACAGTGCTGCACCCAGGCCAGCTCCGGTTCGGTACGCGGCGGCAGGCCGTAGCGCCAGCGGGCGTCGTCGGCCAGCGCGTCCTGGTCCCATCCGCGGTCACCGGGCGGGGGGTCGCAGACGACCGCCGCGAACCGCAGCCCGGCGAACCCGTCGGCGGCCAGCGAGTCGCCCACGACGACCTCGACCTGCGTCTGCCCCAGCAGCAACTGTGTCCCGGTGAGCAGCACGGCGGCCCGGTCGACGTCCTGGCCCGCGACTGCCGTGGCGCCGGCGGCGGCTGCGGCGGTCAGCAGGCCGCCGGTGCCGCAGGCCGGATCGAGCACCGATCGGCCCGCCACGTCGGCCAGCCGCACGACGGCTTCGGCGACCGCGGCCGGGGTGGGCGAGAGCCGACGGGCGTGCGCGTCGAGCAGCCGGTCGACCAGGAACCGGAAGGTGGGTTCGGCACCGCGCTCGTCGACGATCCCGGCCAGCGTGCGCAGCAGCTCGGGGTCCGTCGGTTCACCCACGGCCGAGGGCAGTTCCGGCACCGCGGCGGCCACTGCGGGACCGATCTGGTCGGCGCCCGCCCCGGCCAGGCGCCGCCAGGTCTCCGGCTCGCGCCGCAGGAACAGCAGGAACGCTCCGAGCCGGCCGACCAGCTCGCCCAGGGCCAGGTCATCCGCGGTGCCGCGCAGCGCCTGCCAGACCCGGTCCAGCGCGTCGACCTGGGTACCGCGGTCGTGCTCGTCGAGCCAGCGTTCGACGTCGGTGAGCCGGTAGAGCGGGCTGGACGCGGTCCCGGCGACGGGTTCGGGGAAGTCGGCGAACCGCCGCCGCCAGTTGGCCACCGCGGCCCGGCCGACCCCGGAGATCCGGGCGATGTCGCTCGCGGCGACGGTGGCGTCGCCCCAGCCGGTGCCGGTCATCCCGGGACCGCCGGGAACAGGCGCGCCAACACGCCGGTCGCGATCAGCTGGTCGACGTGCTCGGCCGCCCGGCGCGGTGCGTGCCCGCCGCGGACCAGCAGGCCGGCCTCGATGTTGCGGGCCACCCCGGCCTCGGTGAGGTTGGCGCTGGACACCAGCAGAGCCAGCCGGTCGGCGGTCGCGATCTTGGCGTGCATCTTGGATCCGGTCTCGGTCCGCGCGCCGGGCGGCCAGTGCCACAGCTCGACCCCGGGAACGCCGAGGAACGCCGCGGCGGGTTCGGCTCCGCCGATGGCCCCGTTCGCGCCCTGCAGCGTCTCGACCACCACCGACACCCGGACACCGCGCGTCCGCGCGGCCACCAGCGCCTCGATCACCGGCGGGTGCGGGCGGGCGGAGTAGGTCATCAGCAGCAGCTCGGCCTGCGCTCCCGCACACAGCTCGACGAGAGCTTGCGCGGTCGAGCGCACCGGCACGGCGTGCGTCCCCGGTCCGCTCCACACGATCTCCACCCGTTCCGCGTCGGCGCTGCGCGCGTAGCCGTCGGCGACCCCGCGGAGATAGGCGGCGGCGACCGCGTCCGGCACGTCGGCATCGGTCTGGGCGGCGCGGACCGCGCGGGCGATCTCGGCGTAGCCGGGCACCGGGACGGCGGTGCGCAGCGCGGTGTCCGACCGGCCGGACTCGACGCCGTCGGCCAGCATGCGCACCCGGGTCGGGCCGAGCGCGTCCACCGCCAGCGCGGCGGCGTCCCGCAGCGTCACGGCTGGTCCGGGTAGAGCGCCAGCTCGGGCCGGTCGATGGGCACGACGAACCGGCGGTCGAGGAACCGGTTGCCGCGCTCGCAGGTGGTCTCGGAGACGAACAGGCAGACGTGGCAGGCGGCGCCGTGCAGGAAGTCCGCGGGGTGTGCGGGCAGCCGTTCCGCGCACAGCGGGTCCGACGAGCAGTGCCGGGCGTCGCGCAGCGCGCGGCGGAACAGCCGGGTCAGGTCGTGCTGCTCGGCGAGTGACACCAGCCCGCCGAGGGTGCCCTCGGCGTCCGGAACGGCGGTGTAGATCAGGATGCCGGCACGTGGATCGTCCTCGTTCCCGGCGTAGATCCGCTCGGTGAGGCTGGCCGAGCTGTACCCGCACTCCAGCGAGATCGTCCGGATCAGCAGGTGGGACAGGGTGTGCAGGGCGATGTACCGGATTCCGGGCCAGTTCTGCATGGGATCGAACGGACCCTTGATCCGGTCGGAGTAGCGGTTCTGCCGGAATCGCGCGTACGCCTGCTGGTGCGCGGCCAGGGCATCCGATCCGGCCACCCGGTGCGCCCAGTCGGCGAGCAGGTCGGCGGGCAGCCGCAGGAAGATCCCCTCGCCGCGGACCTCGGTGGCGGGCACCCAGTCCGGGTTGCCCTTGGCCAGCGGAGCCGGGGTGACCAGCTCGGGGTCGTCCGGGTCGGGGGCGTCCAGCCGGGTGAACCCGATCAGTGCGCGCACCTCGCGCAGCCGCTCGGCCTGCACGACGTCGTCCACGAGGCCTCTCAGCGCCGGTGGGACGCCCGGCCGACTGAGTGTGAAGTCCGGGTCGGGTTCGGGCTGGTGCGGCGAGGTGAAGATCTCCCACTCGGCGGTGCGCAGGTCCGGGTAGCCCTCCGCGGCCGGCTCGTCGGCGGTGGCCTGGTGGGCCTCGATCGCGGCCCACAGCTCGTCGTCGGACCACAGGGCGAACTCCTTGAGCGCGCCGACGTTGGCGCGGGCGTAGGGCAGCATCTGCCGGGGCAGGCCCTCCAACGCCGTCCAGTGCTGCTCGACCTTGGTGGCCAGCACGCCGGCCCCGGTCTTCGGCACGGCCAGCGCGGAGAGCGTCTGGGCGAACCACTGGTTGGACGCGCCGACCACCAGCACCTGCGGGTCCTCCGGGCAGCCGGCCGGGTCGAACCAGTTCAGGTGGGCGTGCCGGGCCCGGCAGCGGGGCAGGTTCGGCTGCTTGCGCCGGCCGAGGGCCTGCCGGATGTTGCGGGACGCACCGCAGCTCACGCACCGGATCTCGACGTTGGCGCCGAGGTTGCCGCCGCGGTCCTCCATCCGCAGGCGGGGTGCCTTGCTGCCCTTCGGGCAGGACCCGCCGCCGTGCACGAAGCGCGTGTACGGGAAGTCGTCGATGTGCCCGCGGACGCAGCTGAGCACGAATCGCGCGGCCACGGCGAGCGGCTTGCGCCGCGACTTGCCGCACTCGCCGTGGAAGAACCGGGCGTCGTGCGGTCGGCGGGGGCGGTCGTTCTCGAAGGTGAACTGCGGGCCGGTGACCGGGGCCAGCTCGTCGCACGCGGTGCAGCGCAGCCAGGCCGGGAACGGCGCGACCGGCACCCCGACCGTGGACGCCGGGCCCTTCGGGTCGGCGTCGATGCCGTCGCGCCACGGCGCCGGCAGCAGCCGTTCGACGGCCCGCTTGCCGGGCAGCGCCTGCACCGCGGCGAGCAGCCGGGGCTCGCTGATCGGGTCGAGCACCGAGCCCTGCTCCGACCATTCGTCCAGGCCACGGACCAGCACCGAGAAGTTGGGCAGGTCGACCAGCGCGCCGACGCCGCTGGTGAACATCAGGTGGCTGGGCCGGACGGCACCGACCCGTCGGCGGTGGTGGCTGGCGGTGGTCATCGGGTGGCCTTCCCGGGCGAGGTGGTGGCGCCCAGCTCGTCCCCGACCGGCTGGGCGTCGCCATCGGGATCGCCGTCGCGGTCCGGGTCCGGCGTGGTGAACTGCCAGTCGGGCTCCCCGAAGCCGGGGATCGTGAGGTCGGCCGGGACCAGCAGATTGATCTCGTTCTCGGTCTCCCGCATGGACATCCCGACGGTCCGGTCGCCCCACTTCCCGTCCCCGGCCCGTTCCAGCAGCCCGCGCAGCGCGAGTGCGCCCTTGGACTGCTGGTAGCCGAGCTGGGCGTCGGTCGCGGTGCGCAGCTGCAGCCAGACGTCGGTGAACCGCTTGATCCGCTGTTCGAGGTAGTCGCGCCCACGCTGCCCGTAGACGGTGTCCGCGCGCCGCAGCATCCGGTCGACGACCCGGGTGAACACCGGCCCGTTCAGATCGACGGCCTCGGCGTCGCGGTTGCGGGAGTAGCCGTCCTCGGTGTTGCGGACGGCGGCGACCAGCGTGCCGGCGGTGCCGCGGTCGAGCGAGCGGCGGGTGAACGGGGTCACCGACAGCGCCTCGACCTGCTTGTAGAAGGTGGCGTGGTAGTGCTCGAAGTCCTCGTAGTGCGCGAGATCCCGGGGCCGCGCCCAGTTGTAGAGGGTGACGACCAGGCCGGGTCTGTCCGCGCTGCGGCCGACCCGGGAGGACGCCTGGATGTACTCGGCGGTGTTCTTGGGCTGCCCGGTGACCACCATCAGGCCGAACCGGGACACGTCCACCCCGACCTGCAGCATCGACGTCGCGAGCACCACGTCCACCGGTTCGTGTCCGCGGCGGCCGAAGGAGGCGGCGGCCACCGCGTGCACCGGGGTGCCGTCCTTGCGGGAGGCGGCGTAGCTCACCCCGATCGCCCGGCGGCGGTCGGAGGTGTCGAACTCGGGATCGAACCCGTTCTCCAGGTTCCGCAGCGCCTCGCTGATGTCCGCGGAGGAGATCCGCGAGGTCAGCTCGGTGATGCTGAGCATCCCCGCGCGACTGACGATCCGGTCGGACAGCCCCTTCTTCCGGCCGTGCCGGCGCACCCGGGTGGCCACCTGATCGTCGAGGTAGCGGCGCATGCCGGCCAGCTCGCGGGTGGCGTTGAAGTAGCCGACGAGCGTCATGTACGGGTCGGCGGCGGCGCCGTGCCGGTCGAACATGGTCTGCCCGGCGATCAGCAGGATCTCGGCCAGCCGGATCTCGGCGGACTTGAACCGCACCCCGTGCGCGCAGATCCCCAGGTAGCGCCGGCCCGGCTGGTCGGGGGTGACCGGGACCTGCCGGGAGAAGTAGGTGTCGGTGACATCCAGCACCGGTGGGGGGAAGATCGCCAGGTCGCGGGCGAACACGCCGAGCACCTGCTCGCGGGCCCGTTTGGTGGTGGCCGTCGACGCGACGATCTTCGGCCCGACCTCGTGGTCGCCGACGGACCAGGTGCACAGCTCGTCGACGGCCGACTCGAAGAGCCCGACGGTGGTGCCGAGCGCGCCGGAGATCAGGTGCAGCTCGTCCTGGATGATCAGGTCCGGCGGGCGGAGCCGGACCACCGGGCGGGCCTTCACCGCCGGCCACCTGCCCTTGGCGTTGTGCTTGCTGGTGCAGCTGGTGCGCTCGTCCAGGTCGTCGTGCCGGTAGCCGTGCCGCGGGCACTGCTCGCGCACCCGCCCGAACAGCATGCCGGCGAACCCCCGCCAGGGCAGCTGGGCGAGCTTGTCGACGGTGGCGATCACCAGCGTCGGGGTGAAGCGGTAGATCTCCTCGTCGACGGTGATGATGGGCAGGCCCTCCTCGGAGCGGGTCCGGGAGAACGGGCAGGCGTCGGCGCCCTCGCCGTTCGAGCAGAACAGGAAGACCCGGCGCGGCACCTCCTGCGGGTCGAGGTCCTGGTGGCCCTGGAGGGGCGTGCCGCACCACGGGCAGGACAGCGTCTGCAGGACGTTGACCCGGTTGCCCTTGCCGGCTTCCTTGGCCTCGCCGATCTGCTGCTCGGCCTCGCCGTACCAGTTGGGCGAGACCCCGCCGCCCACCCACAGCCCGATCCGGAACGGGGTGGTGCCCCACCGCTGCTCGTCCTCCCGGCGGACCACCTCGGCCGCGCAGACCAGCGCGGCGGCCCGCTGGAACTGCTGGGCGGTGAGCAGCCGCAGCGTGTACCGCATCAGCACGGCCACACCGTCGGCCCCGCTGCGGGCCTGGGCGCCCTCGCCGACCACGCCCTGGAGCCGGCGGATCGCGAAGGTGTAGGCGGCGAGCCCGAGGTAGGCCTCGGTCTTGCCGCCGCCGGTGGGGAAGAACAGCAGGTCGACCAGCGCCCGGTCGTTCGCGGCCCGCTCGTGGTGCAGCGGGTCGGTCAGCGAGGGCAGGTTGAGCAGCACGAACGCCAGCTGGAACGGCCGCCAGGTGGCGTGCTTCGGGTCCTGAACGGCGGCCAGCGCCTCGGGGTAGCTCAGCCCGCGGTCGTCGCGCAGCCGGGAGAGGGTGGTGTGCCGGCGTTGCCGGGCCATCACCCGGTTCGCGAACCGGAACGCGGCCAGCGCGTCGTCGTGGCCGGGCTCGCCGGGCGTGGCGAGCAGCGAGATCCCGGCCCGGACCCGGGCGGCGGCGGTGCGGGCGACCTCCACCGCGTGCGCGCCGGTGCCGCGCAGTGCGGCCGGCAGGCTGTCGAGGTCCTGCCCGGCGAGCCAGTCGTCGTAGCCGTCGACGAGAGGTTCCAGCGCGGCCCGCAGGCCGGCGGCGTCGGCCTCGGCGAGCACGTCCATGGACAGCTCGGCGCCGGACCCGGCCGCGGAGGTGGCCGGCACGTCGTACACCGGGAGCCAGGTGGTCTCCAGCTTCCAGGCACAGCGCCGCTCGTGCTCATC
>JAJAZD010000250.1 GCA_026785945.1 Pseudonocardia sp. | reverse complement strand
CCCGCGGCGCCCCGGGGGGCGCGGGCCCGGGGGCCCCCCGGGCCGGGGGGGGGGGCCCCGCCCGCGGGGCCCACGCCCGCAAGGGGCCGGGCCTGCGCGCCCGCCCCACCGCCCGCGGCCGGGCGGCACGCGACCCGGCGGTGCGCGGGCGTACCCGGCGCCGTGGGCGCGGGAAGGCGGACGTCCGTGCCACGGCGTGACGCCCCGGCCCGGGACGCCGCGGTCGGGACCGGGATCCCTGCCGAGGAGTCACGGGGTCGGCGGCGTGGTCGCGCACTCGGTGGTGAGACCGGCCTGCCCACCTACGTCCCCGACATCGCGCTGAGGTCCATCGAGGGCCATCTCACCCGAACCGGGACCCAGGTCATGGCCTGGTACCGGCTCGCCGCACAGGCGTGGAGCTTCCGCAGCGACTCCCAGCGCGAGGTGCTGATCCGCCAGATCGCCGCGCAGCTGGGCGAGCTGCAGGGGCGCTGGGTGCATCTGCGCGTCACCACCCGCCCGTACCCGGTGCACATGTGGGCGGAGTCGTTCGACAACAACGCGCTCGGCCGGATGCCCAATGTGGCGGGCGCGCTCGGTTGGGAGGGGTTCCTCGAGGGCGAGCAGCGCCACCTCATGGGCTTGTCGATGTCGGACAAGGAAGTGTTCCTCGGCGTCGAGGTCTCCGGGCGCAGCATGCTCGACCGGTGGGTCGAGAAGGCCGCCCCGGTGCTCGGCCGGGTCGCTCCCGCGGCGGTGAAGGCGGAGCTGGCGGCCCTGACGTCGGAGGTCGGGCACCTCGACGAGCTGGTCGCCGGCGCAGGGCTGGACGCCGTACGCGCCAGCGCCGACGACATCGCCTGGCTGATGCACCGCTCGTGCGCGCTAGGGCTCCCCGCTCCGCGCACGCTGTCGGTCGTTCCCGGTTCCGTCACCCGCTGGGAGACCGAGGACCTCGCCGCGTTCACCGACGGCGTCGACATGTACCAGGAGCCCTACGCCCCCACCGTGCGCGTGGTCGGGCGCATCCGGTCGCAGACGGTGCAGCGCAACGTCGCCGTGCTGTCGGTCGGGTTGATGGAAGGGCTGCGGATCCCCGAGGTCGACGACCCGTGGATGCAGCACTCCGACCGGCTCCCGTTCCCCGTCGAGTGGTCGGCCCGCATCTACATCCGCCGCCCCGAGGATGTGGCGGGTGAGCTGCAGCGCCAGATGGGCAAGGTGCGCAGCCAGATCCGTCACTACACCCACGACCACGACCTCGACCCGCCGATGTCGCTGGCCCGCCAGGCCGACCGGGTCCTCGAGGTCGAGGACGAGCTGACCAGCGGGCTGACCCAGCTCAACACCCGGCTCTACGGCTGGTGGCGCATCGCGGTGTCCGGCAAGGACGAGGCCGAGGCGATCAGCCGCGCGCAGCAGGTGCTCGACGTCTACCGGCCGAAGGTCCAGATAGAGCACCCCGAGGCGCAGTACCGGTATGCGCGCGAGTTCATCCCGGGCGAGCCGCTCGCGTCCACCGCCTTCCGTCGGCGCGGCTCGGTGACCTGGGCCGCGGCCGCTGTGCCCGCGGCCACCGCGAGTGTGGGTGACCGGCGCGGCATCATGATCGGCGAGACGTGCACCGCCACCCGGCGTCCGGTCGCGTGGGACCCGTGGCTGGCGCAGGAGGTGCGCCGGGCCTCGGGCCTGACGGCGGTGGTCGGCGGGCTCGGCTCGGGCAAGTCGTTCCTGACCGGGCTGATCGTCTACAAGACACTTCGTTCGGGGGCCCGCTGGACGGTCCTCGACCCGTCCGGCCCGCTCGCCGAGCTCACACGGCTTCCCGAGCTGGCCCCGTTCTCCCGGCACATCAACCTGCTGCGTGCCGATCCCGGGATCCTCAACCCCTACCGGGTGGTGGCCGAGCCGCGGCCCGAGCACTTTGCCGACGAAGAGGACCCCGAGCGGGCGTGGCGCCGCGAGTGCTCCCTCGCCGCCGCCACGAGACGCAGGCTCGTCCTGGACGTCCTCACCGGCCTGCTGCCCTACGACATCTCCCGCCTGCCGCACACCCGGATCGTCCTGCTCAGGGCGGTGCGCGAGGTCGGAGGCTCACCCGAGCGACACCCGGGCCAGGTCATCGACGTGTTGCGCCGCCACGCGCGCGACGGGCAGGACCACGCCGGCGTCGTCGCCGACTTCCTGGAGGAACGCCGCGAGCTGCCGCAGGCCGCGCTGCTGTTCCCCGACACCTCGCGCCACGATCCGTGGCATGCCGACCGCGACTACCGCCTCACCGTGCTGACCATGCAGGGCATGACCCTGCCCCGGCCGGGCAGCCCGCGCGAAGAATGGACCGACGGCGAATCGCTGGCCGTGGAGCTGCTCAACCTCGCCTCGTGGCTGACCCAGCGCACCATCTACGACGCCGACCGCAACCAGCGCAAGGGCGTCGCGCTCGACGAGACGCACTTCCTCTCGCAGGTGCCCACCGGCAAGGTCCTGATCGACCGCCTCGCCCGCGACTCCCGCAAGTTCAACGTGCGGGCACTGTTCGCCTCCCAGCTGGCCGGTGACCTGCTGCGCGTCTCCGGGTTCGCATCCCTGGTCAACGCGGTCTTCGTCGGGCGTACCGACGACGACGAGGCCCAGGGCGAGGCGTTGCGGCTGCTCAAGGTACCCACCGGGGTGGGCTACGAGCAGATGCTCGGGACGCTCTCGCCCCGTCCCCGGCACGACGACCGGCCCGACGACACGCCGCGCCAGTTCATCTTCGCCGACGGCCACGGTGGGGTCGAGAAAATCCGCATCGACCTCGAGGCCCCGCACCTGGAGCACGTCCGCGAGGCGCTCGACACCAACCCCGACGCCAGCCGCATCTCCGTTCGCGGCGTGCCGGTCGCCACCGCGCCGTCCGCCGTCCGCGCGCCCGACGAGCCCGGGCCGCCGGTCGCGATGAACGGGGTGCCCGCCACCCGCCCGGACGTGGCGGCGTTCGGGGTGGGCACCGCCGGTGGCCTCGCCGAGGACGCCGACGACGACTTCGGCGAGATGGACGACCCCGACGGCCTGCTCCGCGACAACCTCGTCCGCGACAACCTCGTCCGCAAGGACCGGGGCCCGCTCGAGGTCCCGTCCGCAGTCCCGCCGCACGGGGGCCAGAACGGCCGGACGCTCGACCTGCCGTCAGGAGCCGAGCTGCTCGACGACGAGGAGCTCGACCTGCTCGGCGACATCGACGGCGACATCGACGGCGACCTCGACGGCGACCTGGAAGGGGACGTCGATCGCGACCCGGACGGCGAGCCGGCCGAGCTGATCGACCAGGACGTCGACGAGCACACCCCCGCGGCTGGGGAGAGCGTTCGGTGATGCCCGAGGGCACACCGGCGGCCGCCGGCTGGCTGCCGGCAGCTCTGGTGCTGGTCGCTGCCGTGCTGATGGCCGCCCGGCAACGCCGCCGCGCCCGCACCTCCCGCGAGTCGGGCTCTGAGAGCGCGCGAGTCGGGGTGGGCGTGCGTGCGGATCGGCCGCGCCGCCGGTTCGCTCTGCTGATCGTCACGGCGCTCGTCGGTGGTTCGGTACTCATCGGGCAGCCGGCCTTCGCGCAGCCCTTCGACTGCAAGGAGTCGCCCGAACCGGACCGTCCGGGAACCGGCCTCGTCGGCTCTCTGGACTCACCGCGGGCCTCGGGGGGGATCGAAGGCAGCGTCTACCGGGAGGTCGGCTACGCGGGGCTGATCTGGCACAACTACGACCTGGGCTGCGCCGGCACCGCGGTGTTCAACCCGGCCAGCACCACCGATACGTGGCTGGGCAACCAGACCTTCAACGTGGCGAAGTTCGCGGTGGGCGGCGTCAACTGGTCGCACTACCTGATCGCGGACGGCGGGGAACTGCTCACTCCGCTCGACGACCTCATCACCACCGGCACGCGCGCGATGTACGACGCGGTCTTCACCACATGGATTGGCCTCGCCCTGCTGGTGCTGGCCGTCCTGATGCTGGTGCTGGCTCTGCGGGGGGATCTCGCGCGCCAGGCCCAGCGCTCAGCGTTCGCCGTGGCCGCGCTGGTGGTCGGATCGGCCGCTTATCTCGCCCCCGTCGACTGGGCCACGGCGGCCGACCCGCTGCTGCTCGACGGCGTCACACAGATGCAGGAGGGGTTTCTTGGCCAGGTCGGCCTGGGTAGCCGCGACACGCTACCGACCGTGCTGACCGACCAGGTCATATATCAGAACTGGCAGCGTGGTGAGTTCGGGTCGCCAGACGTGCCGCAGGCCCAGGAGCTCAGCCGCGACCTGCTGCGCGCCCAGACCTTCACCAAGGCAGAGGTCGCGGAGCGCCGCGACACCCTGGAGCTCGCCGAGCAGAAGAAGACCGACTTCGCCGCACTCGCCGAGCGCATGGGCGACCGCTACCCCTACTTCCAGGGCAAGTCCGGGAGCCGTGTGGGTACGGGCATCCTCGCCGTGGTTCAAGCGCTCTGCATCGCGCTGTTCCAGCTCCTGTCCAAGGTGCTCGTGCTGGTCGCCATGCTGATACTGCGGCTGCTGGTGATGACCGCGCCCGCGATCGCGGTCGTGGCCATTCTCAAACCCGACATCCTGCCGGCGCTGCTGCGGGTGGCGGGCGCGGCGATCGTCAACACACTCGTCGTCGGGGCGCTGGCCGGGCTGCACGCGCTGCTCGTCGTGTCCCTGTTCCGGCCCGAGTCCGGCGTCGACCTCTGGCTTGCGCTGCTCGTCACCGGCGTGGTGACCGTCGTGCTGTGGGCCGTCGCGCGGCCGTTCCGGCGGCTCGTGTCGATGGTGTCGCTCACCCGTGATCAGTTCGGCGGCATCGTGCCGGGTGCGGGGACCGGGCCGATGTCGCGGGTCTGGCTGCGCATGCGCGGCGGGCCCGCCGACGATCGCCAGACCCGGTGGTGGGACGAGCGCCGGGGCGCCACCGCCGGTGCCGACTTCTCCGGCGGCGAGCGCCCGGAGTCGGAACCGGGGGCCCGGGTCACCGCCCAGGCCACGCGGGTGCCCCGCCCGCGCAGCGAGATCGAGGCGCCCAGGTCGCCCACGCCCGTGTCGGCCGCCCGGCGGCCGGCGCTGCCGTCGGGCTCGAACGGCGTCGGTCCTACCGACGGCAGGCCCAGCTGGGCCGATCCCGGTGAGATCGACGACCGCTCGTTGTATCGTCGCTCCGAGTCCGTGCCGCTGCGGCCGGGTGCCGCGCGTCCGGTGCAGGCCGAGCTGGTCGACGGCGTACCCGTCTACCGCATCTACCGGCCGCGCCCGGCCCGGACCGGCCCTCGCGTGGCCGACTGATGCCCATCCGCACCACTCGGGGGCGCGCCGGCGCCTACCGGGGAATGTGGCAGTGGCCGCTGCGGTCGCCCGCACGGCTCGCCCTCACCGTCGCCGCCGTCGTGGCGGTGGGTGTCGGGGTGGGTGTCGGCGCGCCCGCGGCAGGAGGTGGCGCCGACCGCGCCGGGCTCCCCGAACTCCCCCCCCGTCCGTCGTCGCGGGTGGCCGCCCCCCGGACGCCGGAGGTCGGAGGTCCGGGAACGCCCGCGTCCACCGCGCTCCCGCCGGCGCCGCAGACGACCACGGCGCCGCTGTCCGAGGCGCCGACCGCAGCCCTGGTCGTGGCGTCCCGGTGGGCGACGGCGTGGGTTCGCCCCCCGGAGGGCACCACGGCCGAGGAATGGCGAGAGGGACTGCGCGCCACCACCACGCAGGAGTACCTCGGGGTGCTCGGCAGCGTCGACCCGACGAACATCCCGTCCACCGTCGTGACGGGCCAGCCTCGTCCGGTGCTGGTGTCGGACGGGTCCGTCCAGGCCGAGGTGCCCACCG
Source organism: Pseudonocardia sp. (assembly GCA_026785945.1). GTDB lineage: Bacteria > Actinomycetota > Actinomycetes > Mycobacteriales > Pseudonocardiaceae > Pseudonocardia. Next base: position 3,412 of record JAJAZD010000250.1, on the reverse strand, counting down.
ATGCCGTGACGCTGCTCGTGCTGGTCGTCGAGACGGAGACCGGGTGGCGGGTCGCGGGTTACGACCGGGTGGGAGGGTGAGGGGGCGGGGGTCCGGGCGGAGGGTAGAGCTGCCGTGCCCCGGCGAGCGGACCGGACTTCGGCGCGCGGAGCCGAGCCGGCCCGACACCACACCGAACCGCGCCTGAGCACGGCCCGCACGAGCAGGAGTTCGCCATGCCCCCCGCACCACACGTCCCGGCGTCCACCACTCCTGTGCAGGACTACCTCGATCGGCCCGCACCCGGTGCGGCCGCCGACCACCTCGTGATCCCCCGTTCGCTGGCGCAGTCGATGCCGTTGCGCTGGCAGCAGGTGTTCGTCGGCCTCCTGGCCGACCTGCACGACGCGTACGGGCACCTGCCGTGGCCGGACTACCGCGTGGTCCCCAGCCGCTGGGAGTTCGTGGTCGATCTCGACGAGGAGCAGCTCGCGGCCACGGGATACCACGCCGATCTCGGGCCGGACGGCGAGCTGGAGTACCGCGACGCCGCCGAGGACGTGCTGGCGGAACCGGGCCGCCACCGGGTGCTCGCCCCGGTCGACGATCCCCTGCCCCCGGCCGCGGCCGGCCGGGTCGAGCCGCGCCCGGCGCCGCCGATGTAGCACGGGGCGGGGAACATCATCGTGCGATCCCGCGTTGGACGCCATGAGCAAGTTGAGCGGGAACCACTCAACCGGGTGGCAACGGCCCGTGGCAGACTTGAGCCGGATCAACTCATAGCAATACGGAGGCAACCACCATGGCTCGTGCGGTCGGTATCGACCTCGGGACCACCAACTCCGTCGTCGCCGTCCTGGAGGGTGGCGAGCCGACGGTGATCGCCAACTCCGAAGGCGCGCGGACCACCCCGTCCGTCGTCGCCTTCGCGCGCAACGGCGAGGTGCTCGTCGGGCAGTCGGCCAAGAACCAGGCCGTCACCAACGTCGACCGGACCATCCGGTCGGTCAAGCGCCACATCGGCACCGGCTGGGCCACCGATGACGTCGACGGCAAGAAGTACTCCGCACAGGAGATCAGCGCGCGGGTGCTGCAGAAGCTCAAGCGTGACGCCGAGGCGTACCTGGGTGAGGACATCACCGACGCGGTGATCACCGTTCCGGCCTACTTCGAGGACGCCCAGCGCCAAGCCACCAAGGAGGCCGGCCAGATCGCGGGCCTCAACGTCCTGCGCATCGTCAACGAGCCCACCGCGGCTGCGCTGGCCTACGGCCTGGACAAGGGCGACAAGGACCAGACCATCCTCGTGTTCGACCTCGGCGGCGGCACGTTCGACGTGTCCTTGCTGGAGATCGGCGAGGGCGTCGTCGAGGTCAAGGCCACCAACGGCGACAACCACCTCGGTGGCGACGACTGGGACGAGCGGGTCATCACCTGGCTTGTAGACAAGTTCAAGGCGAGCCAGGGCATCGACCTGACCAAGGACAAGATGGCCGGTCAGCGGCTCCGGGAGGCCGCGGAGAAGGCCAAGATCGAGCTCTCGAGCCAGAACACGGCCACGATCAACCTGCCCTACATCACCGTCGACCAGGACAAGAACCCGCTGTTCCTCGACGAGACGCTGTCGCGCGCCGAGTTCCAGCGGATCACATCCGACCTGCTCGACCGCACTCGTGCACCGTTCAACCAGGTGGTCAAGGACGCGGGCATCTCCGTCGGCCAGATCGACCACGTGGTCCTCGTCGGTGGCTCCACCCGGATGCCGGCCGTCACCGCGCTCGTCAAGGAGCTCACCGGCGGCAAGGAGCCCAACAAGGGCGTCAACCCCGACGAGGTCGTGGCTGTCGGAGCCGCCCTGCAGGCCGGTGTGCTGCGCGGCGAGGTCAAGGACGTCCTGCTGCTCGACGTCACCCCGCTGAGCCTGGGCATCGAGACCAAGGGCGGGGTGATGACCAAGCTCATCGAGCGCAACACCACCATCCCCACCAAGCGCTCGGAGATCTTCACCACGGCCGATGACAACCAGCCGTCCGTGCAGATCCAGGTGTTCCAGGGCGAGCGCGAGATCGCGGCGTACAACAAGAAGCTCGGCATGTTCGAGCTGACCGGGTTACCTCCCGCCCCGCGTGGTGTGCCGCAGATCGAGGTCTCCTTCGACATCGACGCCAACGGCATCGTCAACGTCTCGGCGAAGGACATGGGCACCGGCAAGAGCCAGGCGATGACGATCACCGGTGGGTCCGCCCTGGGCAAGGACGAGATCGACCGGATGATGCGCGAGGCCGAGCAGCACGCCGACGAGGACAAGAAGCGTCGTGAGGACGCGGAGGTCCGCAACCAGGCGGAGTCGCTGGTCTACCAGACGGAGAAGTTCGTGAAGGAGAACGACGAGAAGCTCCCCGCGGAGGTCAAGGATGGCGTCAACGTGGCGTTGGTCGAGGCGCAGGAGAGTCTGAAGGGCACCGACACCGAGGCCATCAAGGCGTCGATGGAGAAGCTCGCGACCGAGTCGCAGAAGATGGGTTCCGCGCTGTACGCACAGCCGGGAGCCGAGGGCGCTCCCACGGGCGACGCCGGTGCCGCCGGTGAGCAGCAGAGCCAGGACCGGGACGTCGACGACGTCGTCGACGCCGAGATCGTCGACGAGGAGAAGGACAAGAAGTGACCCGCCCCGATCGCAACGACAGCGCTGACGCAGGCGCCGAGAGCGAGCGGGTCGTGGTTCGGGACCGGCGGCGGATCGACCCGGAGACCGGTGAGGTGCGCGTTCCGCCCGGCGAACAGCCGGACGGCGGCGCTCCCGACGCGTTCGCGAGGCCCGAGGCCGGCGGCGCGGCGGCGGAGCTGGCGGCCCAGGTGGCCGAGCGGACCGCCGACCTGCAGCGGGTGAGCGCTGAGTACGCCAACTACCGGCGCCGCGTCGACCGTGACCGCGAGAGCGTGCTCGTCGGGGCACGGGTGCAGTTCGTCTCCGACCTGCTGACCGTGCTCGACGACCTCGACCGCGCGGAGGCGCACGGTGACCTCACCGGGCCGTTCAAGGCCGTGGCCGACAAGGTCGTCGGTGTGGTGGGCAAGCTGGGCCTGGAGTCGTTCGGCCTGGACGGCGAGCCGTTCGACCCGTCGGTCCACGAGGCGGTTCAGCACGACACGATCGTCGTCGCGGGCCCGACGGTTGCGGTGGTCTCCACCGTGCTCCGCCGCGGGTACCGCATCGCCGACCGCGTCCTGCGGCCCGCGATGGTGACGGTCGCCGACCGCGCCGACGACGGCACGGCGGCAGCCCCGGGGCCCGCCCCGATCACCGGATACTGATCGACGATCACGGTGCCCGGCCCCCCCCCCGGGTGCCGGCCCCGTAGCGCGACCCCAGTGGGGGCGGCCCCCTTGGCGGTGTCTTTTAAACAAAATACCCCGGCCACCCAAAGTGGGG
>JAJAZD010000249.1 GCA_026785945.1 Pseudonocardia sp. | reverse complement strand
CGCGACGACGCCGACGGTCACACCGGCCCCGATGAGGACCCGCTTGCGCGTGCGCTTCGAACGCTCCTGGGCCTGCGCCTGCACGCGCGCGGCCTCCTCCTCGCGGCGGGCGGCCTGTTCGCGGGCGCGACGCTCGGCCAGCGTTGGCTCCCGCGGGGTGGTCGTCCCGTCCTGGAAGCGCATGCTCCCCTGGTCATCGTCGTCCGCCACTGGAAAACCCCCTCGGCTCCACCGGTCCGCCGTTCGCAGTGCGTCCTGCGCGCGGAACCGTACCGGGCGGGCTGCGAGTGGCAAACGCTGACGCTCGCAGCACTGCGGCAACCGATGGTCGCGCGGAGGAGCGCCGACGCGAGGTCCACCGCGAGGTCACGGCATGATGACGGCCGACATGGACCGACTTCGCACCGCCCCCGACCGCACGTCCTCCGCTCCCCGGCGCGCCGCGGTGATGCCGCCGCCGGCGCCCGGACCGAGGCCCCGGTCCACGCCCGGACCGACGACCGACGGAGCCGGCCGCTCCGCCGGCCGCGTCGTGGCACGGGTGGGCGCGGGGGTGTTGGTCGGGGCGCTGACGATGTTCGGTGTCGCCACCCTCGACACGTTCGTCGGCGCCACCGTGCCGTTGCTGGGCACGTTCGCGGCGCTTCCTGCGCCCGAACCGGAGGGGTCCAAGACCGTCGAGATCCCGCCGCCACCGGCCACGCCGGGGACCTGCCTGAACTGGACGCGCGCCGACGCGGCCGACGCCGCGGTCGTCTCGTGCGCCCAGCCGCACCTGTTCGAGCAGGCCGGCACCGTGGCGCTGGCCGACCAGACCCTGCAGCCCGACGACCGGCAGTTCCGCCTGCTGGTGAACGAGCGGTGCAGCCCGGTGGTGCTCACCTACCTCGACGGGCGCTACGACCCCGACGGGCGCTACCGCGTCGGGGCGCTCAAGCCGTCCCCCGCGAAGTGGGACCAGGGCGACCGCGAGCTGCGGTGCGGCCTGCAGAGCGCGTCGCGTTCGGGTGCCCTCTACCCGAACACGGGCCGGGCCGCCGACAGCGACCAGTCCGCGGTCCAGGAGGCCGGCGTCTGTCTGGCCATCGACGGACCCACGTTCGGCGATCCCGTCGACTGCGCGGGGCCGCACGCCGTCGAGGCCGTCGGCATCGTGGACCTCACCGAGAAGTTCCCCGACGCGTACCCGGTCGTGGGGGACCAGGACGCGTTCCTGCAGCCGGAGTGCGCGCGGATCGCCGACGAGTACGCGGGCGGGTCCGAGGTGATCGCGGAGAAGAAGCTCACCGTCTACTGGGACAACCTCACCGAGGAGTCCTGGGACGCCGGGAGCCGCAGGGTCAACTGCAATCTGGGTGCGCTGCTGCCCGACCGCCTAGGCTTCGCCCCGGTCACGGGGTCGGTACGCGGCGAGGTCGTGGTCGGCCAGGCGCCCGCCCCGCCGGCGACGAACACCCCCGAGCCCGGCGTCCCCGCCCCGACCACCACCAAGCCAGCCGCGCCCACCGGCGGGCTGCCCGGTGCGCCGTTGGTGCCCGGCGCACCGCCGCGGCCGGGTGCGCCGCTCGAGCCCGGTGGCGAGATCCTGCCCGGCGAGCAGCCGCCGCCCGGTGGGGACGCCCCACCGCCGGGGACGCCCCCACAGCAGGAGCTGCCCCGCCTCCCCCTCCCGACGACCGATCTCGACCAGGTACTGTCGCCGTCCAGGGGGTGACGGTCCCGGGATGGACATGACCCGGTCGCGTTTCGAGGAACTGGTCTCCGACGCCCTCGACATGATCCCGCCCGAACTGACCAGGGCGATGGACAACGTCGTGGTCCTCGTGGAGGGTCGCAACGACGAGGACCGTGACCTGCTCGGGCTCTACGAGGGCATCGCCCTGACCGAGCGCACCAGCTCCTACGGCGGCGTCCTGCCCGACCGGATCACCGTGTACCAGGACGCGATCCTGGAGATGTGCGCCGGCGACGACGAGGTCGTCCAGGAGGTGGCGATCACCGTCGTGCACGAGGTGGCCCACCACTTCGGCATCGACGAGGACACGCTGCACGAGCTGGGTTGGGGATAGAACGCCGGGTCAGGGTCCCTCGGGCCCGGGCGGCCCTCCCGCGGTCACGTCGCCGCGCCGCGGTGGGCCGGGGTCCCAGTGCTCCAGCGTCCAGCCGGTGGCCGCGCCGGGGTCGCCGCGCAGGACCACCAGACCGGTGTTGGGCACGTACGCCGTCCTCGCGGTGTCGCCGAGCAGGGCCGCGGCCGCAAGGCGGATCGCCGCCCCGTGGCTCACCAGCACCACCGTGTCGCGGGCGTCGGCGGTGATCGTCGCGACGGCCGGCAGGTACCGCTCCGCCACGTCGCGGGCGGACTCCCCGCCCGGGAGGCGGGCGTCGGGATCCCCTCGCCACCACGCGCCGTAGACCACCTCGAAGTGGTCCCTGGCCGGCTGGTCCGAACGACCTTCCAGGTCGCCGACGTACACCTCCTGCACCCCCTCGACGACATCCACGTGCAGGCCGTGCGCCGCGGCCACGGGCGCGGCGGTCTGCCGGGCGCGGGTCGCGCGGGAAGCGTGGACCGCGGTGATCGGCTCGTCCGCGAGCCGTTCCGCCAGTGCGGCGGCCTGCCCGAGCCCGAGCTCGTTGAGCGGGGCGCCCGGCGGCAGCGAGTCGAGCATGCGTGCGACGTTCGCGTCGGTCTCCCCGTGGCGCGCGAGCACCAGCCGGGTGGCACTCACGCGGCGCTCCCCTGGCGCAGCCGGGCCAGCCACGCCTGGGCGGCGACGAAGCCCCCCGCGTCCGAACCGCCGAGCGGCACGGCCGGGGCGTCCGGGGCCACCGGGCGACCGGCGCCTCCGGCACGGGGGTACGAGCCGAGGAACCGGACGCGGTCGCACCGGCGGTGCAGGGCGGCGAGCGCCTCACCCATCGCGGGCTCGGCGACGTGCCCTGCGCAGTCGAGGTGGAACCAGTACTCGGCGTGCAGGTCCTTGATCGGGCGTGACTCGATACGCGTCAGGTCGATTCCGCGCACCGCCAGCTCGGTGAGCACGGCCAGCAGCGCGCCCGGCCGGTTCTGCGTGGTCGCGGCCAGCGTCGTCCGGTCGCGGCCGGTCGGGGCCGGGGGAGGGCCGGGCGCCGCGACTAGAGCGAAACGCGTCACCGCGCCCGGGTTGTCGGCGATGTCGTCGGCGAGTACCGCCAGTCCGTGCTGGTCGGCAGCGAGCGGACCGGCGACGGCGGCGTCGACCTCGCCGCGGGCGACCTGCGCCGCGGCCTCGGACGTGGAGGTGGACAACACCACCTGCGCGCCCGGCAGGTGCGCAGCCGTCCAGCCGCGGGTCTGAGCGACCGCATGAGGGTGCGACGCCACCCTGCGGACGTCGACCGCCGCGGTCCCCGGCCGGACCAGCACCACGAACCGGACAGCGACCAACGCCTCCCGGACGATCACCAGCGGCGGGTCGTCCACCAGCCCGTCGAGCACGGCCGGCACGGCGCCCTCGACGGTGTTCTCGATGGGGACGCAACCGGCGTCGACGATGCCCTCGCGCACGGCCGCGAGCACCGCCGGGCTGCCTGCGCACGGCACCAGCTCGGCTCCGGCCGCCTCGGGCATCGACCGCAGGGCCTGTTCCGTGAAGGTGGCGTGCGGTCCGAGAAAGGCGAGTCGGGGCACGCCCCGAACTCTAGTGCGGTGGATCCGGCCGACCGCGGGCCCGGCGCAGGAAGGGTCGCTACGCGAGCAGTCCGAGCTCCACGAGCCGTGCCGGTGGCACCGGTCCCGGATCGGACCCGCACCGCGACAGCAGTCCGCGCACGTCCTTCACCGCCCGCTCGCTCAAGCCGCCGATCTCCTCCGCCAACGCCGAGCCCGCCGTGCTCTCCAGCGCGGCGCGGACATCACCGCCGGTCAGAGCGCGGGACACGGCCACGACGAGGTTGAGGAGGCCGTGCTGCGCGGGCGCCGTGCCGTCGTCGGTGCGCACGATCTCGCGCAGTCCCTGCGCCGTGAACGACCGGCCGGCCTTGACGACCACTCCGACGAACTCCTCGACATCGGCGACCCCGGGCACGTCGGACGCACGAGGCCCACCGCACCGCAGCTTCGGCGCACAGCCGTGTTCGGCCACACGGCGTACGGCGTCGAGCCACGCGGCGGTGCCGTCGGCGTCCTCGCCCTGTGGGCGTCGCGGCTCGACGACGGCGACGACGTCCTCGGGCACGAACTCCGAGACCCGCTCGAGCCACACGGCGTCGACATCCGGCGGCGCGGTCGCCTCGACCGTGCGCGGAGTGAGCAGGCTCGACCGCGAGAACAGGGTCGACAGCGCCTTGGGCACCGCGCCGAGCCCGGTGTCGACCACGAGCGACACCTCGACCGGCCGGGAGGGGACCGCCCGCGCCAACTCCGCGACGAGCGAGGGCAGTCGCGACACGGGGCACACCAGCTGGCCGACGAGGCCTCCGTACCGACCGTCCCGGGCGCTGAGGTAGCGGGAGACCACCGCGTCGACGCCGGGCGCGGTCGCACGAGGTTGCATCAGGCTGGTGTCGTCGACGAGATGAGCGAACAGCGGAGGGCTGGCCCAGGAGTCGCCGACCGTCGTCACGGTCGACGACGCTAACGGGTGGGCCCGCGCAGGCGGCGGCCGGGATGGGGTCCGGACCGCGCAGGTGTCCCGCACGGCCGGGCCCACCCACGAACGGGCGGGCGAGCTGCCCCGGTTCAGGTCCCGGACGCCGGGCCGGAACGCGCTAGCTGACGGGCGTGCGTCCCGCCCGCACCCGCTGGGTGACCCGGCGCTCGGCAACGAACGACGCGACCGGGACGGTGCCCGCGATCAGGATCAGCAATGCGTCGAAGGGCTTCCAGCGGCACCGCTCGGCCAGCAGCAGCGTGCAGACGATGTAGATCATGTAGAGGAACCCGTGGGTCACCCCGACCACGGCCACCGGGCCCGGGGTGTCGAAGAGGTACTTGAGCGGCATCGCGACCAGTACGAGCGCGAGCAGGCCCACCCCGGTGACCCAGGCGGCGACGCGGTAGTTGCGCAGAGCGGTCTCGATGGACACGAAGGGCCCCTCAGTGGTCGGACCGGGCGGCCAGCTCGGCCAGCATCCGGTTGTAGGCGGCGAGCTCGGGATCGTTCGCGTCGCTGACGGGCGGCGGGGAGGCCGTGGCCGGGCGCGCCCGGAACGGCGACGGGGCATCCGGCCGGGCGGTGACGACGGACTCGGTGACCACGGACTCGGGGACCACGGACTCGGGGACCATCGGCCCGGGCCCGCCCGGCTCGGGGACCTCCGCGGTGGGCGCCCCGTCGGGCTCACGGATGCGGGCCGCCTCCATCCGCAGCATCCGCCACCACATGACGCCGAAGAAGATCGCGAACACCGGCCACTGCAGCCCGTACCCGACGTTCAGGGCGGAGCCCATCGAGGAGCCCGCCCGCTGCCACTGCCAGACCGCGAGCAGCCCGCAGACGGTCATGCCGCCGAGCGTGAACAGGTGCCACATGATCCAGCGCGGGGAGAGGACCAGCTGTCGCACGCCGACCACACTACGCCGACCGGTAGCGTCGGCGACCGTGTCCCGGCCCCGCACGACTGCCGTCCGGACCTGGCTGGCGCCCCCGCCGGTGCCCGTCCCGACCACCGATCCGCGCACCCGAAGGCTCATCGGCCTGGAGGTGTGCGTGGTCCTCACGGTCACGTTCGGCCTGTCGGGGCTGCGGAGCGCGCTGAGCCTGCTCGATGCGCTGCTCCAGCCCGTCCCGCTCGCCGAGCAGCGGGTGGCGCTCAACGCCCCCGCCGCGCAGGCCGACCTCGTCGATCTCGCGGGACAGCTGGTGCGCGTCCTGCAGCTCGTCGGCTGGGGTGCGCTCGGGGCGTACCTGCTCATCCGCGCGGGGTTCGCGCTGCGCGCCGTCGGGCTGGACGCCACCCGACCCGGCCGGGACGCCCTCGGCTCGGCCGGGCTCGCCGCCCTGATCGGCATCCCCGGCCTCGGTCTCTACCTCACGGCACAGGCGTTCGGGTTCAGCCTCACCGTGGCACCGTCCACGTTGGACGACACCTGGTGGCGGCTGCCCGTGCTGGTCGCCTCCGCCGCGGCCAACAGCTGGGCCGAGGAGGTGGTGATGGTGGCCTACCTGCTCACCCAGCTGCGCCGGCTGGGGTGGTCGGAGAACCGTTCCCTGCTGGTGCAGGCCGTGGTGCGCGGGAGCTACCACCTCTACCAGGGACCGGGCGCTTTCGTGGGCAACCTCGTGATGGGCCTGGTGTTCGGCCGGGTGTGGCAGCGCACCAACCGCCTCTGGGCGCTGATCGGCGCCCATGCCCTGATCGACGTGGTCGCCTTCGCGGGATACGCCCTCCTGAGGCCGGTGGCCCCCTGGCTGCCCTGACCCCGGCCGACCCCCTGGCGGCGGTCAGTGCTCGCCGAGGATCTGGTGGCGCATCCTCAGCATCATGTTCTCCGGACCCGCCTGGATGCCCGATGCGGTGAACAGCTCGTCGATGCGACCGGAGAGGTCCTCGGGGTCCCACCGCCGCCCGTCGTTGCGGATCTCCGCCACGCTCGTGAACGGCTGGAAGATCTCGACGCTGTCGCCCTGCACGCCGAACACCTTCCCGCTGACGTGGCTCGCGGCGTCCGAGCACAGGAACGCCACCAGCGGCGCGATGTTCTCGGGCGCGAAGAAGTCGAACTCCCCCCGCTCGACGGACGCTTCCCGCCCGTCGCGGTACGCCTGCGGCATCAGGTCGAGCGTCATCCGGGTGAGCGCGCTGGGGGCGATCGCGTTGCTCGTGATGCCGCCCCGCGCGCCCTCCATCGCGACGATCGTGGAGAACGCGGCGATGCCGGCCTTGGCCGCACCGTAGTTGCTCTGCCCGAAGTTGCCGAGCAGGCCCGACGTCGACGCGGTGTGGACCAGGTGACCGGGACGCTTCGCGTCCCTCCAGTACCGCATCGCCGCACGGGTGGGCAGGAAGTGTCCGCGCAGATGCACCCGGATCACGGCGTCCCAGTCCTCGTCCGACAGCTTCGCGACGGTCCTGTCACGCAGGATCCCCGCGTTGTTGACCAGCGCGTCGAGCTGGCCGAACTCGGCGACCGCGGTGCCCACCAGCGCGTCCGCGGTGTCGGCGTCCGCCACGTCGCCGGCCACGGCGACCGCGCGGCCACCCGACGCGAGGATCTCCTTGGCCACCGCCTCGCCCCTTTCCGGATCGAACTCGGCGACCACGACGGCGGCACCCTGGGCCGCACACTCCAGCGCCTCACCGCGACCGATACCGCGACCGGCACCGGTGACGATCACGACCTTGCCGTCGAGAAGTCCCATGCCGGGACTATAGGACCCGCCGGGCCCGCACCTCGGGGACGGAGACGGGCGTCAGCGCAGCGTGACCTGCTTTCCCGCGAGCGCGTCGCGGGCGCGGCGGTCGGCGTCGGTGAGCGGGGTGTCGTCGGCCAGCGCCTCGGCCAGCCGCCCGGCGAAGGCCACGACGGGCTCGACCCACTCCTTGGCGTGCAGCTCGCGGTCCAGGTCCCAGACCGGCACCAGCAGGCCGTGGGCGCGGAAGGCGCCGGCGTACCGGGCGCCTTCGGTGAGACCCAGCTGCCCGCACGCCTGGAGTCGGGCGAGCGCCGCCATCAGCCGCTCCTCGGGTTCCGGACGAACCCAGCGCAGGTGGGCCTTGGTGCCGGTGTCCACCCAGTACGCGGCACGCACGCCCGGGCCGACCACCGGCTCCGTCGGCATGATCACCGAGTTGGCGCGCTCAAGGGTGGCCGCCACGTCGGGGGCGGGTTCCGCGCCGTCCTCGGCCGCGGGAACCCACCAGGCGAAGTCGGGGTGCAGTGTGAGATCCAGCGCCGCATCGACGTCGAGCACGTCCTGGAGCCGCACGGGGTCGCCACCGACACCCGGCCCGACCACGGACAGCGCCGTGCCCGGCTCGGCCGCCTCCGCCCAGCGCAGCGCACGGGCGAGGTCCACCGAGAGATCCCCCGAGCGAGTCTGCACCTGCATGCCGAGCATGATCTCGCCGTCGGGACGGACCAGCGCCGCCGAGGCGCCGGGCAGCACCGTCGCGAGCGTGACGACACGGTCGGTGGTGCCCCCCGGCAAGGAATCGCGCGGGGGCAGTGCCTCCCGCGGGGGCAGGGGCTCCCGCAGGGGAAGGGGAGCTGTCGCGGAAGGCAGGAACTCCCGCATCGCGACGAGATCGCACTCGGCCGCGAGCCCCTCGAACGGCCGGATGACGATCACGTCGTCACCGGCGCCGTGACAGGCCTTGTAGCGTTTGCCCGACCCGCAGGGACAGGGACGGCGAGGGTTCTCACCCGCAGGTGGGGCCTCGCGAACTCGTGATTTCTTCGCCATGGTGCCTCAGACGCTATCGGCCGGCCGCCACGTCGCCGCATCAGCTCACCGCCGCGTGCGAGCGGCCTCGTGACGGCCGGGGCAGGATGAGTCCGTGCTCGCCCGCACCCGGGCGGGGCGACGCAGGCCCACGCACGCTCCTGGAGAAGATCCTGTCGCCGTTCGACACCGCCGATCCCGCGTTCCTCGCCGACCCGTATCCGACCTTCGCCGCGATGCGGGCCCGCGCACCGGTGCATGCGCACCCCGGGCTGGGCATGCCGGTGGCCGTCTCGCACGCCGCCTGCTCGGCGGTGCTGCGCAGCCGGGATCTGGGGCGGATCTGGGCCGACGCGGAGCCGGCGGAGACCTTTCCCGCGTTCAACCTGCTGCACCGGAACTCGCTTCTCGAACGCGAGGGCCCGCCCCACACCCGGCTGCGGAGCCTTGTCGCGGGGGCGTTCCAGCGCGGTCACACGGCGCGGCTGGAGCCGTCGGTCCGAGCGCTGGCCGGGCGGCTCGTCGACGGTCTGGCGGAGCGGATCCGCCGCGACGGCCGGGCGGATCTCCTCGCCGAGGTGGCCGCGGCGCTACCGGTCGAGGTGATCGCAGACCTGCTGGGCGTGCCCGAACCGGCGCGGTCGGCACTGCGTGGGTGGTCCACCGCCATCGTCGCGATGTACGAGCCCGCGGTGCGGGACCCGCACGGGGGCGACGCAGACGGGGGCGACGCCCGTCGGATGACCGCCGAGCGCGCTGCGGCGGAGTTCGTCGCCGAGCTCCGGGGGCTGGCCGCGGATCGCCACACGAACCCCGGCGACGACCTGGTGACCGACCTCCTCCGCGCGGTCGAACCCGGTGCGGGTCCGGGGATCGACGCCGACGAGCTCGTGGGTACCGCGGCGCTGCTGTTGATGGCGGGCCACGAGGCCACCGTGAACGTGATCGGCAACGGAGTGCTGGCGCTGCTGCGCCACCCCGCGCAGTGGGAGCGCCTGCGGGCCGATCCGGGCCTGGACGGCACGTGCGTGGAGGAGCTGATCCGGTTCGACCCGCCGCTGCAGATGTTCGAGCGCACCGCGCTCGTCGACACCGAGGTGGCCGGGCACCCGGTACCCGCCGGCACCCGGATCGCGGCGCTGCTCGGAGCCGCGGCCCGCGACCCGGACGCCGTCGAGCACCCCGACGAGCTCGACATCGGCCGTCGCCGCAACCCTCACCTCGGCTTCGGCGCAGGCGCTCACTACTGCCTGGGCGCTCCGCTCGCGCGCCTCGAGGTCGCCGCCACCCTCGACGCCCTGCGCAACCGCCTGCCCGACCTGCGCCTGGCCGCCGACCCCGTCCGTCGCCCGGACTTCGTGATGCGCGGCCTCCGCCGGCTCGAGGTCACCGACGACGGGGGCCGGTGAGCACCAGCAGCTCCCGCCGGACCGGGCGGGCCGGAGCCAGCAGCCGGGTGAGGCGGGTCATGACCACGGCCGTGACACCCGCGGTCACCGCCGCGAGGAGATCCAGCACGGCATGCAGTAGGACACCGTCGGCCCTCGCCTGCACCCCGGTGAGCAGCGACCACGCCAGAACCACCGCCGACAGCACCACACCCGACGCCCACAACACCCACCACAGCAGGACCAGCCGCGACGGCCGGGGCCGCTGACCGGCGGGCCTGCCGAGCGCGGTGTGCTCGATCTCGGCGAGCACCGCACCCGGCACGGCCAGGTTGAGGCCCGGGAGCAGCCAGCCCACGACGAGCATCCGGGACGATCGCGACGGCCGGACCCCGGCCCGCTCGGCCGCGACGTGGGTCGCCCGCACCGTCCACAGCACGAGCAACGCCCCGGCCGCGGCGGCGAGGATCGGGGCGATCGTGCCTGCCGAGGTCACGAACGCGTCCGAGGCCGCCACCGCCGAGGACTCCAACGCGTCGGATCGGCTGGCCAGCAACAGGGCGTAGCGCCAGGTCTCCGCGGCGGCGGCAAGCGCAGACACGACGGCCGTGGCCCACAGCAGCGGAACCGCTGTGCCGAGGATCGGGTGTGCGGCCGGCGGTAAGCCGGGTGACCCGACGACGTCGGACGGCGGTGGGACCCAGGCCCGGGCCGGGAACCCCCACCGAGGCGGGAACCGGTAGCGCGGTGCGCCCGCGTACGGGGCCCGCGACCTGGGCGGATCGGTGGGCGGCACCGCGGACGGTGGCGGCTGGGCCACCCACTGCAGGGTCGCGAGGTAACGACCGCAGTGCGGGCAGAACGGCCCGCCCGTCGGGAGCGAGCACCGACCGCAGCGCGGGCAGGTCAGGGCCGTGGGTGCCGGGGCGGACACGGCGCTACACGATCTCCGGGGTGCCGCCACCGTCGGCGACGACCGCCCGGCCGCGCGCGGCCCACGCCTGCATCCCGCCCTCGACGTTGACCGAGGTGTGTCCCTGCTGGTTCAGGTAGGCCACCACCTGTGCCGAGCGACCGCCCGACCGGCAGATCACGTACAGGGGGTCGCCGTCGGGAACGTCGGCCATCCGGCCGGTCAGCTGACTCATGGGCACGTGGCGGGCGTCAGGTGCGTGACCTGCGGTCCACTCGTCGTTCTCGCGGACGTCCAGAACGGCGGCCCCTGCGGGAAGGTCGTCGACGGCGACGGTCGGCACCGTGGTCACGAGAGCACCCCTGTCGAGAGGGGAATCGGGAACACCGCGTTCATGCCCGCATCCTGCCATGCGGGGCCGTGACGGCTCGGTGAGCGCTCACGGCCCCGCACGGGTCGAGGAGGCCGGGACCTAGTGGGCGATCGCCTTCTCCGAGCCGGCGCCGGTCAGGGACCGGACCTCCATCTCGGCGAACTTGGCCTCGTCGACCTCACGGTTCGCGCCGACGTATGTGCCGACGATTCCGAGCAGGAACGACAGCGGGATCGACACGATGCCCGGGTTGGACAGCGGGAACAGCGAGAAGTCGACGTTCTTGAAGATGGCGCTCGTCGGCCCGGACACGACAGGGGAGAAGATGATCAGGAGCACGCAGCTGATCAGGCCGCCGTAGATGCTCCAGAGCGCCCCGGTGGTGTTGAACCTCCTCCAGAACAGCGAGTACAGGATCGTCGGCAGGTTCGACGACGCCGCGACCGCGAAGGCCAGCGCCACGAGGAACGCGACGTTGATCCCGTTCACCAGGATGCCGCCGACGATGGCCACGATCCCGACGACGAACGCCGTCGTCCTGGCGACGCGCACCTCCTCGTCCGGGGAGGCCTTCCCGCGCTTGATCACGTTGGCGTAGACGTCGTGCGCGAAGGATGCAGAGGCCGTGATCGTCAGGCCGGCCACGACCGCGAGGATCGTGGCGAAGGCGACGGCGGAGATGAGGCCGAGCAGGATCTCGCCGCCGAGCCGGTAGGCGAGCAGCGGCGCGGCCGAGTTGGCCCCGCCGGGTGCCGACGCGATCTGCTCCGAGCCCACCAGGGCGGCCGCGCCGTAGCCCAGTATCAGCGTGAACAGGTAGAAGATGCCGATCAGCCAGATGGCCCACACGACGGAACGGCGGGCCTCCTTGGCCGTGGGCACCGTGTAGAAGCGCATCAGGATGTGCGGCAGGCCCGCGGTGCCCAGCACCAGTGCGAGGCCGAGGGACAGGAAGTCGATCCTGGCGAGCGAGGACCCGCCGTAGATCAGACCCGGGTTGAGCAGTGCCTCGCCCTTCGGGCTGTTGGCGACGGCGTCCCCGAGCAGGCCCGAGAGGTTGAAGCCCGAGATGCCGAGCACCCACGTGGTCATCACCGCGGCGCCGATGATCAGCAGCACGGCCTTGATGATCTGGACGTAGGTGGTGCCCTTCATGCCGCCCACGAGCACGTAGACGATCATGAGGATGCCGACGACGGCGATGACGACGCTCTGCCCGAGTCGGTTGCTGTTGGGGATCTGCAGCAGCAGTGCGATCAGCCCGCCCGCGCCCGCCATCTGCGCGAGCAGGTAGAAGAACGACACGACCAGGGTGGACGTGGCCGCCGCCGCCCGGACCGGTCGCTGCCGCATCCGGAACGCCAGTACGTCGCCCATCGTGAACTTGCCGGTGTTGCGCAGCAGCTCGGCCACCAGGAGCAGGGCCACCAGCCACGCCACGAGGAAGCCGATGGAGTACAGGAAGCCGTCGTAGCCGTTGACCGCGATAGCGCCCGCGATGCCGAGGAAGGATGCCGCCGAGAGGTAATCCCCCGCGATGGCCACGCCGTTCTGGGGGCCGGTGAAGGAGCGGCCCGCGGCGTAGTAGTCCGATGCCGTCCTGTTGGTGCGGCTGGCCCGGTAGACGAAGACGAGGGTGACGATCACGAAGGCCAGGAAGATCCCGATGTTGACGAAGACGTTGCCGACGGTGGTCGGGGCGGGAGCCTGGGCCAGCGTGCTCATGTCGCGTCCTCGATCTGCCTGCGGATGCGGTCGGCCGCCGGGTCCAGATGCTTGCTGGCGTAGAGCCCGTAGGCCGTGGTGATCGCGAACGTGCTGACGAACTGCAGCAGACCGATGATCAGGCCCACGTTGATGTTGCCCGCCACCTTGATCGACATGAAGCCCGGCGCGTAGGAGGCCAGCAGGACGTAGGCCATGTACCAGGCCAGGAAAGCCGCGCTGACCGGAAAGACGAAACGGCGCAACCTGGATCGCAGATCGGCGAACTCGGGACTGGCCTGGACCTGCTCGTAGATCGTGCCCGTCGAGCGGTGTTCCGTGGTGCTCACGACGATCCTTCCCGTTCTTGTCTCGGCGCATCGCCTCGCGGGGGCCGGTCGGGGTCCACCGGGGGGTGAAGAATAGTTCGGTGACACACCGCGATCGGCATGGGCCACCCGGGTGAACACGATCAACTGGACAGGTGGCCACGCCCAGCGGTGGTGTGACGACGCCGAGCGGCGGTTCCGGCGCCGGGTGGATCGCTACCGGCGCGACTGTCGCGGAGGAGAACCCGATGGGCGCGCGATCTGAGTTCTCGATTTCGAAGGACTTTCACCCAGTGGGACGGCGCACGCGCTCGGCGAGCCGGTCGCGGCTCAACCCGAGGCGCTCCGGGGCGTGCAGACGCAGCATGACCTGATCGACGTCGACGGGCGTCCGACCGGCCGTCAGGCGGCTCACCACGGCCATCGCCAGGAAGGCGGCCGGCACACTCACGATCGCGGGCCGGTAGAGCAGCACCCCCAGCCACCCGGGCCCGACAAAGCCGCTCAGGGCCACCGTCACCGCACCCGCCGACAGCAGCCCCCCGACGAGCACACCCGCGAACGCGCCGACGTCGGTGAGGCCGCGCCACCAGATGCCGAGCACCAGCAGCGGACAGAACGTCGACGCGGAGATCGCGAAGACCAGCGCAACGGCCTCGGAGAAGTCGAGCCTGGTCACCCCGAGGGACAGCGCAAGCGGAACCGCGCCCGCGACGACCGCGGCGATGCGGAAGTCCCGCACCTTCCCGCTACCGAGCACGTCCGTGGCCAGGACGCCGGCGACGCTCACGATCAGACCCGACGACGTCGAGAGGAACGCGGCCCACGCCCCCGCTGCGACGATGCCGGCGAGCACGACCCCCGTCGGACCGGTGCCGAGGACCGCGGCGGGCAGGAGCAGGATCGCCGCGTCCGTCTCACCGGTCACCAACAGCTGCGGGGTGTAGAGCCGCGAGAGTGCGCCCAGCAGCGTCACCACCATGTAGAAGGCTCCGAGCAGGGCCAGCACGATCACCGCGGTCCGGCGGGCGGCGCGGCCGTCGGGGTTGGTGTAGAAGCGCACCAGCACGTGCGGCAGGCCCATCGTGCCCAGGAACGTGGCGATGATCAGCGAGTACGTGCCGAGCATGCCGTACTCGCGCCCGGCCGCGTACGGGGTCAGCCAGTCGGCGTCGGTCACCGGTGCACCGGCGACGACCGGCACCGGTGCACCGCCGGCGAACTCGAGCTTGGCGCCGGCCTGCACCGTGTTCAGGCCTTCCACCAGGCGTGTCTCGTCGTCGGTGTACACGACGGGGGGACCCGTCGGGCCGGTGATCACACCGGTCACCTTGACCGAGACCGGGAACTGGACTTGCAGTTGGACGTCCGTGCGGATGTCCACCGTGGTCCGGTCGAGGAACTGCGGCGGGGCCGGACGGTCGAAGCTGCGGTCGGCGTTGACGAAGAAGATCAGTGCGAACACCGCCGGCAGGATGAGCGCGGTGAGCTTGAGCCAGTACTGGAACGCCTGGACGAAGGTGACCGACCGCATCCCGCCGAGCACGACCGTGCCGACCACGACAACCGCTGCGGTGACCGCTCCCGTCCACGCGGGCAGCCCGGTCACGGTCTCGACGGTCAGCCCGGCCCCGTGCAGCTGAGGCAGCAGGTACAACCACCCGATGATCACCACGAAGGCGGTGCACAACTTGCGGAGCCCGGGTGAGCGCAGCCGGGCCTCGGCGAAGTCGGGCACCGTGTACGCCCCGGACCGCCGCAGCGGTGCTGCGACGAAGAGCACCAGTGCCACGTAACCCGCCGTGTAACCCACCGGGTACCACAGGGCGTCGACGCCGTCGCGCAGGATCAGCCCGGCCACTCCCAGGAACGACGCCGCCGACAGGTACTCCCCCGAGATTGCGCCGGCGTTCGCCGCGGGGCCGACAGTGCGGGAGGCGACCAGGAAGTCCGACGTGCCGCGGGCGCGGGTACCTATCGAGCCGATCACCGTGGACGCCACGACGACGAGGCCCATCGCGACGAGCGCCAGGATGCCGGTCGCGGTCACCGGCACATCATGTCCGCCGGCCCCGTGGGAGACCAGCCGAGTGTCATCACCGTGAGCGACACAGACGGATCCGGCCGGTCGAACCAGGTCCGCACGCTGCTAGTCCTGGACGTGGTCGGCGAAGTTCTGCTCCACCCGCTCGGCGGTGCGGGTGTACCACCAGGCGAGAACCAGCAGGAACGGGTACACGAGCACGCCCAGCAGCAGCCATGGCAGCCGTAGCCCGAACACCTCGAGGCGACCGATCTCCGGCACGAGTGCGAACAGCAGGGGCAGCGCCCCCAACGTCAGGCCCACGCCGATCGCGAAGCGCAGCGACACCGCGAGCTGCGAACCGATCAGGTTGGTGCGCAGCAGCTCACCGACGCCCGTGCCCTCCTGGATGTCCACGACGGTTCGCACCGGCCGGGCCACGCCCTTGCGTTCCGCAAGCACCACGCGCACCCGCTTGCCGGGGGCGGGCGACTCCGTCTCGGCCTCCTCCATGCTGAGCAGGCGCGCACCGAGGGTCGTCAGACCCTGGGGTGGAGAGAGGTCGGCGGGCGGCGCACCGGCCGACCACAGCACCTCGTCGACGACGTCGGTGTGGCTGTCGGGCTTCGGTGGCGCGACCACCCGTCCCGCGGCCCGGCGGCCGACCCGCCCCGCACGTCGCTTGGGCCGGGGCTCGAAGGTCGGGGTACCGGGATATGTGGCCGGGGGGGCGCCGAAACCGGAACCGGGCGTCAGCGAGACCGGTAGGGGGGCACCGGCGGACCCGGAGGGCGACGGGGAGGGCCGGTCGGGGGACGGCGGGACCGCCAGCAGGGACGCCGGCCGCAGGGGTGGGGCCGGCGACACCGGTGCGAGACGCGACGGCCCCGACCACGCCGCCGGCGCAGAGCCGCCACGGTGCTCGCGGGGAGGCGGCGCCTGCGACGGGCGCGGTGGGCCCGGTCGTTGCGAACTCCGGCCCCCGGCGCCCGGCGGGAGGACGGAATGGCGCGGGACGTACTCGCTCGCGCCCGCTGCACCGGCACCGCGTTCCGTGGCGCTGCGGCGGGCGTGGCGGCCCCCCGTCCCGGTGTTCTTGGCGGCGATCCGCCGCTGGATCTCCTCGACCAGCCAGGCCGAGCCCGTGTCGGCGTCCGGCCCGCCCGGGCCGGTGTCACCCACACGATGATCAGCCGTCCGAGCACCGGGTTCGTCGGACACCGACGACCGCGCACCGTCGGTCGAGGTGGTCACCGCGGTCCTTCGGTCATCGCTGGCTCCAGGCCTGCTTCGTGGCACGGACCAGTCGGTCCTTCAGCTCGCGGGTGTGGCGGCGGCTGACCGGCAGCTCGGCGCAGTCCGGGCCGTTGCCGACGCGCACGACGTAACCGGACCCGGACAGCCGCAGCTCGGTGACCAGCGGCAGGGACACCAGGAACGAGCGGTGGATGCGGACGAAGCCCGCGTCGCGCCACCTGTCCTCCAGCACCGACAGCGGGATGCGCACGAGGTGGCTGCCCTCGTGGGTGTGCAGGCGCGCGTAGTCGCCCTGGGCCTCCACGTAGCGCACGGCCGATCGCGGGACCAGCTTGGTGGTGCCGGCCAGCTCGACGGGGATGACCTCGTCCTCGCTGCTGTCGTCGCTCATCGGCTCGGCCGCACCTGACGCGCGGGCAGCGAGTATGCGGTCGATGGACGCGGCCAGGCGCTCCGCGCGCAGCGGCTTGAGGAGGTAGTCGGCGGCGCCGACCTCGAAGGCGTCCACGGCACGGTCGTCGTGTGCGGTGACGAACACGACCAACGGCGGGACGGCCATCGAGGAGAACACGCGGGCCAGCTCGAGGCCGTCGAGGCCGGGCATCCGGATGTCGAGGAACACGACCTCGATGTCGCTTCGCTCGGCCACGCGTACGCCGGTCATGGGGTTGGTCAGGCCACGCCCGGTCGCCTGTCCCACCGGCTGGGCCTCGCGCACACCCTGACGTCCGTTCAGGACGCGAAGTGCGTCGGTCGCGTTGGAGGCCTTGAGGACCATCCCGACGCGGGGGTCCTCACTGAGGAGGTAGGCCAGTTCCTCGAGAGCGGGTTCCTCGTCGTCCACCGCGAGAACGACCAGGCCGCCGGAGCTGTCGTTGCTGTCCACGATCTCCTCATCCTGCGTGTTCGGAACTCACACCGGAGCCGGGACGGTCACGCCCTGCTCCGCCGACCATGGTGACGGCCGAACCGTGTGAGTGCCAGTGCCCGGCCCCAATCGGTTACATCTGCTCACACGCTGCTACAGACCGTACCGCGCCCACGACGCCCTGATGTCGGCCGCCTGGGCGATCCCGAGAAGGATGTCCGCCGCCGGTGCCGCCGCCGCCGGTGCACCCGCCAGCCCGAGACGTGCCAGGAGCGGCTTCCGTCCCTCCACCGGGACCTGCTCGGCGTCGGGGAACCGCTCGGACAGGACGGCCCGGGCGGTGCCCAGCCCGTCGATCAGGCCGAGCTCGACGGCTCGCGACCCGGTCCACACCTCACCGGTGAACAGCTCCGCACCCGCCTGCAGCCGATCACCTCGGCGCGAGACGACCCATTCCCGGAACATCTCGTGGAGCTGGTCCTGCAGGCGGCGCAGCCACTCGACGTCCTCGGCCTTCTCGGGGAGGAACGGGTCGAGCCGCGACTTGGAGGTGCCCGCCGTGTACAGCCGCCGCTGCACGCCGAACCGCTCGATGAGCCCGTCGAGCCCGAAGCTCGCGCTGATCACGCCGATCGAACCGACCAGCGACGTCGCGTGGGCGTAGATCTCGTCCGCGGTGCACGCCAGCCAGTAGCCGCCGGATGCGGCGACGTCCTCGCAGAACGCCAGGACCGGCACCTTCCGCTCCGCTGCCAGGCCCCGGATCCGGTCGGCCACCAGCGCCGACTGGGTCGGCGAGCCGCCGGGCGAGTTCACCAGCAGTGCGACGGCGACCAAGCCCTCGGGGGCGAACGCCCGCTCGAATGTCTTGTCCAGAACGGCGGCGTTGATCACCGCACGGGGCACGGGGCCGGCCGAGGAGGCGATCACACCCTGCAACCGGACGAGGGACACGACCGGCTTGTCCCCCCGGTCCCCCGGCCAGGGGATGCGTGCCGCGAGACGGTCGGGGAAGCGCAGGGCGTCCATGCCGCCACGTTACGCGGGGTCCGATGCGGCGCCCGGACTCAGACGCGGATGCCCGCACGGAACTTCGGTACGCGCAGGGTGATCTTCATCCCGGCTCCGATGTTGGTGTCGACGACCAGGCCGAAATCGCTGCCGAACGTGGAGCGCATCCGGTCGTCGACGTTACCGAGCCCCACGTGCGCTCCGGACAGGTGCGCGTCGTCGAGGTCCTCCGTGAGGCGGTTGGGGTCCATGCCGATCCCGTCGTCCTCCACGATGATCACACATTCGGAACCGGCGTTCTCCGCGCTGATGGTGATCGTCCCGCCGTTCGGCTTGCTCGCGAGGCCGTGCCGCACGGCGTTCTCCACCAGGGGCTGCAGGGCCAGGAAGGGCAGCACCACGCCCAGCACTTCGGGGGCGATCTGCAGTTTGATGTTGAGCCGATCGCGGAAACGGGCCTTCTCGATCTTGACGTACCGCTCGATGTTGGTCAGCTCGTCCTGCAGGGTCGTGAACTCCCCCGCGGTGCGGAACGAGTAGCGGGTGAAGTCGGCGAACTCCAGCAGCAGCTCACGGGCCTGGATCGGGTCGGTACGGATGTAGGACGCGATCGTGGTGAGCGCGTTGTAGACGAAGTGTGGGGAGATCTGTGCCCGCAGGGCGCGGACCTCGGCGCGGTTGAGCCGGGCGCGCGACTCGTCGAGCTCGGCGAGCTCGAGCTGGCTGGAGACGTAGCGCGCCACCTCGGCCGTCGCCCGCAGGAGCACCGGACCCGCCGTCGAGGTGGTGAGGGCCGCCAGCGTGCCGACGATGGCGCCGTCGGTCTCCAGCGGGACGACGACGATGCCCCGCACCACGCAGTCGGGGCGGTCGCACGTGATGGAGGTGTGGGACATGACCTGCTGGCGACCGGTGGCGAACACCTGGTCGGCGAGCGACCGGACGTCGGGCTCGTGCTGGTCGGCATCGCCGTTCCAGGCCAGCGTCGCCCCGCCCCGGTCGGTCATCGTCAACGCGCAGGTGTCGAGCAACTGGCGCAGGTAGGGCAGGGCGAAGGACGCGGACGACGGCGACAGACCCTCCCGCAGCGCGGGGGCCGCGAGCGCCACGGTGTGCAGAGTGGCGAAGGTGGCCTTCTCCAGCGGCGTGGCGAAGGTGTTGCGGCGGTTGCGGAAGAAGAGGGAGACCGTCGCCGCGATCGTGATGACGAGGAGGACGACCAGCACGATGAGCACCGGCGAGTCGAGGATCTCCATGATCGCTACCTCACCAGCCGGGACAGCCGCCGGTCGGCGAGCGGAGTGCCACCGGTCTGACAACCGGGACAGTACTGGAACGACTTCGTCGTGAAGGACACCTCCCGCACGGTGTCTCCGCATACCGGGCAGGGCAGCCCGTTGCGGGCGTGGACCCGCAGGCCGGAGCGCTTCTCGCCTTTCAGCTCGGCGGCGTTGTGGCCCACCGAGCGCTCGACCGCGTCGGTCAGCACCGACCGCATCGCGGCGTGGAGGACGTCGAGCTGGGCGGCCTTGAGCCGGCCTGTGACCGCGTAGGGCGAGAGCTTCGCGGTGTGCAGGATCTCGTCGCTGTAGGCGTTGCCCACCCCGGCCATGACGGTCTGCTCCACGAGCAGTGTCTTGATCCGTTCGGTGCGCCCGGCGAGCAACGCGCCGAACTCGTCGCGGGACAGCGCCAGCGCGTCCGGGCCGAGGCGCGCGATCCCTGGTACCTCCTGCGGGTCGTGCACCAGGTAGACCGCGAGCCGCTTCTGCGTGCCGGCCTCGGTGAGGTCGAACCCCGGCCCGCCGACGTGGTCCAGGTGCACCCGCAGCTCCAACGGCCCGCGGCCCGGTTTCGGCGGGGTGACCGACGCGGTGTCGTGCCAGCGCAGCCATCCGGCCCGCGACAGATGCGTGACCAGGTGCAGGCCGGCGGGGTTGCCGTCACCGTCCACCCGGTCCAGGAACTCGACGGACAGGAACTTCCCGTACCGCGCCGCGCCCGTCACGACCCGCCCGACGAGCTCGGACACCGGCGGGTCGAACGTCTTGACCCCGCTCATGGTGGCCACGTCGACCCGCGCGACCGGCCGGTACAGGGCGTGCTCACGCAGGTGGTGGGCGAGTGCCTCGACCTCGGGAAGCTCGGGCACGGCTAGTTCACCGGCTGCAGCGGGCTGTCGGCGTGGCCCGGCGTGCCCAGGGTGCGGAGCCTGCGCTCGACGATGCGCAGCTCCTCCCTCGCCTTCGCGCCACCACGGACCAGGCCGGTCCACCGCTCAGCGGGCAGGTCGTAGCTGCCGGCCGTCTCCGCCACCACGGTCCACGGTCTTCTCAGCCACCAGCGCAGCGGGAAGAACAACACGATCACGACGCCCAGCGTCCACAGGTACCAGGGGATGTGCACCTGCGCGGGCGTCCACACGAGAAGGATGATCCAGAATATGGTCAGGGCGGAGAGGATCAGCACGGCGGCTCCGCGCCCACCGTCGACGTCGTGCTCGAAGTCGTCGCCCGTGGCCGGGACCGACCACTCGATGTTGCGGCGGATCGACCAGGTGCGTCCGTCGTTGCCGGCGACCGTCTTCGTGCCCATCTGTCCCGCCGTCCGTGTCTGCGATTCCCCGTCGCTGCCGTTCCCTGTGGCAGGCCCGTGCGCGCGCCAGTTTTCCACAGGTCGGGGGTGCAGGTCGGTGATGACGGCCGTGCGGTCCGAACGGATCTCAGCAGGCCGCCGGCACCGATTCGCGGCCGGGAGCGCCCGGGGCCAGCAGGGAGGTGACGACGAGCTCGGCGGGCACCGCTCCGTCGTTGCGGGCGAGGTGGGGCTCGGCATCGACGACGAACAGCGCGTCGCCCGGGGAGTACCGGGTGCCCTCGCAGTCGTCCTCGCGCAGGACGGTGACGGAGCCCGAGGAGACGATGGTCGTCTCCGTGCCGGGGTGGCGGTGCCAGCCCGTGCTGGCACCCGGCCGCAACACGTCGGTGTGCACCGAGACCACCGCAGGCCCCGGGGTGCGGATCTGCACCCGCTCCTCGAGGCGCCCGCTGCCGATCAGCACCGGGCCGGGCGGTGGGGCCGGCGCCGTCGGGGCCGGCGGAGCGGGCAGGGCAGGCGCCACCGGGATCGGGACCGGGTCGGGAGGACCCGAACCGAGCTGGCCCGGCTGCGCGCAGCCCGCGAGCAGGATCCCGGACAGGCCCAGGAGGGCCAGGGCGCGGCCGGTGGTCATCACGGCGCGCACGGTAGCGGCGACGATGACACGGGCCGGCGCTGGCCCTCGACCTCCGATCACCCGGGCGGCGGGTCGCCCGCAACAGGCGGTCCCGGTGCCGGACCCGGCCGTGGTCGTCGTCGGGCTGGGGTTGTGGTGTGACGTCATGGCAGTGACGTTCCGCTACCGACCGGGTACAGAATCACCACGCGATCACACCCCGCGTGGACGTCCCGGGTACGCTGCGTGCTGGCCCGGGACGTCCTCGGGACGGATTCGGGACGTCTCGCTCCTCGGCGGTCGGGTCCGGTGGTCGGCCGCGAACTCGGGAGTCTCGGGCGGGGATGGCGAACGAGAGACTGCGCACAGCGCTGCTGCAACGGGGCGTCACCCAGGGCGCCGCGCGACACGTGAGGGGTGCTGTTCGACTCGGCCGAGCAGGAGATCGGCATTCTTGTCTACAGCGGACTGTTCCTCGCCGACGATCCCGGCATGCAGAGCCTGTTCCGGGCCAAGGCCGAGCAGGGCGTGCGGATCCGGATCCTGCTCGGTGAT
>JAJAZD010000248.1 GCA_026785945.1 Pseudonocardia sp. | reverse complement strand
GCTCGACCACTGAGGGCTCGACCACTGAGGGCTCGACCACTGAGGGCTCGACCACTGAGGGCTCGACACTGAGAGGAGGCGGAATGACCCAGCGCGACTGGATCGAGAAGGACTTCTACCGCGAACTGGGCGTCACCTCCGGTGCGTCCGGCGAGGAGATCAAGAAGGCGTACCGGAAGCTCGCCCGCGAGCTGCACCCGGACGCCAACCCCGGTGACGCGAAGGCCGAGGCCCGGTTCAAGTCGGTGTCCGAGGCCTACGGGGTGTTGTCGGACGACAAGAAGCGTCGCGAGTACGACGAGACGCGCAGCCTGTTCGCCGGTGGCGGTGCGGGCAGGTTCGGCGGCGGTGGTTTCGGTGGTGGTGCGCGGGGCGGGGCAGCTCAGAGCTTCGACCTGAACGATCTTCTCAACCAGTCCGGCGCCGCCGGTGCCGGTGGGGCGGGTCTGGGTGACCTGTTCGGTGGCATGTTCGGCCGTGCGGGCGCCGGACCCACCACGAGCTCCCGCGCCACCCGCGGCGCCGACGTCGAGAGCGAGCTTCGGATCGAGTTCGTCGATGCCGTCCGCGGTGCCGAGGTGCCGATCCGGCTCACCTCTCCTGGGCGCTGCGAGCGCTGTGGCGGGTCCGGGGCCCGGCCGGGCAGCCAGCCGCGGCGGTGTCCGACCTGTGACGGCGCCGGCCTGGTCAGCAGCAGTCAGGGAGCGTTCGCCTTCTCCGAGCCGTGCCGTGACTGCCGCGGCACGGGGCGCCTCGTCGACGACCCGTGTCCCGAGTGTCGAGGCGAGGGCGTCAGCACCCGCACCCGTTCGCTGACCGTCCGGGTCCCGTCCGGGGTGGCGGACGGCCAGAAGGTCCGGCTGAAGGCACAGGGCGAGCCGGGACGCGGCGGGGCACCGGCGGGTGACCTCTACGTCACCGTGCACGTCAACCCGCACCGGCTGTTCGGACGGTCGGCGCGCAACGCCGACGACCTGACGCTGACGGTGCCGGTCACGTTTCCGGAGCTGGCGCTCGGCAGCACCCTGACCGTGCCGACTCTCGAATCCCCGGTGTCGTTGCGGATCCCGCAGGGCACCGGCAGCGGGCGCACCTTCCGGGTCCGTGGGCGCGGGGTCCGGCGCCGCGACGGGGCCTCGGGCGACCTGCTCGTGACGGTCGAGGTGGCCGTGCCCGCGCGGCTGGACGACGCGGCCGCACATGCCCTCCAGTCCTACGCCGAGGCCACCAAGACCTTGGATCCGCGCACCGACCTGCTCGGGAGCGGGCGATGAGCCCCGTGCCCGTCGGGGTGTCGGGATGAGTACCGGCAGGCCGGCGTTGCCGTCGGGTGCCACCCCGGACAGTCCCGTCTTCGTCATCTCAGTTGCTGCGGAGCTGGCCGGGTTGCACGCCCAGACCCTCCGCAGCTACGACCGGCTGGGGCTCGTCAGCCCCGGCCGGTCCGCAGGCGGCGGGCGCCGTTACTCGGCACGTGACATCGCGCTGCTCCGCGAGGTGCAGCGGCTCTCGCAGGCCGAGGGCGTCAACCTGGCCGGCATCAAGCGGATCATCGAGCTCGAGCAGCTCGTCGACGACCTGCGCTCCCGGCTTGAGGAGATGGCGCAGGAACTTCTGGCCGCGCACGCCGCCGCCGAGCAGGCCGCCGCCGGTGTCCACGCCTCCTACCGGCGCGACCTCGTGCCGGTCGATCGGCGGCAGGCGCTGGTCGTGTGGCGTCCCAGACCCCGCCGGGTCTGACCGGCGGGGCTGCGTGCGGTGGTCAGTCCATCGTGAACGGGTCGTAGCGGATCCGGTCGAGCTGCGTGCCCGCCACGAGCATGCGCGACACGGTGGCCCGGATCATCGACGGCGACCCGCACACCAGTACGTCGTGGTCGGCCCACGCGCCGTACCGCGTGACGACATCGGCCAGCGTGCCCCGCTCGGCGCCCGAGGTGCCCTCGTCCTTCTCGACGACGGGCACGATATCGAGCCATGGG
The DNA here is from genome assembly GCA_026785945.1 of Pseudonocardia sp. Classification (GTDB taxonomy): domain Bacteria; phylum Actinomycetota; class Actinomycetes; order Mycobacteriales; family Pseudonocardiaceae; genus Pseudonocardia. Next base: position 17,024 of record JAJAZD010000248.1, on the reverse strand, counting down.
TTGTTGTAGGAGAGCTTGCGCAGTTCCGGGAAGGCGTAGAGGTCCTCCCACGTCCGCCCCCCGACGAACAGGTGCGTGGCAGGCTTCTCCTGACGTGCGGCGAGGTCGAACAGCAGCGCCCTGATCGGTGCCATTCCGGTGCCACCGGCGACCATGAGCAGCTCGCGCGTGGAACCCGGGGCGACATGCATGCGACCCATCGGAGGGCCGATCCGCCAGGTGTCACCCACCCGGGCGTGTGCGACCAGGGCCCGGCTCACCCAACCGTTGTTGACGGCGCGGACGTGGAACTCGAGCGCGCCATCGGGGCGGGGTGCGTTGGCGGGGGAGAGGTAGCGCCACAGCCGCGGGCGTTGGGGGGTCTCGACGCTGACGTACTGGCCGGCCCGGTAGGGGATGGGCTCACTGGTCAGCACGGTGATCCGGGCGAGGTCCCAGCCGAGCCGCTCGTGTTCGACCACCCGGGCGAGCCAGGACGCCGGGCCGGTCTCGGCCTCGGCGGCGGCGCGCATCGCGTGCGCGACGATGCCGTAGGCGTCGGTCCACGCCTTCTCGATCTCATCGGTCCACGCGTGACCCGCGAACGTCGAGATGGCACCCAGCAGGGCGGCACCGACCGCGTCGTAGTGCTGGGCGAGCACCCCGAACTTTCGGTGGTCACGCCCGAGTTGCTGGAGAAAGGGCACGAGGTCGTCGGGCTGGTCGACCATCTGCACGACGTGCACCAGCGCCCGCAGCAGGCGGCTGCGCTGCACCTCCATGTTGACGGGGAACAGGTCGCGCGTCTCGGGTGCCCGGCTGAACAGGGTGGCGTAGAAGTGCCGTCCTAGCTCCTCCGCCCGGGGCTCGACCAGGGCGAAGCTCGACCGGATGAGCTCCACCATCCCGGACTCCTCGCTGCGGGACTCACCGACCGTGGGGAGATCGGCCGTGAGCAACTGTTCAGCGGTCATCGACGGCCGACTCCCTCTGTGCTGAGCTCTCGTTCGGAGCCGAACGTCGCTCGGGGTTGGGACACGAGGGTTCAGAGTAGCCTTTGGAAGCGCTGCCGCGACCTGTCGGTCCGGACGAACGTCCTGACGGCCGGACGGCGCAACGGCCCGGACGGTCCAACGGCGGCCCCGCTCGTCCGGCGGAGGAAGGCCAGGCGTAGACCTGAGCGGAACACACTCAACTCTCCGGACGTCGGCACGACAGGGCCGGGAACACCGCAGGAGGACGCTAGGGATGGACTCCTTCAACCCCACCACCAAGACCCAACAGGCCATCTCGGCGGCGGTGCAGGCCGCCGCGCTCGCCGGCAACCCCGATGTCGGGCCGACTCACCTCCTCGGCGCCCTGCTCGCCCAGGGTGACGGCATAGCCGCACCGCTGCTCGCGGCCGTCGGGGCGGATGCGGGCGCGGTGCGCGGCGAGCTCGGGCAGCTAGGCAACCGGCTGCCGTCGGCGGCGGGGGCCACGGTGAGCGCACCGCAGCTGTCGCGGGACTCGTTGGCCGCGATCACCGCAGCCCAGCAGCTCGCCACGGAGATGGGTGACGAGTACGTCTCCACCGAGCACCTGCTCGTCGGCCTCGCCACGGCCGCCGGCCCGGTGGCGCGGCTGCTCGCGCGCCATGGCGCCGGCCCGGACGTGCTGCGCGAGGCGTTCATCCGCGTTCGCGGTTCGTCCCGCGTCACCAGCCCGGACCCCGAGGGCACCTACCAGGCGCTGGAGAAGTACGGCGTCGACCTCACCGAGCGGGCTCGAGCGGGTGCGCTCGACCCGGTCATCGGACGTGACACCGAGATACGCCGCGTGGTGCAGGTGCTCTCCCGGCGCACGAAGAACAACCCGGTCCTGATCGGGGAGCCCGGTGTCGGCAAGACGGCGATCGTCGAGGGTCTGGCCCAGCGTGTGGTGGCAGGCGACGTACCGGAGTCGCTGCGTGGCAAGCGCGTCATCTCGCTCGACCTGGGCTCGATGGTGGCCGGGGCCAAGTACCGCGGCGAGTTCGAGGAGCGGCTCAAGGCCGTGCTCAAGGAGATCAGCGACTCCGCCGGCCAGGTGATCACGTTCATCGACGAGCTGCACACCATCGTCGGTGCTGGTGCGTCCGGTGAAGGCGCGATGGACGCCGGAAACATGATCAAGCCGATGCTCGCCCGCGGGGAGCTGCGCATGGTCGGGGCCACCACGCTCGACGAGTACCGCCAGCGCATCGAGAAGGATCCCGCGCTGGAGCGCCGATTCCAGCAGGTCTACGTGGGCGAGCCGTCGGTGGAGGACACGATCGGCATCCTCCGGGGGCTCAAGGAGCGCTACGAGGTGCACCACGGCGTCCGGATCACCGACGCCGCGCTCGTCGCCGCGGCCACGCTGTCCGACCGCTACATCACTGCCCGGTTCCTGCCCGACAAGGCCATCGACCTCGTCGACGAGGCCGGGTCACGCCTGCGCATGGAGATCGACTCGCGGCCGGTCGAGATCGACACGGTCGAGCGCGCCGTGCGACGCCTGGAGATCGAGGAGATGGCGCTGGAGAAGGAGTCCGATGCGCCATCGATGGACCGGCTGGCCACGCTGCGCGCCGAGCTGGCCGAGAAGAAGGAGCACCTGTCCGCCCTGACCGCCCGCTGGCAGAACGAGCGTGGTGCGATCGAGGCGGTCCGGGCGCTCAAGGAGCAGCTCGAGTCGCTGCGGGGCGAGTCCGAACGCGCGGAGCGTGACGGTGACCTCGGGCGCGCCGCCGAACTGCGTTACGGACGCATACCGGCGATCGAGAAGGAGCTGGCCACGACAGGCGTCATCCCGGGCACCGATCTGATGCTCAAGGAGGAGGTCGGCCCGGACGACGTGGCCGACGTCGTCTCCGCCTGGACCGGCATCCCGGCCGGGCGGATGCTCGAAGGGGAGACGGCCAAGCTGCTGCGCATGGAGGACGAGCTGGGCCGCCGCGTCGTTGGGCAGGCCGAGGCGGTGCGCGCGGTGTCCGACGCCGTGCGCCGCGCCAGGGCCGGCATCGCCGACGAGAACAGGCCCACCGGCTCGTTCCTGTTCCTCGGCCCCACCGGAGTGGGCAAGACGGAGTTGGCCAAGGCGCTCGCGGAGTTCCTGTTCGACGACGAGCGGGCGATGGTCCGCATCGACATGAGCGAGTACTCCGAGAAGCACAGCGTGGCCCGGCTCGTCGGCGCCCCTCCCGGTTACGTCGGCTACGACCAGGGCGGGCAGCTCACCGAGGCGGTGCGGCGCCGCCCGTACACGGTCGTGCTGTTCGACGAGGTCGAGAAGGCGCATCCCGACGTGTTCGACACGCTCCTGCAGGTACTCGACGACGGCAGGCTCACCGACGGTCAGGGCCGCACGGTCGACTTCCGCAACACGATCCTGGTGCTCACGTCCAACCTCGGGTCGCGCGCGGACCAGGCGTTGGACGAGGGCGGGCGCCATGAGGTGGTGATGGAGGCGGTGCGGCGGCACTTCAAGCCGGAGTTCCTCAACCGGCTCGACGACGTCGTGGTGTTCCACGCGCTCTCCACCGAGGAGCTGACGCACATCGTCGACATCCAGCTCGACGTGCTGCGTCGCCGGCTGGCCAAGCGGCGGCTCAGGTTGCAGGTCTCCGACGGCGGACGCGAGTGGCTCGCCATGAACGGCTTCGACCCCGTGTACGGCGCTCGTCCGCTGCGGCGCCTCGTCCAGTCGGCGATCGGCGACCAGCTCGCGAAGCAACTGCTGGCCGGTGACGTCCGCGAGGGGGACGTCGTGCGGGTGGACCTGGACTACTCGGCCGGTGGTGGCACCGGCGGGCTGATCGTCGGCCGGGCGTTGCCGGTCACGCTCTGACGCGCCGGGGCCCCGTCGACGGGGTTCAGAAGTGGTCCAGCAGGTCCGGGAAACGGGCCAGCCGCAGCACGCCGGCGTCGTCGGGCAGCTCGTCCTGCTCCAGGATCCAGGTGTGGGCGTTCGGGACGAAGACGGCGTTCAGGCCCGCCTCGCGGGCTGGCAGGATGTCCGACCGCGGCGAGTTGCCGATCATCCACGTGGACCGGGCCACCAGACCCCTGTCGGCGACGAGTGCGCGGTAGGTGCCGACCCGCTTCTCCGCGACGATGTGGATGCCGCGGAAGTGGTGTGCGAGGTTCGACGCGTCGATCTTGCGTTGCTGTTCGGCGAACTGGCCCTTCGTCAGGAGGAGGAGCTCGTGGCGGGTGCCGAGCTCCTCGAGCGTCGCCGCGACCCCGGGTACGAGCTCCACCTCGTGGTTCACCAGCGCGGCGGCGAGGGCGGCGATCTCCGCGCGTTCGGCCTCGGTGGCGCGACGTTCGCGCACCTGCTCGACGCACTCCCCGAGGCTGTGCAGCAGGGCGGCGGTGCCGTAGCCGTGGACGGCCACGGTGGCGCGCTCCACCTCGTCGAGCACGGAACGCACCGCGTCCCGGTCGAGCGCGGGGTGGGCGAGCCAGTCGAGGTAGGAGTCGATCACACGCTCGAAGAGCACGTTGTTCTCCCAGAGCGTGTCGTCGGCGTCGAAGACGAGGGTCTGCCTGTGTGTGGGCACCGGTCTCACCAGGCTGCGGCGAGGTCCGCGTGCCGGCGGATCCATGCATGCATGGCGATGCCCGCCGCCACGCCGGCGTTGATCGACCGGGTCGAGCCGAACTGGGCGATCGACACGGTCAGCGCGGCCACCTCACGCGCCTGCTCGGTGATGCCCGGGCCCTCTTCGCCGAAGAGCAGGACGCACCTGCGCGGAAGCTCCGCGGTCTCCAGCCGCTGGGCGCCGGGGGTGTTGTCCACGGCCACCACCGCGAGGTCGTGCCGGGCCGCGAACGCCGCGAGGCCCGCGGTGTCGGCGTGGTGGTGCACATCGAGGTAGCGGTCGGTCACCATGGCGCCGCGCCGGTTCCAGCGGCGCCGTCCGACGATGTGCACGCCGGCCGCGGCGAACGCGTTCGCGGTGCGCACCACGGTGCCGATGTTGTGGTCGTGGCCGAAGTTCTCGATCGCCACGTGGAAGGGGTGCGCGCGGGCGGCCAGGTCCGCGGCCACGGCGTCGCGGCGCCAGTAGCGGTAGGGGCTCACCACGTTGCGGGTGTCACCGTGTTCGAGGAGGTCGGGGTCGTAGCGGTCCGCTGCGGGCCACACCCCGCGCCCGCCCGGCCACGGCCCGACGCCCACCTGCCCCGGCACGGTCCACTCGGTCGCGCCAGGCGCATTCTCCTCCACCGGCCCATCATGCCCGCATCGGGAGCGGCGGCCTTCCTGGCCCAGGCGTCGGAGAAACGGGTGGTGATGTCGTCGGGGTAGTGGGTGTCCACCCACCGCGAGAAAGCCGAAACGAGCGCACTGTAAAGCGACCAGGAAGGACGCGAGAACGGGCTGCGCGATGTAGGTCTTGCGGAACGGCAGAGCGGGCGCCTGAAAGATCGCGATCACGGGTGAGATCTGCAGGACCGGGCCTGCCACCAGGTCGAACAGTACGACGAGTGCCGCGATCTCGATCACGTTGGCCGACCGGAACCGTGTCCGGTCCGACAGTTCGCGGCGCAGCCGGTGCGCCCAGGATCCGTGGTGGGCCGGGCCGACTGCTCGCTCACGAGGAAATGCGCCTGACACCAACTCCACGCTCCCGAGCCAGAACACCCAGGTGTGATTTCACGACCTGGATACGCACGGCAGCAGCGGGTTGTCCGCCATGGAGGCCCACACCACGATCAACCACGCGGTGCCGGGGAACACGGTGTCGGCGTCGTAGGCGGCGAGCTGGAGGGCGCGGCCGTCGGTGGTGACGCCGGGCCGTCCGACGGCGGCGTCGTCGAGTGACTTCCGGTCGATCCGGCCACGCGAGGGGAACTTTCAGGTACGTCCGAGCGTCCGGATGGGTGAGGTAGGTGTAGTTCGGCGCCCCGCAGCCAGCGGGGCGCGCGACAGCCGATCCGACCGAGACCGTCCACCGCACGGTGCGCGTGCGCGCCCGGGTCGCCGTCGCGACCTCGCGATTTGACCTGACCGTGACACACGAGTCCGCGTCACGGAATCGCCCGGTGGTGGGGCCTGATTCGGTTGCCAGCATGTTTCGGACGTGCGGGCCATCGAACGCGCCGGGAGCGTCGACCAGCGGCAGGCCGGGCGGCCCCACCGTGCCAGATCGTGACTTCCTGAAGGCGTTACAAGGTGTTCGGCCTAGATAGTGGCCCGAACGGCCTAATGTTCGACCACTCGTCGCGTCAGCGGTTACTTCGGGCCCAACGGCCTCTCAGTTTCGCAACCTGGACGGGGTCGCGTCTCTTACGTTCGCCGTCATGGATCAGCGGCTGCTGCGCGTTGCGTGGCTGAGTGTGTTCGGAGTGATCGTCGCTGCGCCGGCGCTCCTGTGGTTCTCGATGACTCCGACCGTGGTCTCAGCGGTGATCGAATCGGAGTCGATGTGGGAACGCCTCTCCGTGATCACTGGCTTGCTGGCCGTGTCCGGGCTCGTCTGCACGGTGACCCTGCCGTCGAGGATGCGCTCACTCAACCGGGCGTTCGGCATCGCGAACGTGATCGGACTCCACCGCTCCCTCGGCGTCATCGCGACGATCCTGATCCTTCTCCACCTCGCCTGCGTGGTGGCCGCGGATCCGGTGAACGTGGCGCTGCTGAACTTCCCCCAGGCGCCGGCACGGGCCCAGACGGCCACGGCGGCAACCGTCGGGATGGTGGCCATCGTCCTGCTGACCGTCTTCCGCAAGCGCCTGAACATGTCGTACGACCTGTGGCGATCGATGCACCTCGCACTGGCCGTGGCCATCCTGGTCTTCTCGGCTCTGCACATCTGGCTGCTCGACCAGCTGATCAGGGATCCCGCGATGGGCTCCTTGCTCGTTCTGCTCGCGCTGGTCGTGATGGCGGTCTTCGGTCAGCGCTGGGTGTGGCGGAACTTCTGCGACAACTCGACGGAGTTCCTCGTCCGCGAGATCCGGCGGGAGAACGCCAATGTCGCCACCCTGATTCTCGAACCGAAGTGCCGGCCGAACGGCACTGCCGGCACCTGGGCGTTCTCGCCCGGCCAGTTCGCGTGGATCCGGTTGGATCGCTCGGCCACCGGTGAGGAGCACCCGTTCACCATCGCCTCCAGCGCGCACCAGGAAACCACCGAGTTCACGGTGCGTGGCTCAGGCGACTTCAGCCGCAAGATCCGTCGCCTTCGGCCCGGCAGCCCCGTATGGGTCGACGGGCCGCACGGGGACTTCACCAACGATCTCAACGACGGATCGGGATTCGTCCTGGTGGCCGGCGGGGTCGGCATCACCCCGATGATGAGCATGGTCCGGACGGCGGCGCACCGTGGCGACCACCGTCCGTACCGGCTCGTGGTCGTCGCGAGCACGCCCGAGGATCTCCTGTTCCGTGGAGAACTCGCCGAGCTCCGACGGCATCTGGACCTCGAGGTCACCGAGGTGCTGCGCCACCCATGTGAAGGGTGGTCCGGCCCGACCGGAGGGATCGACGTCAACTTGATGTCGGTCGTGCTCGCCGATGTCGAGCAACCTGAGGATCTGGACTACTTCGTTTGCGGATCGCCGGCATTGGTCGACGACGTCACGCAGGTGCTGGAGGACCTGGGCACAGCCCCGGACCGTGTGCACATCGAACAGTTCGACTTCGTGTGAAGAGGAAGGCCTTCATGCTTCGCCGTATCCCACGGATTCTCCAGCTCACCATGCTCGTCGCAGTGGTGCTCGCGGTGTCTGCCACCGTCTACCAGTCCTGGACGGCGGGTTCGGGAGGCACCGGTGGCATGCTGCAGACCAAGTCCGGCCCACTCAGCGCGGCCGACCGTGACCTGGTTGTCAAGGTCCGCCTCGCCGGGCTCTGGGAGGGCCCGACCGCCCAGCAGGCGACGGTGCAGGCCAGCGCGACCAGCGTGAGAGACATCGCGGCCAAGATCGCCGCCGAGCACGCCGAGCTGGACCAGCGGGACCGCGAGGTCGCCAGCGAGCTCGCGATCCTGCTCCCCAGCAGTCCCAACGCCCAGCAGATCGGGTGGATGAATGCGATCTCGTCGGAGACCGGCGCGGACTACGACCGGACCTTCGTGCAGATCCTGCGCGAGGCGCACGGCAGCATCCTGCCGGCGATCGCGGAGGTGCGGGCCACCACGCGCAACGACACGATCCGCGAGTTCGCCGAGTTCACCGATGGGTTCGTGACCCGACACCACCAGTACCTCGAGAGCACCGGGCTCGTGAACTACGCGGCTCTGCGGCAGGCCGCCTCGCCGGGCTTTCTCGCGGGTGCCACAGGTCCGTTGGACCTGATCGTGCCGATCCTGGTGTTCGTCGCGATAGTCCTCGGCGCGGTCGCCATGATCGCCGCCCTCCGCCAACGCGGTGCCGGGAAGCGTCCCGAACGGGTCACCGTCTCGAAGCCGCCCCAGCGCGCCACGGTCGGTGCCGCGATTCCCAGCTTCACCGCGGTCGCCGCGATCGAAGGGCCCCGGGTGAGCCAACCCGAGCCCCAGGTGACCGCGCCCGCGCCCCGGATGGCCGAGACCTCCATCTACTCGCCGGCGCAGGAGATTCCCACCTACGGGGTATCCGACACCGGTGGATACCGCCAGGTCTCCGAACCTCGCTTGCGCACCCCGGTGCCCGACGCCGGCAGGTACAGCCCGACGTCCAGCACGGGCTCCTACCAGAGTGCCGACCAGGGTTCATATCCGTCGGCCTCGGAACCGGGTTATCCGCGTCGGTCGGACAGTGGTTCGTATCCACAGGTCTCCGAACCGGGTTATCCGCGTCGGTCGGACAGTGGTTCGTATCCGCAGGTCTCCGAACCGGGTTATCCGCGTCGGTCGGACAGTGGTTCGTATCCGCAGGTCTCCGAACCGGGTCACCCGCGGGTGTCCGACTCCGGGTCCCATCAACGGGTGTCCGACAGCGGCCGATACCGCACCGTCCCTGAGCCCGGCGCCTTCCCCTCGACATCCGACTCGGACTCCCCTCGGGTGTCCGACACCGGCTCACATCGGGCCCGTTCGCGGCCCCGTCACTCCGTCCGGCGTTAGCTCCGCGCTCCCCGCGTTTCACGCCGGTCAGCCGGTCGGACCTCCCGGTCCTCCCGGTTTCTCGCTCCTCGACCCCGAACGGAGCACCATGTCCATAGCAAGTCATCAACGACACCGCAGGGCAGGCCGCAAGCTGGCTGTGTCCACTGCTGCACTGGCGGTCATGTTGATGTCCGCAGCCTGCGACTACTCCTATGTCGGCCAGTCCGCGGCCGCCCCGGCCGCACCGGTGGCGGGCCACAGCGGCAGCCACGGTGCCGACCCGGTCGTCGTTCCCGTCGGCAACACCGTGCCCGATCAGGGTGCCGGGGATGCCGATGGCGTTGGTCAGGATGGCGGTGCTCAAGACGCCGGTGCTGGGGGTGCCGGTGCTGAGGATGCTGCCGCTGGGGGTGCCGGTGCTGAGGATGCTGCCGCTGGGGAGGAGGTTGTCGAGGACAACGGGCTCGACGTCCTGGGCACGAACTGTGATGACAGCGACCTGGCCCCGCACACCGGGTTCCAGGAGTCGCCCGCCTGTGTCGAATCCTCTCATGGTGAGGTTTCCGATCAGGCGCCGTCACTGCTGATCGTCGACGCGCCCGAGGCCATCGCTGTAGGCGAGGACTTCGAGATGCAGGTCGCGACCCGCAACCTCGTGCGTGACCGGTTCCTCGGAGCTGCTGCCGGCGGCTACTACCTGGAGAGCTCCTTCCTCAACGAGGAAGGCCTCCAGCGCGGCCACTTCCACACCGCATGCCGCATCCTGCCGTCCGTCGACGAGGCCCCGGACTCGTCCGGTGCCCCGGAGTTCTTCGTCGCGACGCAGGACAACGGCGGTGGCGCCGGGTCCGACACCGTGACCATCCAGGTCAACGGCATCGACGTCGCCGGTGAACTCCAGTGCACCTCGTGGGCCGGTGACGGATCGCACCGCACGCCGATGATGACGAAGGCGAACCAGACGCCCGCGATCGACTCCGTCCGCATCACGGTGGGCGGCGCCGCTGATGCTGATGCTGCTGACGCCGATGCTGCTGACGCTGCCGCAGCGGAGGACGCTGCCGCCGGTGCGGACAACGGTGACGCTGCCGGTGCGGACAACGGTGACGCTGCCGGTGCGGACAACGGTGACGCCGCTGGTGCGGACATCGGTGATGCTGCCGGTGCAGGCGTGGGTGCGGGCGAGTAGGCCCACATCGGATCAGGTGCTCCTCGGGGCAGGCCGGCCTCAGCTCAGTCCGAGGTCGGCCAGCCCGAGGAGCGCGCGGTAGGGCACGTCGTGAGCCTCGATGGCCTCCCGAGCACCCGTGTCCCGATCGACGACGGTGGCTACGCCGACCACCGTCGCTCCGGCTTCTCGCGCCGCTCGGACGGCGGTGAGTACCGAGGAACCGGTCGTCGAGGTGTCCTCCACCACCAGTACGCAACGGCCCGCGATGTCCGGCCCCTCGATCAGCCGCTGCATCCCGTGTTGTTTGGTGGCCTTGCGCACCACGAAGGCGTCCACAGGCCGGATGCCCGGCGCGCCGATCCGCTCCGCCGCCACGGCGTGCAGGACCGCGTCGGCGATCGGGTCGGCGCCCAGTGTCAGCCCGCCGACCGCGTCGTACTCCCAGTCGGCGGTGAGCACCCGCAGCAGCCTTCCCACCATGGGGGCGGCCCGGTGCTCGAGGGTGACGCGACGTAGGTCGATGTAGTACTCGGCCTCCGCGCCCGAGGACAGCGTGACGCGTTCGTGCACCACCCCCAGCTCCCGTACCAACACCGCGAGCTGCTCGCGCTCCCCGTCGGCGGTGCTCATGTCGACGCCGTGGCGAGGTCGCCCAGGTCGCTCACGTCCGCGCTCCGCGGTCGCCCCACGCCAGCAGCCGCCGGATGAGCGTGCGTGGCAACAGGTCGACCGCCGTGACGATCGCCTTGTACTGCGGGCTGGGCACCGAGACCACCTTCCCCCTCGCCAGGTCGGCCAGGCAGTCGTCGACGACGCGTGACGCGTCGAGCCACAGCGGACCGGTACGCGCACCCACCTCGACGCCGGCGCGCTCGTGGAACTCCGTGCGGACGAACCCGGGGCACAACGCCATCGCGCGCACCCCCGTGCCGGCCAACGACGTCGCGACGCCCTCGGTGAACGACGTGACCCACGCCTTGTCGGCACCGTAGGTCGATCCCCGTCCCGCGAGGAAGCCGGCCACGCTCGACACGTTGACCACGCCGCCGCGGTGCCGATCAACCATTCCCGGCAGCGCGGCGCGAGTCAGCTGCAGCACAGATGTGACGTTGACGGCCAGCTGTCTCGCGAGGTCGTCGGCGCCGATCTCGAGGAACGCGCCGCCGATCGCGAAACCCGCGTTGTTCACGAGCAGGTCGACGGGGGTGATATCGGGATCCGAGAGCCGCGCGGCCACCCGGTTGCGGTCGGCCGTCACCGACAGGTCGGCGGGCAGGACCTCGACGGATACGCCGGTCGCGCGTGCGGTCGAGGCGGTGGCCTCGAGCCGCTCCCGGTCGCGGGCGACGAGCACGAGGTCGCGCCCGTCGGCGGCGAGGCGGGCGGCGAATGCGGCGCCGATGCCGGCGGTGGCTCCGGTGATGAGGGCAGTGGGCACCCCCGGACCCTAACGATCTAGCGCGACCGTGCGCCCTGCGCCTGCTCCAGCGCGGTGGCCACCTCGGCGAGGTCGGCGAGCAGGTCCTGAATTCGGTCGGAGGTGGACTTCAGCGGCGCGGTCGCGAGCACCCACGACTCCTCGGCCCAGAGAAGCTCGACGTCCTCACCCAAGGCGTCACCGGCATCGGCGAGTCGCGAGGTGAGCAAAGGGCGGACCGCGTCGGCGTCGGACACGAACGCGTACCGGGCACCGACGGGTTCGAGCAGGTCCAGGCCGGCATCGTCGGGCAGCGGGGCCGACGGCAACCGCAGCTCGACGGCCGCCGGGAGATGAGCCTGGACCTCGACGGCCACCAGCACCGAGTTGACCCGACCGGCCTGCTCGTGATCGAACACGTAGGCGTGCCGCGGACCGTCCGGGGTGGGGATGTCACCACTGATCAGGTTGCGGGCCACGCCCGGGCCGCCCTGGTGGATCGTCCCGTAGTGCCAGCGGCTCGGCAGCACCGGATCGCTGTCCAGGAACTCCCAGCCACGCAACGCTGCCCACCGGCGCCGGTCCTTGGCGTTGCCACCACCGCTCCCGCGGGACCGTTCGACGAACAACAGGACGGCGCCCGCCAGCAGCGCGATGACGGCGATGATGAACCACACGGTCGAACCCACGGGCCGAGCGTAGACCCGTCACCGGTCGACGCCCGGCAACGCCACGATCACCGACGGCGTGTCCCGCCCGACCACACGAACGGAGCGTGCCTGGTGCTCAGGCGGCGTGCGCCCCGCCCCTGCGGCGGGCCCGCAGTACCTCGACGACGATCGGCAGAATCGAGACGAACACGATGAGCAGCAGCATCAGCTCGATGTTCTCGCGGACGAACTCGAACTGGCCCAGCCAGAATCCGAGGACCGTGACGCCCGCGGCCCAGGCGACGCCGCCGATCAGCGAGTAACCGAGGTAGCGCGTCGAGTTCATCCTCCCGACGCCGGCCATCACCGTGATGAACGTGCGGACGATGGGCACGAACCGGCCCACCACGATCGCCCGGGTGCCGTACTTGTCGAAGAACTCCTGCGTCCTGTGCACGTGCGAGGGCTTGAACAGGCGTGACCGTGGCTTGTCGAAGATCGCCGGCCCGGCGGCGCGGCCGATGTAGTAGCCCACGGCGTTGCCGGCGAAAGCGGCGGCCACGAGAAGCACGCAGACCAGCCACAGCGGCGCCTGGATCGCCCCCTGGGCCACGAACAGCCCGGCTGTGAAGAGCAGCGAGTCACCCGGGAGGAAGAACCCCAGCAGGAGCCCGCACTCGGCGAAGACGATGAGCGCCAGGCCGACGAGTGCCCACGGGCCGAGCCACTCGATGATCGTTGCGGGCTGGAGCCATTCCGGGCCGAGTGCGAGCGTCGTCACGAACCAGAAGGTACCGGGGGCGCGGGATCAGCCGAGCGGGGGTAGTGCACCGGGCACCAGCAGCGACAGCAGCGCCACTGCCATGCCGAGCACCGCGCCTGCGAGCAGTGTGATCATCAGAGCGGCGCCGGTGCCGAGGCCGGGTGGGGGCTCGGACCTGCGGGACCTGCGGGACCTGCGGGGCGCGGGCGCCACCGCACGGCCGGGCACCGCCTGCCCCGCTCCCGTCGCGCGGGCCCGCAGCGCGTCGGCCACCCGCTGTTCCGGCTCGCCACCGGCGGTCATGCGACCCTCGACGGCAGGTGGCGGCCGTCGCCCGCGACGCCGACCCGACGGACAGTCACGACAGTCACCCGGTTCCGGGATTGAGCAGGCGCTGGACAGCGTCGAGCGCGCGGCTGGCGGTGGACTTCACGGTGCCACGCGTGATGCCGGTGGCGTCCGCGATCTCGGATTCGGACAGGCCGCCGTAGTAGCGCAGCACCAGCACCTCCCGTTGGCGCGGAGGCAGGGTGGCCAACGCGTCGACGACCGCCTGGTGCTCGGTCGAGAGCATCGCGAGCGACTCGGCCGACCGGGCGTTCGCCTGATGGGGTGGGACGTAGTCCCGTGCCGTACGCCGGCGGCGGAGTACCGACCGCGAACCGTTGACGACGGCGGTGCGCAGGTAGCCCACGGCGGAAGCCTCGTCGCGCAGCCCGGACCAGTGCCGGTGCAGCCCGGTGAAGGCCTCCTGGACGACGTCCTCGGCGGTGCTCAGGTCGTCGACCAGCAGGACGGCGAGGCGGACCATGCGCATGCGGTGATCGCGGTAGAGGTCGGCCAGCGTGCGCGGACCGACCGCCTCGGGTTCGGGACGCGCGTCAAGTGTCCGCAGCCGCGTGAGCGTGTGCTCGACGGCGTACTCTCCCGCGGCACCGACCATGGGTTCAGACTAGTGGTCGCCACCGGGATGGTCACCGCCGAGATGGCGCCACCGAGATGGGCGCCGCCGCCTCCGCTCCGGTGGCCGCGCTGCGGGATACTCGCAGCCGAATCCGCGACAGGAGGGTCATACCGTGCCGATCGCCACCCCCGAGATCTACAACGAGATGCTGGACCGGGCCAAGAACGGCCAGTTCGCCTACCCGGCGATCAACGTGACGGGTACCGAGACGCTGAACGCGGCGCTGCGCGGCTTCGCCGAGGCCGGGAGCGACGGGATCGTCCAGGTCTCGACGGGCGGGGCCGACTTCCTGTCCGGCACCCGCGTGAAGGACATGGTGACGGGCTCCGCCGCACTGGCGGAGTTCGCGCACGTGGTCGCGGCGAAGTACCCGATCAACGTCGCACTGCACACCGACCACTGCCCGAAGGACAAGCTCGACACCTTCGTCCGGCCGCTGATCGCGCTGAGCCGCGAGCGGGTGGACCGGGGGGGCAACCCGCTGTTCCAGTCGCACATGTGGGACGGCTCGGCGACCGAGCTGCACGAGAACCTGCGCATCGCCGCGGACCTGCTCGACCACGCCGTCAAGGCGAAGATCATTCTCGAGGTCGAGATCGGCGTCGTCGGCGGTGAGGAGGACGGCGTCAGCCACGACATCAACGAGAAACTCTACACCGCGCCGGGTGACTACGAGGACACCGTCGAGGCGCTCGGGGCCGGTGAGAAGGGTCGCTACCTGCTCGCGGCCACGTTCGGCAACGTGCACGGCGTGTACAAGCCGGGCAACGTCAAGCTCCGGCCGGAGATTCTCGAGCAGGGCCAGGAGGTCGCGACCGCGAAGCTGGGGCTGCCCGCCGGGTCGAAGCCGCTGGACCTGGTCTTCCATGGCGGGTCCGGTTCGCTCATCGAGGAGATCCACGAGGCGCTGGGCTACGGCGTGGTGAAGATGAACGTCGACACCGACACGCAGTACGCCTTCACCCGCCCGATCGCGGCGCACATGTTCTCGAACTACGACGGCGTACTGAAGATCGACGGTGAGGTCGGCAACAAGAAGGCGTACGACCCGCGGACCTACCTCAAGGCCGCCGAGGTGGGCATGGCGCAGCGCGTCACGCTCGCGTGCGAGAACCTGCGTTCGACGGGGACGACACTCGGCGCCTGACGGCGCGCGCGTGGAGATCGTCGCCGGGCCGGCGATTTCCACGCACGACCCGCCGAGCGGCAGGATGGGCCCATGACCCTGCACGGCAACATGCTCGGACCCGAGCCCACCCTGCTCCCCATCGACCCCGCGGTCGCCCAGCTCGACGGGGGCGTCGCGCCGGCCGAGGTCGCGGCGATCCACCCGACTTCGAGCATCGCGTGGGCGGTGCTGGCCGAACAGGCGCTCCAGGACGGCCTGACGATCACCGGCTACGCCTACGCCCGCACGGGCTACCACCGGGGACTGGACCAGCTGCGCCGCTCGGGCTGGAAGGGATTCGGCCCCGTGCCCTGGTCGCACGAGCCCAACCAGGGCTTCCTGCGGGCCCTGGCGGCGCTGCACCGTGCCGCCGCGGCCATCGGAGAGACCGATGAGGCCGCGCGCACGGCCACGTTCCTGGCCGACTCCGACCCGGAGGCCCCGACCGCGCTGGGGCTGTGATTCCTTGACGTCGAAGGTCGTACGGCGGCTGCGCACCCAGTTGCGGGCCCGCGTTTGCCGCGTCGGGCTGTCCGCGCTGCCCATCGTCCAGTGCGCGCTGGCGGCCGGCGTGGCGTGGTTCGTCGCCGTCGAGGTGGTCGGGCACGCCGGCCCGTTCTTCGCACCGATCGCGGCGGTGATCAGTCTCGGGGTGTCGCCGAGCAGCCGGTTGCGCCGGGTGGTCGAGCTCGTCGTCGGGGTGAGCGTGGGCATCCTCGTCGGCGACCTGATCATCGCCCGGATCGGTAGCGGGCCGTGGCAGATCGCACTGGTGGTCGCGTCGGCGATGGCGCTCGCGGTCTTCGCCGACGGCGCCGCCCTGCTCGTGGCACAGGCCGGCTCGTCGGCCGTGCTGGTGGCCACGTTGTTGCCACCGGGTGCCGCGGGCGGGCTCGACCGCTGGATCGACGCGTTGATCGGCGGCGCCGTCGGCGTGCTGATCGCTGCGGCGCTGCCGGCCGACCCGGTGGGACCCGTCCGGCGCGGCGCGCGCAGCTTGCTCGACGAGCTCGCGGCGGTGCTCGCCCGCACCGCCGATGCCCTCCGCGAGCGTGACCTGGACGGTGCCCGCGAGGCCCTGGAGCAGGCCCGGGCCAGCCAACCGCTCATCGACGATCTCCGGGCCGCGCTGCGCGGGGGGCGCGAGGTCGTCACCATCGCGCCACTGCACCGCCGCCGTCGTCGTGCACTCGGCCGCTACACAGAGCTCGCCGAGCGGGCCGACTACGCCATGCGCAACGCCCGCGTCCTCGCTCGCCGCACCTATCAGGCCCTCTCCGACGGAGAGCCTGCTGCTCCGGAGCTGGCCGACGCGATCGGCGGGCTCGCGGCCGCGGTCGGCACGCTCACCGCACAGCTGAGCCGGGAGGGTGACCGCGAGCGGGCCCGAGAACCGGTGCTCGACGTCGTCCGCCACGCGGTGGCACTGTCGGACGGCTGGACGCCGGGCCCGTCGGAGGTGGTGATGGTCGCACAGCTGCGTTCGATCGCCCTCGATCTGTTGCAGGCCACCGGAATGCCCCGCGACGAGGCGTTGGCGGCGATGCGGGAGAGATGACCGCCCGCGCCCAGCACCTTCGTCGGACGGCCCGACTGGCGCGCACGCAGACCCCGACTCGCGGGCAAGGAAGGCCAAACGCGCGCGAGTCGGGGTCTCGGTGCGTACGAGTCGGGGTTTGGGTGCGGTCAGGGACGGACGAGGAGCCAGTCGGTGGTGTGGCGGTACCAGGTGCGGCGGGGGACGGGGCGCGGGTGGCGGATGCCGTCGGCCGTCACCGTCATCGGCTCGCCGCCCACCTGTACGGCGCGGCCCACCGCGGAGCCCCGGCCGCGGAGGGCCTTGGGCGGTACGCGCCGGGTGCGCCCGTCCGGGGG
>JAJAZD010000247.1 GCA_026785945.1 Pseudonocardia sp. | reverse complement strand
GGTTCGGGCCGGGCGGCGGCAGGGGCGAGCGCAGCGTCCCACGCGCCGCCGGCTGCGACCGCGTGCGGGCGTCGCACCCCGTGCCCGCCGCCGCCGCGCGGGCCCGCGCGGTCTGCCGGCACCGGCCCGGCGTCACCGTCCCCGATGCCGCCCTGCCGGCCGCGACCCCGGCCGGGCCGTTCGACCTCGCGCTGTTCAGCGAGGTCCTCTACTACCTCGACGACGCATCGGTCACCGCGACGATCGCCCGCACGCTCGACGGGATCGAACCCGGCGGCGACGTCGTCGCGGTCCACTGGCGGGGCTGGCCCGCGGAGGCCCCCCGCACGGCGGAGGCGACCCACCGCCTGCTGCGGGACCGTCCCGAGCTCGACGTCGTCGTCGACCACACCGATGAGCAGTTCGTCCTGCTCGTGCTCAGACACCGGTGAGCGGCCCGCCGATCCGGGCCGTCGGGGTCGTGATCCCCGCGAGGGACGAGGAACACCACATCGGACGTTGCCTGCGCAGCGTCCGGCGGGCGCTGCGGAACCTGCCGGCCGGTGTCGACACCTCGGTCGCGGTGGTGCTCGACCGCTGCCGGGACCGCACCCCGCAGCGGGTGACCGCACTGCTGCGCACGTGGCCACAGGCATCGGCGATGCGGGTGACGGCGGTCGAGGACGTCCGCGTGGCGAGGGCGCTCGGCGCGGACACGGGTTCGACAACCGCCCACATCGTGCGCGGCTCCGGAGTGGGGGCGTTGCGTCATGTGGGCGCGCTGCATGCGTTGCGACCGCTCCGCCGGCACCCGCTGTCGGCCACGTGGCTGCTGGCCACGGACGCGGACACGACCGTGCCACCGGACTGGGCGCTCGCGCACCTGCGGTACGCGGCCGGTGGGGCGATGGGTGTGGCCGGGGTGGCGGAGCTCGCCGACCCCACCGAGCTCCCCCCGGACGTCCGGGGCCGGTACCAGGACCTCGTCGTCGAGGGGATCGACGGCGTGCGGCACAGCCATGTCTACGGCGCGAACCTCGGGATCCGCGCCGACGCCTACGTCGCCGCCGGCGGCTTCCCCGGCGACGGCTCCGGCGAGGACCACGCCCTCTGGCAGACCCTGCGCGAGGCCGGGTTCCGGCTGGTGCAGCCCACAGCCCTCCGGGTGCGGACCAGCGCCCGTACCCGCGGCCGCGCCTCGGGTGGCCTGGCCGACCTGCTCCGGACCCTCCACGCCGAGTCCCCGACCCCCATGTCCCCGACCCTGTCCCCGACCCTCTCCCCGACCCCGACCCTGTCCCCGACCCCGATGTCGGCCCCGCCCGGCTGACAGGACCGCCGGAGCGCTGGTGGACGCGCTGTCCAGGACGGACCGGTCCCGCAGGCGGACCCGGACGCGCGGAAGCGGCCGCCGGGACGGGTCGGGGCGGTGCGGTGCGGGCCACCTACACTCCCCGACGGTGTCGACCACCTGCAAGTCCGCCCCGGGCTCGTCGCCGCGGGACACTGCAGGGCCCGCACCGGGGCCGGTCCGTCGCCGGGCCGGTCCGGTCAGCGGCGGCGCCTCGTGAGC
Organism: Pseudonocardia sp.; assembly: GCA_026785945.1. Lineage (GTDB taxonomy): Bacteria > Actinomycetota > Actinomycetes > Mycobacteriales > Pseudonocardiaceae > Pseudonocardia. Next base: position 11,336 of record JAJAZD010000247.1, on the reverse strand, counting down.
GACGGCACCTGGACCGGCGCCGAGTGCGCCGCGTCCTGGGGGGTCAGGACATCCACGTGGCTGGCGTACGTCTCCCGCGGCCAGGCTCCCCCACCGCTCCCCGGGCCGGACGGGGGCCGACGGCAGTGGGATCCCGAGGCGGTGCGCGCCTTCCCGCGTCCGGGGGTGGGCCGGGCCCGCGCCGGTGCGGCGCCCGAGGCGGTGGCGCTGCTGGAGGAGATGGCCGGGGTCGCCACACGGATCGCCGAGCTGCGGGCGCGCCAGCGTGACCTGGCGCGGACCGGGAAGGCGCGCGGGGTCGAGGTGCGGGCGATCGCGAGAGCGCTGCAGGTCTCCCCTCAGACGGTCTACGGCTGGCTCGACGGAGACTAGCGATCTGTAATGTCCGAAACGGTGGAACACCTCGCTCGGCGCGGCAGACTCGGCAGGTGAGCACCACTACCGCACCACAGGCGGGAGGCCCCGCCCGGCCCGCCGTCCCCCGCCCGTTCGCCGCGCTGCTCGGCGTGTTGGCGGTGGCGTCCGCACTCGGGGCGGGACATCTGGTGGCCGGTCTCGTCTCCCCCGCGTCGTCGCCCTACCTGGCCGTGGGCGACACGACGGTCCGGCTCTCCCCGGAGTGGCTCGTCGAGTTCGCCAAGAGCACGTTCGGCACCGCCGACAAGCCCGTCCTCCTCGCCGGCATGGCCGTCGTCCTCATGCTCCTGGCCGCGGCCGCCGGGCTCGCGTCGCGGCGACGCCGGACGCCGGGCACCGCGATGATCACCGTCCTCGGCGTGCTCGGTTTCCTCGCCGTCGGGTCCTCCCCCGCCTTCGCCGCGCTCGACCTGCTCGCGCCGGCCGTCTCGCTGGGCGTCGGCACCACCGTCTTCCGTCGCCTGCACGCGCTCGCCCTAGGCGTCGACGCCGAGCCGGACGCGGATCTGCTGCGCGGACGGCGCAGTGCGGTGTCGCGGCGGAACGTCCTGATCGGCACGTCGGGCGCGGTCGGGGCGGGTGCGCTCGCCGCGGCCGGGGTCGGGCAGGTCCTCAGCGCTGTGACGACGGGTTCCCGCGACGAGGTCACCCAGACGATCGCGCGGGCCACACTCACCGAGCGGGCCCCCGCGATCCCGCCCACGGCGGCCTTCCCCGAACTGGGAACGCCGACCTTTCTGACGGCGAACACCGAGTTCTACCGGATCGACACCGCCCTGCGGATCCCCACGCTGTCGGCCGCGGACTGGTCGCTGCGCATCCACGGCATGGTCGACAACGAGATGACGCTGACCTTCGCCGACCTGCTGGCCCGCCCGCTGGTCGAACGCACGGTCACGCTGCTGTGCGTGTCCAACGAGGTCGGCGGTGACCTCGTCTCCACGTCGAACTTCATCGGGGTCGACCTGCGCGAGATCCTGCTCGAAGCCGGGATCGCGCCCGGCGCCGACCAGGTCGTCAGCACGAGCAGCGACCGGCTCTGGAACGCGGGCACCCCCACCGACGTCCTGCTGGAACCCGACCGGGGCGCGTTGCTGGCGTTCGGGATGAACGGCGAGGCGCTGCCACCCGAGCACGGGTTCCCGGTACGCATGGTCGTGCCGGGTCTGTACGGGTACGTGTCGGCCACGAAGTGGGTCACCGACCTCGAGGTCACCACGTTCGACGCGACACAGACCTACTGGTTGCAGCGCGGCTGGGCGCGCAGGGCGCCGATCAAGACCCAGTCGCGCATCGACGTCCCCCGGGCCTTCGGAGGCACCCGCGCGGGCCGCGTCACGATCGCGGGGATCGCCTGGTCGCAACCCGACGGCATCGGTCGCGTCGAGGTGCGGGTCGACGGCGGTCCGTGGCAGGACGCCGAGCTGGCCACCGAGGTCAGCGGCGACACCTGGCGGATGTGGCGCGCCACCGTCGAGCTCGCGCCGGGCAGCCACGTCGCCCAGGTCCGGGCCACCGACGCGAACGGGGTCACCCAGACCGAGGCGAAGGCCGACGTGATCCCCGACGGGGCGACGGGCTGGCCCGCGATCGTGTTCGACGCGACCTGACGCCGGGCGCAACAGCCCGCCACCTCCCGCATCCCACCACGCGAACGGGCCGTTCGATGCGGCGGCCGGCGCCCGAACCGGCGGCCTCAGCGCCGTCCGGCCGTCGGATCCGCGCGTCCGTCGATGCGGCTGGCGATGGCCCGCGCCGTCCGGTGCACCTCGTCGACGATCACGACCTCCAGATCCTCACCCCCCTGGGCCCAGGGGAAGGTGACCGCGACGCCGGCGGCCGGGTGGCCGGTGCGGTCGAGGACGGCCACGGCGATCGAGGCGAACCCGGGCGTGACCTCCCCGTCCTCGACGGCGTGCCCCCGGCGTCGGGTCTCCACGAGCAGCCGGCGCAGTGCGGAGAGAGAGCCGGGCCCGACCTCGTGCCGGGTGACGAACGCGGCCTGGTCCGGGAACAGCGCGCGGACCTGCGCCGACGACAGCGCCGCGAGCATCGCCCGGCCACTGGCGGTGAGCTGGGCGGGCAACCGCACCCCGACGTCGGTGATCAGCGGCGGACGACCGGGCGCGCGTTCCTCGATCACGTAGACCACCTCGCGGCCGTGCATGACGGCCATGTGCGCGGTGTGCCCGGTGCGGTCGACGAGCCGCGCCAGCGGCACCCGTGCCACCCGTTGCAGAGGCTCCTGGCGGGAATAGCCGGTGCCGAGCTCGTAGGCGGCCAGGCCCAGCCCGAAGCGTCGCTCGTCGGCCAGGTGCACCACGAACCCGCCCATCTCCAGGGCCGTCAACAGCTCGTAGGTGGTGGACCGGGGCAGCTCCAGGTCACGGGCGATCACCATGGCGGGTATCGGACCGGCCTGCCGGGCCAGGTGGCTCAGAACGGCCAGCACCTGGTGCGCCGCGGGCGCCTTCACCGGAGGGACCGTAGCAAGACGCCCGCCACACTGTCCGGGACTGCGGACACAGGTGCGTCCCGGGCCATGGTGGACGTGGTGGATCGGGTGTCCCATTGAGGCCATGTCCCTCCGCCCGCTGCTCCCCCTGTCCTCCGTCTCTCCCACAGTCTCCGCGTCTCGCACCGTCGCCGTCGGGGTCGGCCCGCTGACCCCCGGCGAGGTTCTCGCGGTCGCCCGGGACGGGGCCGGGGTGGAGCTCAGCGCGGATGCCGTCGACGCGGCCGCGGCGAGCCGCACGGTGGTCGAAGCGCTCGCGCAGGACGTCGAGCCGCACTACGGGGTGTCCACGGGGTTCGGGGCGTTGGCGACCCGCCACATCCCGGTCGAGCGGCGCACGCAGCTGCAACGCAGCCTGGTCCGTTCACACGCGGCCGGGTCGGGACCGGAGGTGGAGCGCGAGGTCGTCCGGGCGCTGATGCTGCTACGCCTGTCCACCCTGGCCACGGGCCGCACCGGGATCCGGCCGGTGACGGCCCGGGCGTACGCGGCGATGCTGACGTCCGGCATCACCCCGGTCGTGCGCGAGTACGGGTCGTCGGGCTGCTCCGGTGATCTGGCGCCGCTGGCCCATTGTGCGCTCGCCGCGATGGGCGAGGGCGAGGTCCGGGACGCCACCGGCACGCTGCTCCCCGCGGCCGAGGCGCTCGCCGCCGCCGGGATCGAGCCGCTGGTGCTGGCCGAGAAGGAGGGCCTGGCCCTGATCAACGGAACCGACGGCATGCTCGGCATGCTGGTGCTCGCCTGCCACGACCTGCGACAGCTGCTCCGCACGGCCGACGTCGCCGCGGCCATGAGCGTCGAGGCCCTGCTGGGCACCGATGCGGTGTTCGCCGCCGACCTGCAGGTGCTGCGACCCCACCCCGGACAGGCCGTCAGCGCCGCCAACCTCCGCACGCTGCTCGCCGGGTCGGCGATCATGGAGAGCCACCGCAACCCCGGGTGCACCCGCGTGCAGGACGCCTACTCGCTGCGCTGCGCCCCGCAGGTGCACGGCGCCGTGCGCGACACCCTCGCGCACGCGGAGGCGGTCGCCGCCCGCGAGCTCGCCGCCGCCGTCGACAACCCCGTGGTCGTCGACGGGCGCGTCGAGAGCAACGGCAACTTCCACGGCGCCCCGCTCGGTTACGTCCTCGACTTCCTCGCGATCGCCGTCGCGGACCTCGCGTCGATGAGCGAGCGGCGCACCGACCGCTTCCTCGACGTCGCCCGCAACAACGGGCTCCCCGCGTTCCTGGCCGACGATCCCGGCGTCGACTCCGGCCACATGATCGCCCAGTACACGCAGGCCGGGATCGTGTCCGAGCTCAAGCGGCTGGCGGTGCCGGCGTCGGTGGACTCGATCCCGTCGAGCGCCATGCAGGAGGACCACGTCTCGATGGGCTGGTCGGCCGCCCGCAAGCTGCGCCGCGCGATCGACGGGCTCACCCGGGTGATCGCGATCGAGCTGCTCACCGCCGCTCGGGCCCTGGACCTGCGTGCGCCGCTGGCCCCCGCCCCCGCCACGGCCGCGGTGCACGACGAGCTGCGCGTCCATGTCGACGGTCCCGGGCCCGACCGGTACCTGTCCCCCGAGATCGAGGCGGCCGTCCGCCTCGTCGCGTCCGGCGCCGCGTTGAGGGCCGCGGAGTCCGTCGCGGGGCCCCTGCGCTGACGCCCGCCGCGATCCCACCCGAGAGAGGACGTTCGTCATGGAAGGTGCCCGTCCCGTCCGCGCCGCGCGCGGCCCGTCGTTGACCGCACGGTCGTGGCAGACCGAGGCCCCGCTACGGATGCTCGCGAACAACCTCGACCCCGAGGTCGCCGAGCGTCCGGACGACCTGGTCGTCTACGGCGGAACCGGGCGCGCCGCGCGCGACTGGCGCTCCTACGACGCGATGGTGCGCACCCTCACGACACTCGCCGAGGACGAGACGATGCTCGTGCAGTCCGGGCGTCCGGTCGGGGTGCTGCGGACGCACGAGTGGGCGCCGCGGGTGCTGATCGCCAACTCCAACCTGGTCGGCGACTGGGCGACCTGGCCGGAGTTCCGGCGGCTGGAGCGCCTCGGCTTGACCATGTACGGGCAGATGACCGCGGGCTCGTGGATCTACATCGGCACGCAGGGCATCCTGCAGGGCACCTACGAGACGTTCGCGGCCGTCGCGGCGAAGAGGTTCGGCGGGACGCTGGCCGGCACGCTCACCGTGACCGGGGGCTGCGGTGGCATGGGTGGCGCGCAGCCGCTCGCCGTCACCCTCAACGGCGGGGTGTGCCTGGTCGTCGACGTCGACGCCGCACGGCTGCGCAGGCGGGTGGAGCACCGCTACCTCGACATGGTGGCGGGCTCTCTCGACGAGGCGGTGCGTATCGGTGCGCAGAGCAAAGCGTCCCGCACAGCCCTGTCCATCGGGGTTGTGGGGAACTGCGCGACGGTGCTGCCCGAGCTGCTGCGGCGGGGGGCCGAGGTGGACATCGTCACCGACCAGACCTCCGCTCACGACCCGCTGTCCTACGTGCCCGAGGGGATCTCACCGGAGGACTGGCCCGACTACGCGACCGCCGAGCCGGAGGAGGGCGCCGACCGGGCGCGCGAGTCGATGGCGCGCCACGTCGAGGCGATGGTCGGGTTCCTCGACGCGGGCGCGGAGGTGTTCGACTACGGCAACTCGATCCGCGACGAGGCCCGCCAGGGCGGCTACGACCGGGCGTTCGCGTTCCCCGGGTTCGTCCCCGCCTACATCCGGCCGCTGTTCTGCGCGGGGAAGGGCCCGTTCCGCTGGGTGGCACTGTCGGGCGACCCGGCCGACATCCACGCCACCGACCGGGCGGTGCTGGATCTCTTGCCGGACGACGACCACCTGCACCGTTGGATCCGCGCGGCGCAGGAGCGGGTCGCGTTCCAGGGCCTGCCCGCCCGGATCTGTTGGCTCGGCCAGGGTGAGCGTGACCGGGCGGGGCTGGCGTTCAACGAGATGGTCGCCTCGGGCGAGGTAGCGGCGCCGATCGTGATCGGCCGCGACCACCTCGACACCGGCTCGGTGGCCTCCCCCTACCGCGAGACCGAGTCGATGGCCGACGGGTCCGACGCGATCGCCGACTGGCCACTGCTCAACGCGCTGGTCAGCACCTCCTCCGGAGCGAGCTGGGTGTCGATCCACCACGGCGGCGGGGTCGGGATGGGGCGGTCCCTGCACGCGGGCCAGGTGACGGTCGCCGACGGCACGGAGCTGGCGGCGCAGAAGATCGAACGCGTGCTGACCAACGACCCCGCCACGGGCGTCCTCCGCCACGCGGACGCCGGCTACGACACCGCGACGGCAACAGCCGCCACCCACGGCCTCCGGATCCCGATGACGGAACGCTGATGACGGGTGGGAGCTTCGGCGGCATGTGGGACGTGGGGTGATCCGGACGCCGACGGGCCACGACGCGGGCATCCTCACCGGGGTGGGCGCGCTCGCCACCGTGGTGGAGGAGCCGGCCCGGTGAAGTGGTTCGCCGCACACGCGCTTCTCCCCGGCGGGCCGGCCACCGACGTCACGTTCACCGTCGACCGTGGGCGCTTCACCTCCGTCGTCCCCGGCACCGCGCCGGGTGACGCGACGCGCCTGCCGGGCGTCGTGCTGCCGGGCTTCGCGAACGTGCACAGCCACGCGTTCCACCGGGCACTGCGCGGGCGCACCCACGACCGTGGCGGCACGTTCTGGACCTGGCGCGAGCGGATGTACGCCGTCGCCGCGCGTCTGGACCCGGACTCCTACCTCGCGCTGGCGCGGGCCGCATACGCGGAGATGGCACTGGCCGGAGTCACCGCCGTCGGGGAGTTCCACTACCTGCACCACGGCCCCGGCGGGCAGCGTTACACCGAACCCAACGCCATGGGGGACGCGCTGCGGTGCGCCGCCACCGAGGCCGGGGTCCGGCTGACCCTGCTGGACACCTGCTATCTCGCGGGCGGCCTCGACACGCCTGCCGCCGGCGTCCAGCTGCGGTTCTCCGACGGTGACGTGGACGCCTGGGCCGCGCGGGCGCTCGCCGGCCCCGCCACCGGGTTCGCGATCCACTCGGTCCGGGCCGTACCCCGGGCGGCACTGTCCACAGTGGCCCAGGTGGCGGCGGGCCGACCCCTGCACGTCCACCTCTCCGAGCAACCGGCCGAGAACGACGCCTGCCTCGCCCGCCACGGCCTCACGCCGACCGCGCTCCTCGCGGTCGAGGGCGCCCTGTCCCCGGCGACGACCGCGGTGCACGCCACCCACCTGACCGGCGCCGACGTCACCACCCTGGGCGCCGCCGGCACCTGTGTGTGCCTCTGCCCCACCACCGAGCGCGATCTCGCCGACGGCATCGGTCCCGCCCGGGCGCTGCGCGACGCCGGCGTCACCCTGTCGCTGGGCAGCGACAGCGGCGCGGTCACCGACCTGGTGGAGGAGGCCAGGACGCTGGAGATGCACGAGCGGCTCGCCTCGGGCGAGCGCGGCCGCTTCACCCCCGACGACCTGCTGGCCGCCCTCACCCGGCACGCCGCACTCGGCCGTCCCGACGCCGGGCGGCTCGCCGCGGGTGCGGTGGCCGACCTGGTCGCCCTCCGCACGGACACCGTGCGCACCGCGGGCTGCGATCCGGCACAGATCCTCTACACGGCCACGGCCGCCGACGTGGACACGGTGCTCGTGGACGGCAAGGTGGTGGTGACAGGCGGCCACCACCGCCTGGGCCCGGTGTCGACCCACCTGCACGAGGCGATAGCAGCACTGGACCCACGACCGTGAGAGGGAGGGGGGAGAGCGTGCTGTTCACCGGGATCGGGGAGCTGGTCACGAACGATCCGGCGGTCGGGGACGGGTCGATGCTGGGGATCGTCCGCGATGCCGCGGTGGTCGTCGGCGACGGGCGGGTGCTGTGGGTGGGGCCGGCCCTGGGCGCGCCGGACGCCGACTCGCGCATCGACCTCGGCGGCCGAGCCGTCGTCCCCGGGTTCGTCGACTGCCACTCCCACCTCGTCTTCGCGGGTGACCGCGCCGCGGAGTTCGCGGCGCGGATGGCCGGCACCCCCTATGACGGCGGGGGCATCGCCACCACGGTCGCCGCGACGCGCGCCGCGTCGGATGCGGGCCTGCGTGGCCTGCTCGCCCGCCGGGTCGCGGAGATGCGCGCCCAGGGCACCACCACCGTCGAGATCAAGAGCGGCTACGGCCTGACCGTCGACGACGAGCGGCGCGCGCTCCGGCTGGCCGGGGAGGTCACGGCCGAGACGACGTTCCTCGGCGCGCACGTGGTGCCCGCCGGGGCCGACCGCGACGCCTACGTGCGCCTCGTCGTGGGCCCGATGCTCGCCGCGTGCGCCCCGCACGCCCGGTGGATCGACGTGTTCTGCGAGCCGGCGAGCCCGCACGCCTTCGACGCCGACGAGGCGAGGGTCGTCCTGGAGGCCGGCCGCGCCGCCGGGTTGGGCGTGCGGGTGCACGGCAACCAGCTCGCCGCCGGCCCGGGAGTCGCGCTCGCCGTGGAGCTGGGTGCCGCGAGCGTGGACCACTGCACGCATCTCACCGGCGCGGACGTCGAGGCGCTCGCGGGGAGCGACACGGTGGCGACGCTGCTGCCCGGCGTCGAGTTCTGCACCCGCTCCCCCTATCCCGACGCCCGCCGGCTCCTCTCCGCCGGTGTCACCGTCGCGCTGGCCACCGACTGCAACCCGGGTACGAACTGCTCGTCGTCGATGCCGCTGATGATCGCGCTCGCCGTCCGCGAGATGGGGATGACCCCCGCCGAGGCGCTCTGGGCCGCCACCGCAGGTGCCGCGAGGGCACTGCGCCGCAGCGACATCGGGGTAGTGGCGCCCGGGTGCCGCGCCGACCTCGCGGTGCTCGACGCACCCGGCCACCTGCACCTGGCCTATCGCCCCGGCGTCCCGATCGCCGCCGCGCTGGAGGTCTGACGACAACCGGCAGTCACGGGCCGGTCCGCGCCTGCAGCGGGCCCATCCGCACCTGCAGCAGGCCCATCCGCACCTGCAGCAGGCCCAGCACCGCGTCGATGTTCGGCGTCGGGACCCGCAGGCGCCCGCCCAGCTCGGCGACGGCGCCGGTGAGAGCGTCGAGTTCGAGCGGCCGACCCCGGTCATGCCCCGTCATGACCCACCTCCGATGACTGACCGATCCCCGTGCATCTCGGCGCCGCTGTGGCGTTCGAGCGCGGGGGTGCCACATGATGGCGCAGGAGATCGGCACAGAAAAGATCGGCACAGAAGAGATCGGCACGCTGCGGGAACCGGTCACACAGCCCCGGGAGGGATCGCGTTGAGGACCATCAGGCACTGGATCGACGGCAAGCCCGCGATCGGCGACTCACCCCGCACCGCCCCGGTGTGGAACCCGGCGACCGGGGTCCAGCAGGCGGAGGTGGCGCTCGCGGGCGTCGCGGACGTCGACGCCGCGGTGCGGGCCGCCGCCGCCGCGTTCGTGACGTGGGGCCGGTCCTCGCTCTCGGCGCGGACGAAGGTGCTGTTCGCGTTCCGCGAGCTGGTCAACACCCATACCCAGGAGCTCGCCGAGATCATCTCCGACGAGCACGGCAAGGTCGTCTCCGACGCGCGCGGTGAGGTGCAGCGCGGCCTCGAGGTGATCGAGTTCGCCTGCGGCGTCCCGACGCTGCTCAAGGGTGACTACTCCGACGAGGTGTCTGCCGGCGTCGACGTGTTCTCCTTCCGTCAGCCGCTCGGCGTCTGTGCCGGGATCACCCCGTTCAACTTCCCGGCGATGGTGCCGATGTGGATGCACCCGGTGGCCATCGCGTGCGGCAACACGTTCGTGCTCAAGCCCAGCGAGCGCGACCCGGGTGCGTCGATGCTGGTCGCCGAGCTGTGGGCCGAGGCGGGCCTGCCCGACGGTGTGTTCAACGTGGTGCACGGCGACAGGGTCGCGGTCGATGCGTTGCTCGATCACGAGGCGGTGGCGGCGGTCTCCTTCGTCGGGTCGACACCGATCGCGCGCTACGTCCACGAGCGCGCCACGGCGGGCGGCAAGCGGGTGCAGGCGTTGGGGGGCGCCAAGAACCACGCGGTCGTCCTGCCCGACGCCCCGATCGCCTACACCTCCGACCACCTCGTCGCCGCCGCGTTCGGCTCGGCCGGCGAGCGCTGCATGGCGATCTCCGCGGCCGTCGCCGTCGGGTCCGCCGCCGACGAGCTGGTGGCCGCGGTGAGCGAGAAGGCCCGCGCGGTGAAGGTGGGCCCCGGTCGCGAGGCCGGCAACGAGATGGGCCCGATCGTCACCGCGGCCGCCCGCGACCGGATCGTCGGGCTGATCGGTACCGGTGAGGCCCAGGGAGCCACGCTCGCCGTCGACGGCCGCGGGCTGCGGATCCCCGGTCACGAGGACGGCTTCTTCGTCGGCCCGACCGTGATCGACGACGTCACCACCGACATGGACGTCTATCGGGAGGAGATCTTCGGCCCGGTGCTGACGGTGGTGCGTGCCGGCTCCGTGGACGAGGCGATCGCGCTGATCAACGCGAACCCCTACGGCAACGGGACGGCCGTCTTCACGACCAGCGGCGAGGCGGCGCGCCGGTTCCAGCGTGGCGTGAACGTCGGGATGATCGGGATCAACGTCCCGATCCCGGTGCCCATGGCCTACTACTCCTTCGGCGGCTGGAAGGACTCGCTGTTCGGGAGCTCGCACGTGCACGGTCCCGAGGGCGTCGCGTTCTACACGCGCGCGAAGGTCGTCACCGCGCGCTGGCCACGGGTGGAGCCCGGAGCCGGTTCGGCCAGCGGTTCGACGTTCCACTTCCCGACAGCGACCTGACCCGACCCGCGGAGCGGGTTCACGACGCTCCGGGCTCGGCCGGCTGTGTGCCCCGATACGGGGATCGTCCGGCCGAGCACCAGCTCGGGCTGCCTCCATCACTGGACCGGACCCCCGTGCCGGATCACCCCGACCTCGCGTCTCAGACGCCGCCGTCGCACCGTCGGCCCCGGACACCGGCTCGGCCGGCGCAGCCACGCAACGTGGTGATCGGCGGCCCTGTCGCTCGTCCGTCGGACGTTCGGAGCGGCTCAGGAGCTTCGCGCGTTGGCCGGGTTGTCGGCCAGGTCGGCGGCGCGCCGGCAGGCGGCGGGGGCGGCGGGGATCGCCCGCGCTCTCGAGGAGCGCGGCGTGGGCGGCGTGGAGCGGGACGTATCCGGCGAGCCGTGGATCGCGCAGGCCGCCCACCACCCTGCCGTTCGCACCCGGCAGCGAGGTCGCCGGCACGGTCGACGCCCTCGGCGCGGGCGTCGCCGGCTGACTCACGACTCGACACGGCGCCCGTGCTCCCCGTCCGCGGCGACACCCCCCGTCGAACGGGGGCACCGACCCGCGGCAGGGAGTACCACCGGAGAACGGGGGCATGCCGGAGGTCACCCCGGTCACGGGCGCAG
>JAJAZD010000246.1 GCA_026785945.1 Pseudonocardia sp. | reverse complement strand
GTCAGGACCGGGCCGCGCCCGACCCGTCGCCGCTGACGGACCCGTCGCCGCTGACGGACCCGTCGCCGCTGACGGACCCGTCGCCGCTGGCGGACCCGTCGCCGCTGGTCGGTCGGTCGGCGCCGGCGGATCCGTCGGCGCTGTCGGATGCCGACCCGCCCGACGTCGAGCCCGAGCCCTCGGAGTGGGAGGAGGCACTGGCGTCGGCCCTGGCGTTCCTGCGTCGCCGCGTCGAGGGCGACTACGCGGTGGACGACTTCGGCTTCGACGCCGACCTCACCGACCACGTGCTGCTGCCGGCGATGCGCCCGCTCTACCGCAAGTGGTTCCGTGTCGAGACGATCGGCATGCACAACGTGCCCGACACCGGTGGTGCGCTCGTGGTGGCCAACCACTCCGGCACGCTGCCGCTCGACGCGCTGATGACGTCCGTGGCCCTGCACGACGACCATCCCGCGCGCCGCCACCTGCGGCTGCTGGCGGCCGACGTGGCGTTCCGCCTTCCGGGTGTCGGTGCGCTCGCGCGCAAGCAGGGCAGCACGCTGGCCTGCACGCCCGACGCGGAACGGCTCATGTCCGCGGGGGAGTTGGTGGGGGTGTGGCCGGAAGGGTTCAAGGGCATCGGCAAGCCGTTCGCCGACCGCTACAAGCTGCAGCGTTTCGGCCGCGGCGGGTTCGTCTCGGCGGCGCTGCGCACCGGGGTGCCGATCATCCCGTGTTCCATCGTGGGCGCCGAGGAGATCTATCCGAAGATCGGCGAGATCAAGGCGCTGGCGCGGCTCGTCGGGGCGCCGTACTTCCCGGTGACGCCCCTGTTCCCGCTGTTCGGGCCACTGGGCCTCGTGCCGCTGCCGTCCAAGTGGTACATCGAGTTCGGTGCCCCGCTCTGCACCGACACGGTCGATCCCGCCGACGCCGACGACCCCATGAGGGTCTTCAACCTGACCGACCAGGTGCGGGAGACGATCCAGCACACCCTCTACCGCCTGCTGAGCCAACGTCGCAACGCATTCCTCGGCTGATCCGCGGCTGACCCCGACGGCGCCTCGGCGGCGGAGATGCGGAACCTGTGGACGTGGACGCACCCCGTCGAGGTAGCGGTCACCGACCTCGGGGTCGACGGCTTCAGCGCTTGCGGCGGGCCAGTCCCGCCGCCACCGCGCCCGCCACGGCGCCGGCACCCAGTACCGACGGCACGCCGATGCGGGCGGCCCGGCGGCCGGTGCGGAAGTCGCGGATCTGCCAGCCCCGGTCCTTGGCGACGTCGCGCAGCTCCGAGTCGGGGTTGACGGCCACCGCGGTTCCGACGGCCGAGAGCATGGGCACGTCGTTGACCGAGTCCGAGTATGCGGTGCATCTGCGCAGGTCCAGGCCTTCCGACACCGCGAGGGCGCGGACGGCGTGCGCCTTCGCGGGGCCGTGCAGGATGTCGCCGACCAACCGGCCGGTGTAGTGGCCGTCGACGCTCTCGGCGACCGTGCCGAGCGCCCCGGTCAGCCCGAGGCGCCGCGCGATGATCAACGCCAGCTCGACGGGCGTCGCCGTGACCAGCCACACGCGCTGCCCGGCGTCGAGGTGCATCTGGGCCAGCGCGCGGGTGCCGGTCCAGATCCGGTCGGCCATCAGCTCGTCGTAGATCTCCTCACCGAGTTCGACGATCTCCGCGACCGCGCGCCCGGCCACGAACGACAACGCCGTGTCGCGGCCGGTGGTGGTGGAGTAGCTCGTCTCGCGGCCACCGACGCGGAACTTGAGCTGCTGCCAGGCGAATCCCGCGAGGTCGGCGGTGGTGAAGAACTTGCGGGCGGCGAGCCCACGGGCGAAGTGGAAGATCGACGCGCCGACCATCATCGTGTTGTCGACGTCGAAGAACGCAGCCGCGGTGAGATCGGCGTGCGGCACGTCCGCGGGGCCTCCCGTGGTGCCGTCGCGCGCGACGCCGTCACCGGCCGCGACGGCCGCGGCAGCCGCTGCCTGGCCCGCCCGTACCGCCGGGTCCAGCGCCGAGGCGGCGTCGAGCACCGCGGGGACCTCCGCGGCGCCGGCGAGTCCGCCCCCCTCGGTCGGTGTGAGGGGCTCCCGGGGAGGGCCGTCACCGGGGCGCGTCTGTGCTTCTCCCACCACGTGCGGGCCTCCGGTCGGCGTCTTGTCGGCCCAGCCTACTGGCGCCGCATCGGCCCGCCGCTCGTGCCGGCGGCTCGTGTCAGCCGAGAGTGATCCCGGTCTGGCCGGGGAGCAGCGGCGGCAGCCTGACCGGAGGCAGCGGCAGCGGCGCCTCCACCGGCAGGCTGTCCTGCACGTGCGCCGGCGCCGGAACCTTCTCCGGACCGGTCGGGAAGCAACCCACCCAGGTCGGATCCGCTGCCCGAGCCGGGGAGCAGCCCACCGGGCTCCTCCTCCTCCTGGGGGCCGGGTGCCCCGGACTGCGGACCGGAGGCCGGTGACCGCCCGGTGCCCGGCTCGGCATCGGCGCTCGGATCGGGTGTCGCGGTGTCGTCGGTGATGCCGGGCGCGCCGGGACGGTTCGGCGCCGGGATGCCCGTGTCGTCGCCGGAACCCGTACGCCGCTGGGCGCAGCTGCTCTCGGCGGGCAGAGGACCGAGCTCGTCGACCGCACCCGAGGTGACCTCGGTGCAGTTGGACCGGTCCTCGAGGGCCTCCGCGCGGCCCATGAGCCGGGCGAGGAGCTCGATCGAGTCGTCGGCACCCGCGGAGTCCGGGAGTGAGGGCCGCAGCCCCGACAGCCGGGCCGACTGGCCTGCCGCCCATGTCTGCATGTCATCGATCGCGGCGGAGTCGTCGCGGGTCAGCAGGATGCGGGAGCCCTCGCCGGTGGAGGTGTCGAACTCCAGGATCGTCGATCGGAGGACCCCGGTGTCTGCCACGGTCGACCGTCGGGCCACCAGCTGCTCGACCTCGTCGAGCCGGGTGGTCGCGAGCTGGAGATGACGGCGGGCCCTGGCCACCTCGTCGAAGGTCGTGGCGATCCCGGCCGACTCGGACGCCCGCTTCAGCGCGTAGAGACCGTCGCCCGGCAACGCCTCGCGGCTGGCGAAGATCCCACTGCCGGCGAGGGCGATCACCGCGACCAGCGCCGCCGTTCCGACCAGCACGCCCCGGCGCAGCACCGACCGACTCCCTGCGTGCCCCGGGGGACGGCTGGGCACGGTGTGGCGACCCCGGCGGCGGGCGACGGTCATGGACGGCGCCGTGGTGTCGGCCTCCATCGCGGCGGCGGTCGTCCCGAGCACCGTCGGCAGCCGCGTGGTGACGGTGTCCACGTCGGTCTCGGCGCGGGTCTCGCGGACCGGGGAGTGGTCCACGCGGGTGGCCGCGGTCGGCGGGAGCGGCGGCATGAGGACACGGGCCGCCGAAGCCGTGCGATCGGGGGCCGTGCGATCGGGGGCCGTGTGATCGGGGGCCGTGCGATCGGGGGCCGACGGGGCGGGGGTACGCGGCCGTGCGCCGGCGGCCAGCGCCGCCATCACGCGTTGCCGGGCGCGTGCCTTGGCGTCGGGATGCGGCGAGAAGGCGTCACCCCTGGCCCGCAGCGCCGCCGCGATGTCGAGGTCACGCAGAAGCTCGGCGTCGGCGTAAACGAGGGGTCGCCCCAGCTCCAGCGCGGCAGCGAAGCGCTCCGCGTCGTCGTTGCCCTTGTCGGCGGGCATGTCGGCCGTCCTCACTGCATACCTGCGCTGTTCCGATACTTACTCGCACAACGAGCAGCGGAGCGACGGGATACGAACCTCGAACCGTTCACCGCATCGATTCGGTCACTCGTCGCACACGTAACGCAGATGCGTTTCGGAGCGATGGGCAGCCCCGTCACCGGAACCCCTCCGGCATCAACTGTGCCAGGCGGCGAACCGCGCGGTGTTGCAGGGCCTTGACGGCACCGTCGTTGCGATTCATGATCCGCGCGGTCTCGGCCACCGACATGCCCTGCAGGAACCGGAGCTGGATGCATTCCTGCTGGTCGGGGTTCAGCTTCTTGACGGCAAGGAGCAGTTCGTCGTTGGCGGCGCGGTCGATGACCTGTTGCTCGGGCCCGTTCGTGCTGGGCGACGGCTCGACCATCTCGCCGGTGGTCTGCTCCAGCCGGTACCGGCTGGACTTCACGTGGTCGAAGATGAGGTTCCGGGCGATGGTGACGAACCACGCGCCGATGTCGCGGCCCTGGTAGCTCACCGAGGTGATCCGGCGGAGCGCCCGGACGAACGTCTCCTGGGTGATGTCCTCGGCCGGTGACCGGTCGCCCATGCGGAACAGGACGTAGCGGAACACGACGTCGTAGTAGCGGTCGAAGAGCTCGCCGAACGCGCCCATGTCGCCGGCCTGCGCGGCCTTGACCAGCGCCCAGGCTCCGGTCACGTCGGGATGGTCGTCGGGGTCCACGGGTCGGGTGGTCACGGCCTGGTCCGGGCCGGCGGTGCGGCGTTCCTCGGGGTCGGGTACCGGCGCGGGATCGCCGCCGGCGGCACCGCGCGGGCGCTGCCGTGGAAGCGGCGGACCGGTGGGGGCCGGGCGGGCGTAGCCCGGGGGTGACCCGACCGGGGGAGCGGTCGTCGGGGGCATCGTGACCTCCCCGCCCGGGTGGGCGGTGTCGGTGTGGACTAGTCGGGCCGGTCGCGTCGGGAGGGTCATGTCTCCCGACTTGCCTTGCTGCCCGGACGTGACCGGCCGTCGCACGCGGGTGGGCTGCCGTGTCGAGAAGTACCCCGCGGGATCACCCGCGGTGCACTGACAACAGGCTGCATGCCACTCTCTCGGGTGAGTCTCGCGACGCGGTGCATTGTGGTGGTGAGGCAGGTAGCGCGGAGCATACGACCGGGTTCGTTCCGTGACCGCTGAGTCGCCGACCGCTTTCGTCATCTACCGGTGAGCGGACGACTCCAGGCGGTGAACGTACTCGACCCTCCGTCGCCCGGCCGTCGCCGGTGCCGTCGCCCGGCTCCGGTTCGCTGAGCGTCGCGTCCGAGTCGCCGCGCGGTCCATGCCAGACTCGGCACGAGGCCGTCGTCCGTCGAGAAGACCCCAGGAGAGCCGTGGACAACCCCGCCCCACGCCCCGACGAAAGGGCGGCCGCGCACGTGGCCGAGCTCGTGACGCGTGCTGCCGCCAGGGTTCCCGCCCACCCCGCCGTCGTCGACGTGACCAGTGCCGTCACTCTGACCTGGGTCGATCTGGACGGCGCGGTCTCGGCCGAGGCGGCCCGGCTACGGGTTGCCGGGGTCGGGGCAGGCGACCGGGTGATCGTGCGGCTGGCCAACGGGGCCGCGTTCTGCGTCGCGCTGCTCGGCGCGCTGCGCATCGGTGCGATCGCCGCCCCCTACGGCCCGATCGCGGTGCCGCGCGAGCTGGACATCGTCTTCGACGACTGCCGGCCCGCAGTGGTGGTGGCCGCCGCCGGTGACGAGGCGGCCGAGGCCGCCGCGACGCGCGCGGGAGCGGTCACGCTTCCCCCGCCCGACCTCACGGCGCGCGGTGAGCCCGTCGCCGAGGTCGGCGGTGGTGAGGACATCGCGCTGCTCGTCTACACCTCGGGCACCACGGGCACCCCCCGCGGCGTGCAGCTGAGCCACCGCGCGGTCCTGGCCAACCGGCAGCAGACCGCGGCGCTGCGGCCCGCGCCCGTCACCGCGGTCGACCGGGTACTGCTGTCGCTGCCCCTGTTCCACATCTTCGGGCTGGGCGCGGGCCTGCTGCAGGTCTGCTGGGCCGGCGCCACCGTCGTGCTCACGGAGCGCTTCGAGCCCACCGAGATCGCCGACCTCCTCGTCGAGCACCGGGTCAGCGAGGTGGCCGGGGTGCCGTCGATGTTCCGCGCGCTCCTGGACCTGCCCCCCGAGCGGCTGCGGGCCGCGACCGCGGGCCTGCGTCTGTGTACTTCGGGCGGCGCGCCGCTCCCGTCGAGGTGGCTCGCCGAGTTCCGTGACACGACGGGCCTGTCGATCTTCGAGGGGTACGGGCTCACCGAGGCCGGCCCGGTACTGACCATCAACGCGCTCGGCGGCGTGCCGAAGGCCGGTTCCGTCGGCCGCGCGCTACCGGGGGTCGAGCTGCGCCTCGTTGACGCCCAGGGCCGGCCGATCGACACCGGGCTCGACCCCGATCCCGACGACATGGACGTCTCCGACACCGCACAGGACACCGGGCTGGTGGCCGTGCGCGGGCCGAACCTGTTCTCCGGCTACTGGCCCGACGGTCACGGCGGACCCGACACCGACGGCTGGTTCAGCACCGCGGACGTGGGCTTCCTCGACGCGGACGGCGACCTGTACCTCGTCGACCGCGCGTCGGACCTGGTGATCGTCAACGGCTTCAACGTCTACCCCCGCGAGGTCGAGGACGTGCTCGCCGAGCTGCCGGGCGGCGCCGAGGCCGCGGTGGTCGGCGTGCCCGACGACCGCACGGGCGAGGCGGTCAAGGCCGTGCTCGTACGCGCGGCGGGGGACCCGCTGACCGAGGAACAGGTCCGGACGCACTGCGCGGTGCGGCTCGCCCGGTTCAAGATACCCACGGTGATCGAGTTCGTGGACCTCCTTCCGCGCACACCCACCGGCAAGGTGGCCCGGCGGCAGCTGGCGGGCCGGGCATGACCGTCCCGGTCGCGACCGGGACGGGAGGTGGCGGGAACGCCCGCGTGAGGGTCTACACCCGGGTGAACTGCGGGCTCTGCGCCCAGGCCGAGGCCGACGTCGACCGGATCTGCACCGAGCTGGGGCAACGCTTCGACACCGTCGACATCGACTCCGACCCGGAGCTGCGCGCCGAGTACGGCGACCGTGTACCTGTGATCGTGGTCGACGGCCGCGAGCACGGCTTCTGGAGGGTGGAGGAACCCCGCCTACGAGCCGCGCTGTCCTGACCGTGAGTGGTGCCGAGCCGGCCGCGCCGGCACCGTCACAGCTGCACGGGTGAACCGCAACCGGGCCCCGGGGCGAAACTCCTGTCGTGAGCACGACCGCGGCACCACCCCAGCCCACCCTCCCGTCCCGACCCGCCGTCCCGCGTGGCTTCGCTGCGCTCATCGGGGTGCTGGCAGTCGGTGCGGCACTCGGTGTGGGTCATCTGGTGGCCGCGCTCGTCTCGCCGGCGTCGTCGCCCTATCTCGCGGTGGGCGACACCGTCATCCGCTTCTCCCCGCAGTGGCTGACCGAGTTCGCCAAGGTCACCTTCGGCACGGCCGACAAGCCCATCCTGCTCGCCGGCATGGGCGTCGCCATCGCGATTCTCGGCGCCGGGGCGGGGATCGGGTCGCGGCACCGGTCGACGCCGGGTGTCGTGGTCGTCACGGTGCTGGGCGTGCTGGGGTTCCTCGCGGTGATCTTCGCGCCGGCGTTCACCGCGGTCGACCTCGTCGCTCCGGCCGTGTCGCTCGCCGCGGGCATCGTCGTGTTCCGGCAGCTGCACACACGCGCTCTGGGCATCGAGGCACCGCCTTCGGGCGGGGGTGTCTCGCGGCGCAGGGTCCTGATCGGGTCGTCGGCCTCGGTGGGCGCCGTCTCGCTGGGTGCGGGCGTGGGCGGGGTTCTCCTCGGAGGCGGGTCGGGCCGCTCCCGCCAGCTCGTCACCGACCGGCTGGCCCGCGCCACGCTCGCGGAACGCGCGCCCGCGATCCCGGCCGGCGCGGCGTTCCCGGAGCTCGGCACCCCGACGTTCCTGACTCCCAACGCGGAGTTCTACCGCGTGGACGTCGCGCTGCGTATCCCGACGCAGGCGGCCTCGGAGTGGACGATGCGCGTGCACGGGATGGTGGGCGACGAGCTCACCCTCACCTTCGACGACCTGCTCTCCCGCCCGCTGTTGGAGCGCACCATCACGCTGACCTGCGTGTCCAACGAGGTCGGCGGCCGGTACATCTCCACGACGAACTTCGTCGGCGTCGACCTGCGGGAGATCCTGCTGGAGGCGGGGATCCGGCCCGGGGCGGACCAGCTGGTGAGCACGAGTCTCGACCAGTGGACCGCCGGCACGCCCCTCGATGTGATCATGGAGCCTGGCCGCGGTGCGCTGCTCGCGATCGGCATGGACGGCGAGGCGCTGCCGCCCGAGCACGGGTTCCCGGTGCGGATGGTGGTGCCGGGCCTCTACGGTTTCGTCTCCGCCACCAAGTGGCTCACCGACCTGGACGTCACCACGTTCGACGCGAGGCAGACCTACTGGTTGCAGCGCGGGTGGGGGCGGCTGGCGCCCATCAAGACGCAGTCGCGCATCGACAGCCCTCAGGCGTTCGCCACCGTGCCCGCCGGGCGCGTGCCGGTGGCCGGGATCGCCTGGTCGCAGCCCGACGGCATCGGCAAGGTCGAGGTGCGGGCCGACGGCGGAGCCTGGCAGGAGGCCGAGCTGGCCACCGAGGTGTCCGGCGTGACGTGGCGGATGTGGCGGGTCGGTCTCGATCTACCGCCGGGTAGTCACACGGTCCAAGTGCGCGCTACGGACCGTAACGGTGTGACGCAGCCGGAGGTGCGAGTCGCGCCCATCCCCGATGGTGCGACCGGCTGGCAGTCCATCATCTTTACCGCATCCTGAGCCGTTCGGCTCAATGCACTAGTCTGTTCGGGCGTGAGTCGACGCGAGAGGCTGGGCGTGTAGCGCAGTCGGCCCCCGTGGTCGAAAAGTTACGTCCAGTTACTGAACCACCTTTGGCGCGATGCCGAATGTCCAGATGACAGGCCCGGAACTGCCGGGCCGAGCTCCAGGAGGAAAACCCGTGCGAAAGATCCAGCGACTGGCCGCCATCGGCGCCATGGCGGCACTCACCGTGGCGCTCGGAGCCTGTGGCGCTGCCGAGACCCCGGCTTCCACCACGTCCGAGTCCAGCTCGGCCGCAGCCCCCAGCAGCTCCGCGTCCGCCGCCCCCACCGCGGCGGCCGCGTCCGGCAGCGGCGTGACCGAGATCTCCGACATCTTCGGCCCGGCCTGCAGCCAGGTCCCGCCCGAGGGCGAAGGCTCCGCCCAGGGCATGGTGGACGACCCGGTGGCCACCGCCGCGTCGAACAACCCGCTGCTGTCGACGCTCGCCACCGCCGTGGGCGCCGCCAACCTGGGCGACACCCTCAACAGCTCGAAGGCCCTCACCGTCTACGCCCCGTACAACGGAGCGTTCGACGAGGTCAAGGCCGCTCTGGGCGACGAGGCGTTCACCGCGCTGCTGGCCAACCCGACCGACCTGGGCGCGATCCTGTCCTACCATGTCGTCGGCTCGCGGATGGATGCCGAGCAGCTCGTCGCGGCCGGCTCCACCACACAGCTCGCCGGTGGGAACGTCACCGTCGGCGGCAGCGCCGACGCCCCGACCTTCACCGGTGGCGACGGCAACGCGGCGACCACCCTGTGCGGCAACATCCCCACCGCGAACGCCACCGTTTTCGTCATCGACAAGGTGCTGATGGCGGGCTGATCCCGCCCCCGGACATCAGACCGCAGAATCACGCCGCAGGGCGGCTCCGGAACCCCGGGGCCGCCCTGCGGCGTCGTGTCCGAGACATCGGGCGGCGAGCGGCCCCCTCACGACGTCCACCGGTCGGGCTGGTCGAGCCGCTCGCGTGACACGATCGCGTTCAAGATCGCAACTTTGTGCGCACGTTCACAAGCGACTACCGTGTAAACCAGGCGCCGTCAACGTCCGATCCCGGTGTATCCGGTCGGGCCCGTCCCGACCTGCGGGATGAGCGGCCAACCGTCAGCACGTCAGCGTCAGCGAGGAGAAGTCGTGACCGAGCCGGGCCCTGAGGGTACGGCCGGCACGAGGCAGCGCTCCGCTCCCCGGTCCATTCCCGAGGCCAGCGTCGCCCGGCTCGCCGTATACCTCCGGATGCTCGGTGAACTCGCCGAGCAGGGTGCGGAGACGGTGTCGAGCGACGAGCTCGCCGCTGTCACCGGCGTCAACCCGGCCAAGCTCCGCAAGGACCTCTCCCACATCGGCACCTACGGCATCCGCGGCGTCGGCTACGAGATCTCCGCTCTCGCCCACCAGCTCGAACGGGTCCTCGGGCTGGGCCACCCCCAGGCCGTCGCGCTCGTGGGCGTGGGCAACCTCGGGCACGCCCTCGCCGGCTACAGCGGGTTCGGCGGCCGAGGCTTCCCGGTCACCTCGCTGTTCGACGTCGATCCCGACCTGGTCGGCATCCACATCAACGGCATCGTCGTGGACCACGTCCGGTCGATCCCGGAGGTCTGCGCCGAGCGGGGCGTCACCATCGGCATGATCGCCACTCCCGGCCAGGCGGCCCAGAGCATCTGTGACCTGCTGGTCTCCGCGAGGGTGCGCTGCATCCTCAACTTCGCACCGGTCCTGCTCCAGGTGCCGGCCGAGGTGGAGGTGCGCAAGGTGGACCTCGCTGTCGAGCTCCAGGTCCTGGCCTTCCACCTGGCCCGCCGGAACCTCGCTGTCGAGGCAGAGGCAGAGGCCGAACCAGAGGCCGAACCAGAGGCCGAGGCCGGGCCGGTGGCCTACGGGTACGCGGTGAACGGCCGGACGGTCAACGGATCCGGGGGGCGGCTCTGATGAGTGTCCTGGTGGTCGGGATGTCGCACCGCAGCGCACCGGTCGAGGTCCTCGAGCGCGCGGCGGTCGGGGCGGACGACGTCGCCAAGCTCCTCGACGAGATGTTGCGCGGCACCCACGTCTCGGAGGCGGTGCTGCTCTCGACGTGCAACCGCATCGAGGTCTACGCGGTCGTCGACGCGTTCCACGGCGGCCTCGCCGACGTCTCCGCGGTGCTCGGACGGCACGCGGGCATGGAGCTGCCCGAGCTCACCGAGCACCTCTACGTCCACTACGCGGCCGCGGCGGTCCAGCACCTGTTCGCCGTCGCGTCGGGCCTCGACTCGATGGTGGTCGGCGAGGCGCAGATCCTCGGCCAGCTCCGCACCGCCTACGCGGGTGCCGACGAGCTCGGCGCCGTGGGCCGCGTCCTGCACGAGCTCTCCCAGCACGCGCTGCGCGTCGGCAAGCGGGTTCATGCGAGCACCGGCATCGACGCGGCCGGTGCCTCGGTGGTGTCCGAGGCGCTCGCCGACGCCGCCGACGCACTGGGCGGCGATCTCGCGGGACGGCGGGCCGTACTCGTCGGTGCGGGGGCGATGGGCGGGCTCGCTGCCGCCCACCTGCGCCGCGCCGGAGCGTCGGAGGTGGTGGTGCTCAACCGCACCCCCGCTCGTGCGGTGCGGCTCGCCGCGATCACGGCGGAGCACGGCACGCCCGCCCGCGGCGCCACCCTCGACGCACTGGCCACCGAGCTCGCCACCGCCGACGTCATGGTGGCCTGCACCGGCGCGGTCGGCGTCGTCGTCGACCGCGCCACCGTCGCGGAGGCCGTCGCCGCCCGCGCAGGTCGCCCGCTGGCGATCTGTGACCTCGGCCTGCCCCGCGACGTCGACGCCGGGGCGGGCGCGCTGCCGGGTGTCACGATCGTCGACCTGATCGGCCTGCAACGTCGGCTCGCCACCGGTGAGCGGGGTGCCGCCGTGTCCGCCGCGCAGGAACTGGTGGCGGAGGAGGCGCAGACCTACCTCACGGCGCAGCGGTCCGCCGAGGTCACGCCGACCGTCACGGCGCTGCGCAGGCACGCGTCCGATGTGATCGACGCCGAGCTGCTGCGGCTCGACTCCAAGCTGCCCGACATCGACGCCCACGTCCGCGCGGAGTTCGACCGCAGCGTGCGCCGCGTCGTCGACAAGCTGCTCCACACCCCGACCGTGCAGGTCAAACGACTCGCCGAGGGCCCGGACGGCGACAGCTACGCCGCGGCCCTGCGCAAGCTGTTCGAGCTCGACCCGCAGACACCGGGCGCCGTGGCCATCCAGCGCAGCGGTGACGTGCTCGCCGCGCTGGAGGCCCGCGGCCCGGAGGAGGACGCCACGTGAAGCTCCGCATCGGTACCCGTCCCAGCGCGCTCGCGACGGCCCAGACGGGCGCGGTCGCCGACCGGCTGCGCGCCGCCGGTCACGACGTCGAGCTCGTCGAGGTGCGCACCCCCGGGGACCGCTCACTGGCGCCCGTCGTCGAGCTGGGCGTCGGGGTGTTCGTCTCCGCGCTGCGCGACGCGCTCGCCGCCGGCGAGGTCGACGTCGCGGTGCACTCCTACAAGGACCTGCCCACCGCGCCCGACCCGCGGCTCGTCCTCGCCGCCGTCCCGACGCGGGAGGATCCCCGCGACGCGCTGGTGGCCCGCGACGGCAAGGTGCTCGGAGAGCTCCCGGTCGGCGCGCGCGTCGGCACCGGTTCGCCCAGGCGCATCGCGCAGCTCGAAGCGCTCGGTCTGGGGTGGGTGATGGTGCCGATCCGCGGCAACGTCGACACCCGGATCGGCAAGGTCGCCTCGGGTGAGCTCGACGCCGTCGTGGTCGCCGCCGCCGGGCTGCGCCGGCTGGGCCGGATCGATGAGGCCACCGAGCTGCTCGATCCGCTGCAGATGCTGCCCGCGCCCGCGCAGGGCGCTCTGGCGATCGAGTGCCGGGCCGGCGACGGCGACCTCGCCGTCGAGCTGGCCACGGTGCTCGACGACGGGCAGACCCGCGCCGCTGTCTCCGCCGAACGTGCGGTGCTCGCCGCGCTGGAGGCGGGCTGCAGCGCACCCGTCGGAGCGCTCGCCGACGTGGTGAGCGACCTGGACGACGACGGCCGGGTGGTCGACCGCATCTCGCTGCGCGCCGTGGTCGGCACCCTGGACGGCGCGCTCCTGCGCGCGTCCACCACCGGAGACCTGGACGTCGCCGAGAAGCTCGGCACGGCACTCGCCGTCGAGTTGCTCGATATGGGGGGCACAGCATTGCCCCCGGACAATCGTTGGATCGGGAGTTCCCACAGATGACACGACCACCTGCCACCCCTGGACGGGTCGCCTTCGTGGGCAGCGGCCCCGGCGATCCCGGCCTGTTGACCGTCCGCGCCCGGGACGCACTCGTGAGCGCCCCGCTGATCGTCACCGACCCCGACGTCCCCGAGGCGATCCTCGCGCTGGTCGCCGACGGGGCCGAGGTGCGTCCCGCCGTCGGGCAACCCGCCGACGTCGCGCGTGACCTGGTCGCCGAGGCCCGCAGCGGCCGCACCGTCACCCGGCTGGTGAGCGGCGACCCGCTCACCGTCGACTCCGTGGTGCAGGAGGCACTGGCGGTGGCCGGCACCGAGGTGGCGTTCGACGTCATACCCGGGGTGCCCGCGGGCACGGCCGTGGCGGGCGGCCCCCGCCGGCGGCGCGGCGGCCCCCCCCACCCCGCCCCCGCCGCCCGCGGGGTTCGCGGCGGGCGGGGGCCGCCGGCGGCGCCCGGCACCCTGGTGCTCCACGCGGGGGTCTCGCACCTCGCCGAGGTGGCGGGGGCCCTCACGGAGCACGGCCGCGCCGCCCAGACGCCCGTCGCCGTCACCGCCGGGGGCACCACCACCACCCAGCGCACGGTGCAGGCGACCCTCGCCACGCTGGCCGCCGAGGGCGCCGACCTGGACGGTCCGCTGGTGGTCACCGTCGGCGCAGAGGTGGGTCTGCGTGCCGAACTGTCCTGGTGGGAGTCCCGAGCCCTGTACGGGTGGCGCGTGCTCGTCCCGCGCACCAAGGACCAGGCCGGCGCGATGAGCGAGCGCCTGGCCGTGCACGGCGCCACCGCGGAGGAGGTGCCGACGATCGCCGTCGAACCGCCCCGCTCGCCCACGCAGATGGAGCGTGCGGTCAAGGGCCTCGTCGACGGGCGCTACCAGTGGGTGGTCTTCACCTCCACCAACGCCGTGCGCGCGGTGTGGGAGAAGTTCGCCGAGTTCGGGCTGGACGCGCGCGCGTTCTCCGGCGTGAAGATCGCCTGCGTCGGGCAGGCCACTGCCGACAAGGTGCGCGCCTTCGGTATCGCGTCCGAGCTGGTGCCCTCGATCGAGGAGGCGCAGGAGTCCTCTTCCGAGGGACTGCTCGGGATCTTCCCGCCCTACGACGACGTGCTCGACCCGGTGGACCGTGTCCTGCTCCCGCGCGCCGACATCGCCACCGAGACCCTCGCCGCCGGCCTGCGCGAACGCGGCTGGGAGATCGACGACGTCACCGCCTACCGCACCGTCCGCGCCGCGCCGCCGCCCGCCCCGATCCGTGAGGCGATCAAGACCGGCGGGTTCGACGCGGTGTGCTTCACCTCGTCGTCCACGGTGCGCAACCTCGTCGGGATCGCGGGCAAGCCCCACGCCCGCACGATCGTCGCCTGCATCGGCCCGCAGACGGCCGAGACCGCCCGCGAGTTCGGCCTGCGCGTCGACGTCCAGCCGGACGAGGCGCGGGTCCCTGCCCTGGTGGACGCGCTGGCCGCGCACGCCGCCCGCCTCCGCGCGGAGGGCGCTCTCCCCCCGCCCCGCAAGGCGAAGGCGCGCCGCCGCTGACCCCGGACCCCGGCGCGCACCCCCGGCCCGGCTCCGCAACGAACGGCAGTCTCGTCCACACCGGTTGGACGAGGGTGCCGTTCGTCCGTCGTCGTAGGCTCGGCGCCATGGCGTTTCCTTCCTCCCGGCCCCGGCGTCTGCGGGCCACCCCTGCCCTGCGGCGGCTCGTGGCCCAGACCGAGGTGCGACCGCGGAACCTCGTACTGCCCCTGTTCGTGAAGGAGGGGGTCACCGAGCCGGTGCCGATCGGGTCAATGCCGGGGGTCGTGCAGCACACGCGCGACTCGCTGCGCAAGGCGGCCGCCGAGGCGGTGACCGCGGGCGTCGGCGGGTTGATGCTGTTCGGGGTGCCGCTGCGGCGGGACGCGGTCGGGTCCGCGGGTGTGGACCCCGACGGCGTGCTGAACGTCGCGCTCCGCGACGTTCGAGCCGAGGTCGGCGACGCCACGGTCCTCATGTCCGACACCTGCCTCGACGAGTTCACCGACCACGGCCACTGCGGCGTGCTCGACGCCGACGGCGGTGTGGACAACGACGCGACGCTGGCCGTCTACGCCGAGATGGCCGTGGCGCAGGCCGCGTCCGGTGCTCACGTGCTCGGCCCCAGCGGCATGATGGACGGTCAGGTCCGTGTGATCCGCGAGGCGCTCGACGCCGCCGGGCATGCCGGCACCGGCATCCTCGCCTACACCGCGAAGTACGCCTCGGCGTTCTACGGGCCGTTCCGGGAGGCCGTCGACTCGCAGCTACGCGGCGACCGGATGACCTACCAGCAGGATCCGTCCAACGCCCGCGAGTCCCTGCGCGAGTTGGCGCTCGACCTCGAGGAAGGCGCCGACATGGTCATGGTCAAGCCGGCGACGGCCTACCTCGATGTGCTGCGGACGGTTGCCGACGCCGTCGACGTGCCGGTGGCCGCATACCAGGTGTCGGGGGAGTACGCCATGGTCGAGGCCGCCGCCGCGAACGGCTGGCTCGACCGCGACCGGACGATCCTCGAGACACTCACCTGCATCCGGCGGGCCGGCGCGGACGTCGTCCTCACCTACTGGGCCGCCGAGGTCGCGGGCCGGCTCGACCACGGCTGACGTCACGGTTGGGTCGCCATGCTGGACACGATCACGGTGCGCCAATACCTTTCGGTCCATGACGTCGCCCTACGACCCACAGCGGGGTCAGCAGCAGCCTCCTCCGGGTTACGGCCCCCCTCCCGGCTACCCCCAGCAAGGGGGACCCCCGCCGGCCGGGTATGGTCAGCAGCAGTCCGGGGGCCAGGCCCCGCAGGGCTACGGTCAGCAGCCCCAGGGCTACGGTCAGCCCCCGCAGGGCTACGGCCAGCAGCCCGGCTACGGCGGACCGTCCCCGTTGCCGCCAGGCGCGCCCGGCCCGATCCCGGAGTGGTGGGAACGTCTGGTCGCCCGGATCATCGACGGCCTGGTCTTCGGAGTCGTCTACGGCATCATCTTCGGGATCTCCATCGCGATCTTCGTCTCGGAGGTCTCGATCAATCCGACCACGGGTGCGGTGACCGGGGGACCCACGGCGCTCGCCGCCGTGCTGCCCACCGTGCTGGCCGGTCTGGCCTACGCCGCGTACGACTTCTTCATGCACTCGAGGAACGGCCAGACCCTCGGCAAGATGGTCTTCAAGACCCGGCTCGTGGCTGCCGACGGCAGCACGCCCGACCAGGCCACCCTCATCAGGCGCTCGCTGATCTACCCGGGCGTCCTGGTCGTGAGCGGCCTGTTCGCTTTCCTCCCCGTCCTCGGCGCGATCGTCTCCTTCGCCGTGGCGGTGTTCACTCTCGTCAACGTGATTTTCGTCCTCACCGACACCCCGCTGCGTCGGGCCCTTCACGACAAGTGGGCCGGCACCATCGTCATCAAGGCTTAGGACCGCGACGGTGGGCCGGGTGGTCGACCTGCGTGGACAGCGGCGTCGACCGATCATACGGTGGAGAACGTGACGAATCCGTACGACCCGGAGGGTGGACCGAGCCGGCCGCCCGGCCCGCTCCACGGGCAGCAGCCCGGCCCGCAGCAGCCCGGCCCGCAGCAGCCCGGCCCGTACGGACAGGGGCCTTATCCCCAGCCGCCCGGCCAGTACGGGCAGCCGCCGTACGGGTCGGGCCCGTACGGCGGTGTGCAGCAGGCACCCGGCCAGTCCACCCAGGGCAAGCCCCACCCTGGCCCGTACGGCGCCGCCGAGCTCGCCTACAGCCCGTACGGCGCGCCGTACCCGACCGCGACGGGTGAGGGTGACGCCGAGCCGGTGTCGAGGCCGGGCATCATGATCCTCTCGCTGGTGCTGCTCATTCTCGGCGTGCTGCCGTTCCTGGCTTTCGGTGCGGTGTTGTTACTCCTCCCCTTCACCACGGAGACGCTCCCTCAGGAGCTGGTGAACAATCCCCAGCTCGTCGACGCCGGAGCCACTCCGGACCTGATCATCCAGGTGTTCCAGACGGGCGGCGGCATCATCCTGGCGGTCTCGCTGATCTACCTGCTGCTCGCGGTGCTGGCGTTCATGGGCCGGAACGGGGCGCGGATCGTCCTCACCATCCTGACGGTCGCGCTGACGATGGTGCTGGTGGCAGCGCTGGTCGGTGGGGCCGGTGCCGACCCGGGCAGCCTCGCGTTCCTGCTGCTGGTCATCGCAGCATCGGTGGGCGGTGTGGGCATCCTGTTCTCGCCCGCGTCCAGCCGCTTCTTCTCCCGAGCGCGCCGCTGACGGCACGGGCTGCAAGACTGCGGACTGTGGCCAGCCCGTCCTCCTCGCCCGTCAGCCCGGTCGTCGGCCGGGGCACCGAGACCTCCCGCACGCTGTTCGAACGCGCGTCGGTTGTCATCCCCGGTGGGGTGAACTCGCCGGTCCGGGCGTTCACCTCGGTCGGGGGCACGCCCCGGTTCATGATCTCCGCGGCCGGCCCGTGGCTCACCGACGCCGACGGCAACCGGTACGTCGATCTGATCAGCTCCTGGGGTCCGATGATCCTCGGGCACGCGCACCCCGCCGTCGTCGACGCCGTGCGTGCCGCCGCGGGCCAGGGGCTCTCCTTCGGCGCCCCGACCCCGGCCGAGATCGAGCTGGCCGAGGAGATCATCCGCCGGGTCGCGCCGGTGGAGCAGGTGCGGCTGGTCAACTCCGGTACCGAGGCGACGATGAGCGCCATCCGCCTGGCCCGCGGCATCACCGGTCGCTCGGTGGTCGTCAAGTTCGCCGGGTGCTACCACGGCCACGTCGACGCACTGCTGGCCCAGGCCGGGTCGGGTGTCGCGACGCTGGGCCTGCCGACGAGCCCGGGAGTGACCGGGGCGCAGGCCGCCGACACGGTCGTCGTGCCCTACAACGACCTCGACGCCGTGCGCGGCGTGTTCGCCGAACGCGGGCCCGAGATCGCCTGCGTCATCACCGAGGCCGCGGCGGGCAACATGGGTGCGATCCCACCGGTTCCCGGGTTCAACGCAGGGCTGCGGGAGGTGTGTCATGACCACGGTGCGCTGCTCGTCGTCGACGAGGTCATGACCGGGTTCCGCGTGTCTCCCGCCGGCTGGTTCGGAATCGACGGTGTCGCGGGCGACCTCTACACGTTCGGCAAGGTCATGTCCGGCGGGCTGCCGGCGGCCGCGTTCGGCGGGCCGGCGGAGTTCATGGGTCACCTCGCGCCGGCCGGGCCGGTCTACCAGGCCGGGACGCTGTCGGGGAACCCCGTCGCTGTCGCCGCGGGGCTCGCGACGCTTCGCACCGCCGACGCCGCCACCTACGCCACACTCGACGCGAACGCCGCCCGGCTCGGCGCGTTGATCGGCGAGGCGCTCGACAAGGAGGGCGTGCCGCACCGCGTCCAGTTCGCAGCGAACATGCTCTCGGTGTTCTTCACCGAGGACGAGGTGCGCGACTACGCCGGCGCGCAGGCCGCCGCGACCTGGCGCTTCCCCGCGTTCTTCCACGCGCTGCTGGACGGGGGCGTGTACCCGCCGCCTAGCGCCTACGAGGCGTGGTTCGTCTCGGCGGTTCTGGACGACGACACGTTCGCGGTCATCGAGGCCGCGCTGCCCGCCGCGGCAGAGGCCGCCGCAGCGGCGGAGCCCCGGTGAGGACCGTCGTCCACCTTCTCCGCCACGGTCAGGTGCACAACCCCGACGGCATCCTCTACGGCCGGCTCCCCGGTTTCCGGCTGTCCGACACCGGTCTGAAGCAGGCCGATCTCGTCGCGACGTCGCTGGCCGGGGCCGATCTGACGGTCGTGGTCGCGTCACCGATGCAACGGGCCCAGGAGACCGCGGCGCCGATCGCCTCCGCGCACGACCTGTCGATCGTCACCGACGAGGGGTTGATCGAGGCCGGCAACGTGTTCGAGGGTCGGAAGGTCTCGGTCGGCGACGGGGCGCTGCGCAACCTGCGGAACTGGCCGAAGCTCCGCGACCCGTTCACGCCGTCCTGGGGCGAGCCGTACCTGCAGATCGCGCACCGGATGCTCGGCGCCGTGCACCGTGCCCGCGACCTCGCGGAGGGCCACGAGGCGCTGTGCGTCTCCCACCAGCTCCCCATCTGGACGTTGCGGCGTCTCGTCACCGGCAGGCGGCTGTGGCACGACCCGCGCCACCGCCAGTGCTCCTTGGCGTCGCTGACGACGCTCGTCTTCACGGGTACGGAACTGTCCCAGCTCCGCTACTCGGAACCGGCCGGTGCGAGCGCACCGACGCACACGGGCGCATGACCGACGCCGTCGCGAGATCCACCCGTCGGGCCGCGGCCCTGGTGGCGGGCCTGCTGCTGCTGGCGGGGTGCTCCACGAGTCAGGACGCCGTCGTGACGGGCGGGGAGTTCCAGTTCGTGGCGCCGAACGGGCGCACGACGATCACCTACGATCCGCCGGAGGATCGCGGCCGCGTCACCGGGATCACCGGGGAGAGCCTGCTGCGGCCCGGCGAGACGATCGGGCTCGACGACTACGCCGGGCAGGTCGTGGTGTTCAACATCTGGGGCGCATGGTGCCCTCCGTGTCGGGAAGAAGCTCCCGACCTGCAGTTCGTGGGCGAACAGACCGGTGCCGTCGTCCTCGGCCTCAACGTGCGCGACGACCGGGCGCTCGCCACGGACTTCCTGCGGGACCGCGGGCTGACCTACGATTCGATCTTCGACTTCCCTCAGCGCAACCTCGCCCGGCTCGACGGCTTCCCGCGCAACGCGGTGCCGTCGACGATCGTGCTCGACAAGCAGCACCGCGTGGCGTGGGTGACCCTGCTCCCGATCCGCGTCCCCGAACTGATCCCGGTGGTCGAACGCCTCGCCGCCGAGTAAGGGCCCAGAACAGCCCGCGAGTCGGGGTCTGAGTGAGGGCGAGTCGGGGCGTGAGTGCGTTCCACTACACGTCGTAGAACCCGATGAGCGGACCACTGCGATCGCGGCTTACCCTGCCGGTGATGGATCCTACGACGACACTCGCGGTCTCCGGCCCGCTGCTGCTGGCAGCGGTCGTCGCTGCGCTCGCGGGCGCGGTGAGCTTCGCGTCGCCGTGTGTGGTGCCGCTCGTGCCGGGCTACCTGGCCTACCTCGCCGGGCTGGTCGGAGCCGACGCCCCACCGGCCACGACGGCGCAGGCCGTCGAGCCGCGTTCCGGCAGGTGGCGGGTCGCGGGCGCGGCCGGGCTGTTCGTCGCCGGGTTCACGGTCGTGTTCGGCACGATCCTCGTCGGAGTCGTCTGGCTGTCGGACGCGTTGATCGAGAACGAAGCGGTCCTGCAGCGCGCCGGCGGGGTCGTCATGATCGCCATGGGCCTGGCGTTCGTCGGGCTGATCCCGGTTCTGCAGAACGAGCGGCGGGTGCACTGGGTCCCGCGCGCCGGGATCTGGGGTGCGCCGCTGCTGGGCGCGGTGTTCGGGCTCGGCTGGGTGCCGTGCATCGGGCCGACGCTCGCCGGGGTGGTCGCCGTGGCGGCGGGCACCGGCGGCGGGTCGCTGCGCGGGGTCGTCCTGACGCTGGCCTACTGCGCGGGCCTCGGGCTGCCGTTCGTCCTCATCGCGCTGGGGGCGTCCCGCGCGGTGCGGGCGCTGGGCTGGTTGCGCCGCCACACCCGCGCCATCCAGATCGGTGGCGGTGTGATGCTGGTCGCCGTCGGGATCCTGCTGCTCAGCGGCCTGTGGGGTGGCATCCTCGCGACGCTGCAGACGTCCGCCGCCGGCTTCGTCCCGGTGATCTAGGCATGTCGACTCGTGCGGACACCCCGACTTGCACGGACACCCCGACTCGCGCGCATCGAGACCCCGACTCGCGGGCGTGGTTCGGGGTGGCGGTGGTGCGGAACTCCTGGCGGGCGCTGACGTCGATGCGGACCGCGCTGGTGCTGTTGTTCCTGCTGGCCGTCGCGGCGTTTCCCGGGGCGTTGCTGCCACAGCGTTCGCTGAACCGCAACCTCGTCGACCAGTACTTCGCCGACTACCCCGCGATCGCACCCGTGCTCAACGACCTCGGGTTCTTCGACGTGTTCGCCGCGCCGTGGTTCGCCGCGATCTACCTGCTGTTGATGGTGTCGCTGGTCGGCTGCGTGCTGCCGCGCACGGTCGAGCACGCCTCGGCGCTGCGGGCGATGCCAGTCGCCACCCCGCGCAACCTCGAGCGGCTGCCCCACCACGGCACCGCCGTCCTCGACGCCGGCCTCGACGAAGCCGCCGGACGGGTTCGCGGCCGGCTGAAGGGGTGGCGCGTGCGGGAGGAAGACGACGGCGCGGGCCGGACGTTCTCCGCCGAGAAGGGCTACGTGCGCGAGGCCGGCAACCTGGTCTTCCACCTGAGCCTGATCGGGCTGCTGGTCGGGTTCGCCGCGGGCAAGCTGTTCGGCTACGAGGGCCAGGTCATCGTGGCGTCGGGCGGTGGCCAGTTCTGCAACACCGGGATCCTGGGCTACGACTCGTTCCGCGCCGGGCTGCGCGTGGACGGCACCGACCTCGCACCGTTCTGCGTGCGGGTCGACGACTTCCGGGCCGAGTACCTCCCCAACGGGCAAGCCGAGAGCTTCGACGCGAGCCTGGGCTACCAGTCGACCGAGGACCTCGAGGCCGGTCGCGTCGACGAGTGGCGGTACTTCCCGCTGGCGGTCAACAACCCGCTTCGCCTGGAAGGCAACCGCGTCTACCTGCTGGGCCACGGCTACGCTCCCCGCTTCACCGTCACCTTCCCCGACGGGCAGCAGCGCACCGGCGACGTCCAGTGGCGCCCGGTGGACCAGGTGACCCTGCTGTCGGAGGGGGCGACCAAGTTCGAGCGCCCGGGTGTCACCGACGACGAGCAGCGCCGCACCACCCAACTCGCCGTCACCGGGCTGCTCGCGCCCACCACGTCCGGCGGTGACCTCGTGACCTCGGTGTTCCCTGCGTTGCGCGACCCCGAGGTGGCGATCGACGTGCTGCGCGGCGATCTCGGTCTCGACGACGGGCGGGGCCAGTCGATCTTCCAGGTCGACCGGGCCAAGGTCGACTCGGGGGAGCTCGTGCGAGTGGCGCGGGCGAACCTGCTGCCGGGCCAGGCCACCACGCTCGACGACGGTACGGTCGTGCGCTTCGACGGCGTGCGTGAGTGGGTCTCGATCCAGGTGAGCCACGATCCCGGGCAGAACGCCGTTCTGGTGTTCGCCGTGCTGATGCTGGCCGGTCTGGGTCTGTCGCTGTCGATCCGGCGCCGCCGGTTCTGGGCCCGCCTCACCTCTGTCGACGGCGGGGGTACCGCCGTGGAGATCGGCGGTCTGGCGCGCACCGACCGCGCGGGTTACGGCGAGGAGTTCGACCGCCTGCGGGCGGACCTGTTGCAGACACCGGAGAAGGACGCCTGATGCTCACCGAATTCGCCCTGTACAGCGATCGCCTCTTCATGGCCGCCGTCGGCGTGTACGTGCTGGCGATGATCCTGCACGGCCTGGAGTTCGCCCGGGAGCGCTCGGAGAACGCCCTGTTGGTCGGCGCGGGCGGTCCGCCTACCCCTGAGCCTCCTGCCCCTGCGCCCCTGCCTCCGGCGCGCCCGGCCACCGCCCCGCGGGTGCGGGCCGACCGGTTCGGCCGGATGGCCGTGGCGCTCATCGTGCTGGGCGTGGGCCTGCACATCGTGTCGATCGTCCTGCGCGGTGTGTCCGCCGAGCGCTGGCCGCTGGGCAACATGTACGAGTTCACGTCGATGATCTGCCTGACGGCGGTGGTGACCTGGCTGGTGGTGCTGCGCCGGTCGCCCGCGATGCGCCCGGTCGGGCTCTTCGTGCTGCTTCCCGTGGTGATCCTGCTGTTCCTCGGCGGCACGGTGCTCTACGCGCAGGCCGCGCCGGTGGTGCCCGCTCTGCGGTCCTACTGGCTCGTCGTGCACGTCACGACGATCAGCCTGTCGTCAGGTCTCCTGCTCGTACCCGGCACGGCGAGCCTGTTGTTCCTCCTGCGCCGCTCGGGCCGGTTTGCCTCGCTGGCGCAGCGGCTGCCGGGTGCCGACGTGCTGGACCGGCTCGCCTACCGCACCACGATCATCGCGTTCCCGCTCTACACGTTCGGCGTCATCACCGGCGCGATCTGGGCCGAGGCCGCCTGGGGCCGGTTCTGGGGCTGGGACCCCAAGGAGACCGTCGCCTTCGTCGCATGGGTCATCTATGCGGCCTACCTGCATGCGCGGGCCACGGCGGGCTGGCGTACCGGCAGCGCAGCGTGGATCAACGTCGCCGGGTTCTCGATGATCATCTTCAACCTGTTCTTCATCAACATGGTGATCGCGGGCCTGCACTCCTATGCAGGGCTCGGGTGACCCGGGCCGCAGCCGCTCGACACGCCGTACGGCACGAACTACCTCCACGGGCGAGAAGAACCCGGCCACGCCTCGACCGGGAGCAGTCGCGCGACTACCGTCGGAGTCCGTGAGCGGGTCGAGGGTCAGGTACACGGGTTCGGTGGGATGGATTCATGACGGAGCGTGAATCCGACGATGACCGGGACTACCCGGACGGCTCGGTGGGGCGTTACGTGCGCGAGCGTTGGGGCGCGGCCCCCGCGCGAAAGGCCCGGCCCTACGTCCGGCCGATCGGGCCGCCCACACTTCGCCCCGAGCCCGACCTGGAGCCCAGCCCGATGGCCGAACCCACGCACTCGCCGTCGACCCCGCCCTTCGATACCGAGCTGACCCCGCCATCAGGGTCGGTGCAGGTGCCCCCGCTGCAATCCGTCCCGACCGCTCTTGCTCCCGAACACCCGGCTCCCGACCGTGGAGATCCCGGTCGCGGCGGTCCCGCGGCCGGGTCCCCCGACGGTCGAGCGGCCGGCCCTGCCGACCAGACGTCTCCCCGGTGGGCGGGTCAGGCCGCTGACCGCCAGACCGCTGACCGCCGGACCGCTGACCGCCGGACCACCGCCCGGCCGGCTGCCCATCGGTCCGTGTCCGACCCGGGCCTGCGCAACCCGGCGCGGTGGACGGATCCCGGTGCGTTCGCGGCCCAGCAGGCCCAGCAGGCCCGCAGCGGTACGGACCAGTCCACCGCCGACCTGTCGTCGGCTCGCCTGCTGGTTCCGACGAGGCGCCCGCCCCAGTCCGGCTGGCGGCGCCTGCTCTACGTGCTGTCCGGGCGGCTGGTCAATCCCGGTGAGAGCCCTGCCGACATCCACCGCCGGGAGCTGACCACGCGGGTCAACCAGCCGCTCCTCGGGTGCCACAAGATCGCGATGCTGAGCCTCAAGGGCGGTGTCGGGAAGACCACGATGACGGCGACCCTGGGCGCGACGTTCGCGTCGCTGCGAGGCGACCGGGTGGTGGCCGTGGACGCCAACCCCGACCGGGGCACGCTGAGCCAGAAGATCCCCCTGGAGACCAGCGCCACCGTGCGTCACCTCCTGCGCGACGCGCAGCGAGTACGCCGCTACACCGACGTGCGGGCCTACACCTCGCAGGGACCCTCACGGCTGGAGGTGCTGGCCAGTGAGCAGGACCCCGCGGTGTCGGTGGCGTTCAGCGAGGACGACTACCGGCGCACGGTGACCCTGCTCGAGCACTTCTACAACATCGTCCTCACCGACTGCGGCACCGGCCTGATGCATTCGGCCATGT
Organism: Pseudonocardia sp.; assembly: GCA_026785945.1. Lineage (GTDB taxonomy): Bacteria > Actinomycetota > Actinomycetes > Mycobacteriales > Pseudonocardiaceae > Pseudonocardia. Next base: position 8,488 of record JAJAZD010000246.1, on the reverse strand, counting down.
ACGGCGTCCTCGGTGTGGCCGATCAGCTGATCATCGTGTCGTCCGGCTCGATCGACGGGGCGCGCAGTGCGTCGGCCACGATGGACTGGCTCGACGCCCACGGGCACGGCGACCTGGTGGCCAGCTCCGTGGTAGTGATCAACTGTGTGCACCGCTCGGCCGGGGGCGTGGACCTGGACCGGGTGGCCGAGCACTTCGCCGCCCGGTGCCGATCGGTGATCCGTATCCCGTTCGACGCTCACCTGGAGGAGGGCGCCGAGGTGGATCTGGACCGCCTGGAGCCGGGGACCCGCCTCGCACTGCTTGAACTGGCGGCGGCCGTGGCCGACGCCTTCGAGGCCACGCCGACCGCCTGACGGGCGGGTCCGGAACTCAGGCGGAGGGCGGTTCGTCCTGCCGCCGGGCCCGCTCGTCGAGCTGGCGGAGGAAGTCTGGATCGTCATCCGGTCCGCTGACGCGGGGCCGGCTCGGCGGGGGAACGGGCCGGCCCTGGGCCTCGGGGATCTCGCCACGGGCGGCGTTCATCGCCTTCCACAGCACCAGTGCGATGACCGCAGCGCCGACGAGCGCGATGAGGAACAGCATCGGTACATCACCTCCACCGCCGAGGTTAGCGGAGCGCGGGCGACGAGGGGGTGAAGTCCGCGTGCGGGGCCGCTTTCGTCGTGGGTCAGCCCCGGGTGGCCGGCACCGTGGCCTCGCTCGTGAGGTCGGCGAGCAAGCCGCGGACCTCGGACTCACGGAACCGGCGGTGGCCACCGGGGGTGCGGATGGAGCCGATTCGGCCCGCGGAGGCCCAGCGCGTGACGGTCTTGGGGTCGACGCGGAACAGCGCGGCCACCTCGCCCGGGGTGAGCAGTCGTTCGTTGCCGTTGTCGGTCGGGGTGGTCACGGCGCCCATCGTGACAGTCCGGGCCTCGGGTATTCGAACGGTTGGGCGGAGGTAAAGAGCCCTTCAAGGACGAACCGGACACCACCGGATCGGCGAGCGGCAGGTCGCGACGCCCGGCCGTAGACTTGCTGCATGATTGCCGCGATCGCGCTCTACGCCCTCGCGCGTATCGGAGTCGTCGCGGTCGTCGCCGGGCTGCTGGTGGTGGCGGGTGTGCCGCTCGCGGTGGCCGTGCTGGTCGGGCTGATCGTCGCGCTGCCGCTGTCGATGGTGCTGTTCCGAGGTCTGCGGACCCGGCTCGACACCGCGCTGAGGCAGGCGACGGCGCGGCGGTCCGTGGAGCGCGACGCCCTGCGGGCCGGGTTGCGCGGCGAGGCGGTGCCGGACGAGGAGTCAGGAGACCGCGCTCAGGGCGAGCCCGACGGCGGTCAGGATCGACCAGGCGAGCAGCAGTAGCCCCGTCTGGCCGAGTACGCGGACGAGTGCCCGGCCGTCGGCTCCGCCGAGCACCCGGCGGGCCGGGACCACCGCCAGGGGCACGGCCACCAGGGCCAGCAGCAGTGGCCAGCTGCGCACGCCCGCAAGTGTGGAGAGCAGGAACGGCACCGCCACCAGCACGGCGTAGAGGCGGCGGGTGTCGGTGTCGCCGAGCAGTACGGCGAGGGTGCGCTTGCCCGCGACGGCGTCGGTCGGGATGTCGCGCAGGTTGTTGGCCACGAGCACGGCGCACGCCAGCATGCCGACCCCCACGGCCGAGACGACCGGTAGCGCTCCGGGCGGCCCGCTCTGCGTCAGGACCGTGCCGAGGACGGCGACGGGCCCGAAGAACGCGAACACCGCGACCTCGCCCAGGCCCGCGTAGCCGTAGGGCCGCCTGCCACCGGTGTAGAACCAGGCCCCGGCGATGCAGACCGCGCCGATGCCGATCAGCCACCACTGCCGGCTCAGGGACGCCAGCGTGAGGCCGGCGAGCGCCGCCACCGAGAAGCAGGCGAGCGCCGCGGCGCGCACCGTGGACGGCGCGGCCGCTCTCGACCCGACGAGCCGCATCGGGCCGACGCGCTCGTCGTCGGTGCCGCGGATGCCGTCGGAGTAGTCGTTGGCGAAGTTGACGCCCACGACCAGCGCGATCGCGACGACCAGCGCCAGCAGCGCCGCGCCCGGCGCGACCACACCGACGCTGAGAGCGGCGCCGGTGCCGACCAGCACGGGTGAGATCGCCGTCGGCAGCGTGCGCGGGCGGGCGCCCTCGATCCACTGCGCCGGGGTGGCCACGGGACGCAGGTTATCCGGCGACGGCGTCGGCGGCCGTACCGGCGGGCGGATGGGATGCACTTGACCGTTCACCCTTGCGCGGGTTCAGCGGACATCAGCCGGGCGACCGCGGCGCGGTCCGGTTTGCCGACACCGCGCAGCGGGATCTCGGCGACCGCCCGGAACCGGCGGGGTACCGCGGCGCGCCCCAACTCGTCCCGCACGGAGGTGCGTAGCCGGATCCAGTCCTGCTCCTTCGCCGGCCCGGGCCCGGGATCGAGGACGACGGCGGCGGCCACGAGCTGGCCCCACTCGACGTCGGGGAGCCCGACCACGCACGCCGCACGTACTCCCGGCTGCGCGCCGAGCACCCGTTCGACGGCGGCAGGGGACACGTTCTCCCCGCCGGTGATGATCACGTCGTCGGCCCGGCCGAGGACGTGCAGGTGGCCCTGCGCCCACGATCCGAGGTCGCCGGTGCGGAAGCGCCCGCCCTCGAAGGCGGCCGCGGTCTCGTCGGGCCGCCCGAGGTAGCCGTCGGCGAGCGTGGGGCCGCCGAGCAGGATGCGGCCCTCCTCGTCGAGGTCCGCGGTGACCCCGTCGAGCGGCCGCCCGTCGTAGACGCAGCCCCCAGCGGTCTCGGTCATGCCGTAGGTGGTGACGACCCGCACTCCTTTGCTCTGCGCACCGATACGCATCGCGGGCTCCAGGGCCGCACCGCCGACGAGGACGGCGTCGAAGGTCGTCAGCGCGTCGAGGGCGGCGCCACCCGCCTCGACGATGCGGCGTAGCTGGGTGGGAACGAGGCTGGTGCAGCGCCTGCCGGGCCCCAGCCGGGCCGTGGCCAGCGCGAAGTCGTCGGGCCGGAATCCGCCGCGCACGTCCTGCACGACCGGTGTCCCGCCCGCGTGCCGGGCCCGCACGATCACCTGCACCCCCGCCACGTGCTCCGCCGGCAGTGCCAGCAGCCAGCGGGCGGGTCCGCCGAGCCGGGCCGCGGCGGCGTCCGCCGAGGCCCGCAGCGCCGCCGCGGAGAGCACCACGAGCTTCGGTTCGCTGGTGGAGCCCGACGTCGCGAGGACCACCGCGGCCCCCGGGCCGGGTTCGGTGGTGACCGAGACCGTCGTGCCGCGGCCGAGCGGGAACACGGCGGGCCCGCCGCGCAGCGCCGCGTCGAGCGCGGTGGTCAACTCGACGACGCGCTCGGGCGACCCGTCCACCGGGATGCGACGCATCACCGCGACCGTCCGATGACCGACATCGGGCCGGGTCAGTAGTGCCACGGATAGGCAGCCCAGTCGGGCTCCCGCTTCTGCAGGAACGCGTCGCGGCCCTCGACCGCCTCGTCGGTCATGTAGGCCAGCCTCGTGGCCTCGCCCGCGAACAACTGCTGGCCGACCAGCCCGTCGTCGGTCAGGTTGAACGCGTACTTGAGCATCCGCTGCGAGGTCGGCGACTTGCCGTTGATCTCCCTCGCCCACTCCAGCGCGACGGTCTCCAGCGAGGCGTGCGGCACGACGGCATTCACCATGCCCATCCGGTGCGCGTCGGCGGCGGAGTACTCCCGGCCCAGGAAGAAGATCTCGCGGGCGAACTTCTGGCCCACCTGCTTGGCGAGGTAGGCCGACCCGTAGCCGCCGTCGAAGCTGCCCACGTCGGCGTCGGTCTGCTTGAACCGCGCGTGCTCCTCGCTGGCCAGGGTCAGGTCGGCGGTGACGTGCAGCGAGTGACCGCCACCGGCCGCCCAGCCCGGGACGACCGCGATCACCACCTTGGGCATGAACCGGATCAGTCGCTGGCACTCCAGAATGTGCAACCGCCCCGCCCGCGCCGGGTCCACCGTGTCGGCGGTGTCCCCGGACGCGTACTGGTAGCCGCTACGACCCCGGACGCGCTGGTCGCCGCCGGAGCAGAAGGCCCACCCACCGTCGCGGGGCGAGGGGCCGTTGCCGGTGAGCAGCACGCATCCGACGTCGGGGGTCTGCCGAGCGTGGTCGAGCGCCCGGTAGAGTTCGTCGACCGTGCCGGGACGGAACGCGTTGCGTACCTCCGGCCGGTCGAAGGCGATCCGGACGACGCCGGTGTCGACGGCCCGGTGGTAGGTGACGTCGGAGAACTCGAAACCCTCGACCTCCCGCCACGCCGAAGGATCGAACAGCTCGGAGACGGATTGCGGCACCGAAGGAGCCTAGTGCGCGACCGGACGCTCGAAGGTGACCAGCAGCCCGTCCACCCCGCCGGGACCGACACGCCCCTTCACCTCCGCGCTGGTGATGGCCTTGAGCTGCCAACCGTCGCGCGCCTCGTCGTTGAGGACCTTCTCCAGCTTGTCGTCCGAGAGCTTCCCTCCGATCAGGCTCTCCCGCAGCTGCAACACCCTGTACTCGTATCGCGTCATGGGGCACAGGCTGCCAGGGTGGCGCCATGACGCGCTGGATCGGGGTGATCGGGGTCGCGCTGCCGGGGCTCGTACTGGCCGGCTTCGGGCTCACCCACCCGCTGTTCCTCGACGCCACCACCGCGCCCGCATGGTGGCAGCTGCACGTTCCGCTGATCCCGCTGTTCCCGCTGCTGGCGGTCGCGCTGTGGTGGCTGCTGCGCGGAGAGCGCGGCGTGTTGGCCTGGGGTGCGCGGATCGCGGCCTACCTCTACGCCTGCCTGTACACCGGCCTCGACGTCCTGGCCGGGATCGGCGCGGGCCTCGTCACCGACGTGCAGGGCCCGGGCACGGGGGTGGGTGCGCTGTTCGGGCTGGGCGGCCAGCTCGGACAGGCCGGTGTGATCTGCCTGGCCGTCGGGACCGCGCTCGCCGGGATGGTCCTGATCCGCCGCGACGGGATGCCGGCCGCCGCCGGCGCGCTGGTGGCACTCGCGGCCGCCTACCCGTTCTACATCGGCCACATCTTCTCGCCGGTGGGCGTGGTCGCGATGGTCGGCTACGCACTCGGGTTCGCTCTGCTGGCCGCGGCGCGCCGACCGTCCGTCCCCGCGACCCCGGCGCGCGAGCCCGTCGCCGCGGCCTGACCCGGTCGGAATCTGGCAGGATCGTTGCCGTGCAGACCCTTCCCAAGGGCGCCAACGCGCCCCTCCCGTCCGGTCCGGTCGCGGTGCGCGTGCAGGCGAGCTCACCCGTCGACATCTCCGCCCTACTGGTGGCGGCGTCCGGGAAGGTCCGGGCGGACACCGACTTCGTCTTCTACAACCAGCCCGAGGCGCCCGGCGTGCGCTACCGGCCCGACGGTGTCGACGTCGACCCGACCGCGGTGGACGGTGAGATCGCGACGGTCGTCGTCACCGCCAGCCTCGACGGGCGAGGCCCGGCGACGTTCGGGCAGCTCGGCGGCCTGCGGATGGACGTCGCCGTGTCCGGGCAGGCCGTCGCGACGTTCGAACCCGGTGGCCTCGGCGCCGAGACGGCCCTGCTGTGCGTCGAGATCTACCGGCGGGGCGAGGGATGGAAGGTCCGGGCGGTGGGGCAGGGCTACGCGAACGGCCTGGCCGGCATCGCCGCGGACTACGGCATCACCGTCGACGACGATGAGCCGGCGCCGACACCCGCTGCGACACCCGCTGCGGCGCCGGCGACCGGGACGGTCAACCTCGACAAGGGACAGGTGTCGCTGCGCAAGCGCGAGACCGTCTCGTTGACCAAGACCGGTGCCCCCGCGTTGCGTCGGGTCGCGATGGGGCTGGGCTGGGACCCGGCCGCGGGCAGCCGCGACATCGACCTCGACGCGTCGGCGATCACCGTCGACGGCCGCGGCTCGAAGATCGACGCCGTCTGGTTCATGGGCAAGAGCGCGTGCGGGGGAGCGCTGGAGCACTCCGGTGACAACCTCACCGGCCAGGGCGACGGAGACGACGAGACGATCACCGTCGACCTGCGGGCGCTCGGGGCAGACGTCGCCGCGATCGTGTTCGTCGTCAACTCCTTCCGGGGCCAGAAGTTCACCGAGGTGGCACGTGCGTACTGCCGGCTGATCGATCTGGACACGGGCGCCGAGCTCGTCCGGTTCGACCTCACCGACTCGCAGGCGCGGACCGGCGTGATCATGAGCGTCCTGCGCAGGAACGGCCCGGCGTGGGACATGACCGCCATCGGGGAGTTCCACGACGGCAAGACCGTCCGCGCGATGTACGGACCGGCGGAGGCCGTGGTGCGCGGGTTCGGAGGCCGGTAGCCGTGCGGGACCTGGCCGCGGACCTCGGCCGGGCTGTGCGGGGCCGGGTCCGGTTCGACGCCGGTACCCGCGCGATGTACTCCGCGGACGCCTCGAACTACCGGCGCGTCCCGATCGGCGTCGTGACGCCCGTCGACACGGACGACGTCGAGGCCGCCGTCGCGGTGTGCCGCACCCACGGCGTGCCCGTCCTGCCCCGCGGCGCAGGCACGTCGATCGCCGGGCAGGCCGTCAACACCGCGGTGGTGCTCGACCTCACCACGCACCTGAACCAGGTCGTGTCGCTGGATCCGGCGGCCCGCACCGCGTACGTCCGGCCCGGGCTGGTGCTCGACACGCTCCGCGACGCGGCCCGCCCGCACGGCCTGACGTTCGGGCCGGACCCCTCCACGCACAACCGCTGCACCCTCGGCGGGATGATCGGCAACAACGCGTGCGGTGCGCATTCGGTGGCGTGGGGAAAGACCGTCGACAACGTCGTCGGTCTCGACGTGCTCACCTACCGCGGCGAGCGGCTCTCCCTGGGACGAGGGACACCGGTGAACGGCCGCGTTCCGGCGGCGCTGCGGGCGCTGGGCGAGCGGATCGCCGGTGACGTCCGCGCGTCGTTCCCCGACCTGACGCGGCGGGTGTCGGGCTACAACCTCGACCAGTTGCTGCCCGAGAACGGGTTCGACCTGGCCCGCGCGCTGGTGGGCACCGAGGGCACGTGCGCAACGGTGCTGGGCGCGACGGTCCGGCTGGTGGAGTCGCCACCGGCCCGCGCGCTGGCGGTGCTCGGCTTTCCCGACGCCTACCTCGCCGCCGACCACGTGATGGTCGTGCGCGAGCTGCGGCCACTGACGATCGAGGGCATGGACGCGGGGCTGGTCGCGGCGCTGCGCTCGGCGAACCCGGTCGAGACGGCGTCGCGGGCGCTTCCTCCGGGCGGTGGCTGGCTCTACGTCGAGACGGGCGGGGCCACGCGCGCGGAGGCGGAGGCCGCCGCGCACGCCGTCGTCACGGCGATGAAGCCGTACGGCCCGACGAGCCTGGTCGTGGGCGACCCGGCGGCCCAGAAGGCGCTGTGGCGGATCCGCGAGGACGGCGCAGGCACCGTCACTCGCTCGCCCGACGGCGGCGAGGCGTGGCCGGGCTGGGAGGACGCCGCCGTCCCGCCCGAGCGCTTCGGCTCCTACCTTCGGGAGTTCGACGCTTTGCTCTGCGCACACGGGCGCACCGGGGCCTACTACGGCCACTTCGGCGACGGCTGCCTGCACATCCGGATCGACTTCGACCTGCTCACGCGGCCCGGCATCGCGAACTTCCGCAGCTTCACCGAGGACGCCGCCGACCTCGCCGTCGCGCACGGCGGGTCGCTCTCGGGGGAGCACGGCGACGGCGCCGCCCGAGCCGAGCTGCTGCCCAGGATGTACCCGCCGGAGATCATCGCCGCGTTCGAGGAGTTCAAGGGGATCTGGGATCCTGACGACCGCATGAACCCCGACCGCGTCGTCCGCCCCGCGAAGCTGGACGAGGACCTGCGGGTCTTCGTGGGGATGCCGACGATCCGGGACGAGCCAGTGCTCGCCTTCGCCCACGACCGCGGCTCGTTCACCCGCGCCACGCGCCGATGCCTCGGGGTGGGTGCGTGCGTCACCGCGCACGGCGGCGTGATGTGCCCGAGCTACCGCGCCACGGGCGAGGAGATGCACTCGACGCGGGGCCGCGCGCGGCTGCTGTTCGAGATGGCGTCCGGTGAGGTCATCACGGGGGGTTGGCAGTCCCCGGAGGTCGCCGAAGCCCTCGACCTGTGCCTGTCGTGCAAGGGCTGCAAGCGCGACTGCCCCGTGGGCGTCGACATGGCTGCGTACAAGACCGAGTTCCTGGCTCAGCGCTGGGCCGGGAAGGTGCGCCCGGCGTCGCACTACTCGATGGGTGCCCTGCCTCGCTGGATGGGCCTGGTCGGAAGGCTCCCCGCCCCGGCGGTGGACGCCCTCAACGCCCTGGCGCGAGGCCCCGCCGGCGCGCTGGCGAAACGCCTGGGCGGGCTCACGCCGGAACGCGCGATCCCCAGGATCCCCCGCCGCCCGTTCGTGGCGTCCGGGGTTTTGGTAACCCACATAATGGGCGGGGGGGGGGGGGTTTGTGGGGTTGGGGGACAGGGGGGGGGGGGGGTGGT
>JAJAZD010000245.1 GCA_026785945.1 Pseudonocardia sp. | reverse complement strand
GGCCGCGGCGCGGGGGCGGCGGGGGCCCCGCCCCCCCCGCGCCGCGGGCCCGGGGGGCGCCCACCCCGGGGGGGCCGGGCGCGCCCCGCCCAACACCGCGGGGGCCGGCGGCGACGCCGGGCCGTCCGCGATGGCGGTGGACCTGCCCCGGGAGGAGGCGACCGCGACAGCCGCTGTCCGGGAGGCGATCGGCGCCGGCCGGGCGTTGCGCATCCGCTACTACACGGCGGGACGCGACGCCTTCTCGCAGCGCACCATCGACCCGATGCGGCTGCTGATCGTCGACGGCCGCGGGTACCTGGAGGCGTGGTGCCGCCGTGCGGGCTCCGTGCGGCTGTTCCGGCTCGACCGTGTGGAGGATGTCGAGATCCTCGACGAGCCCGCGGCGCCCCCGCCCGACGCCGAGCCCACCGACATCTCGGGAGGGTTCTTCCGGCCCAGCGCCGACCACCGGTCCGCGGTGCTGCTGTTGGGGCGCGACGCGCGGTGGGTGGCGGAGTACTACCCGGTCGACGAGGTGGTGTCGCATCCCGGTGAGGGGGACGCCGTCCGTGTGCGGCTGCGCTACGCCGACCCTGCCTGGCTGATCCGGCTGGTGCTGGGCCTCGGCGGGGGAGCGCGGGTGCTGGAACCGCTCGAGCTGGCCGACGCCGTCGGTCGCCGGGCGCAGGAGGCGCTGGCCGTGGCCGGCGGGAAAGCGGGTTCGTGATGCTCGACTGGACGGCGGCGATCGTCGCCGGGGTCGGCCTGCTGATACTGGCCGGACTCGTGCTCGCGGTGCTGGTTCCCCTCCGCCGGTTCACGCGGGCCGCCGCCGGGCTGCGTGCCGACACCGCACGGGGGATGCTGGCTCTGCGAGCTGTGCTGAACTCTCCGGATCGGACGAACCCCCGGGGTCCGGGAGACGAAGACGAACAGGACGACGTCGCCGCACCCCGGTCACAGCCGGGTTGGTCCGGTAGAGCGGCGTAGACTGCGGCAAATCGACCACGGCGGAAGGACGAAGCCATGCCGAACCTCGGCGGCTGGGAAATCGTGATCCTCCTCGGGCTCCTGGTGCTGTTCTTCGGAGCCAAGCGCCTGCCCGACATGGCGCGGTCCATCGGACAGTCCGCCCGCGTGTTCAAGGGCGAGATGAAGGGCATGAAGAACGACGGGGACAAGGCCGACGCCAAGGCCGCCGACCCCGCTCCGGCCGCTCCGGCACCGCCCGTCGCGCTCCCGCCGCCTGCCGCTCCGGTGGCTGCCGCTCCGGTGGCTGCCGCTCCGGAGAGCCCGCCGCAGCCCGCGCAGGCGGCTCAGCCGGGTTCCGGCAGCACCGCGCAGTAGCAGACCCCGCGGTGGCCAAGTTCTCACCTCGTCGGGGCAGCAAGGCGCCGAAGAGCCCTGACGGCACCATGTCGCTCGTCGAGCACCTGTACGAGCTGCGCAGCCGCTTGACGATCGCGCTGGTCGCCATCGCCGTCACCACGATCGTCGGATTCGTCTGGTACGAGGTGGGGTTCTTCGGCGGGTCCAGTCTGGGTGTCCTCCTCAAGGAGCCCTACTGTGCGATCCCGGCGGGCTCGCGCGGTCAGTTCACCGTCGACAACTCCTGCACCCTGCTGGCGACGGGCCCGTTCGACCAGTTCAACCTGAGGTTGAAGGTGGCCGTCACCGCCGGGGTCGTACTGGCGTGTCCGGTCTGGCTGTACCAACTGTGGGGCTTCATCACCCCCGGCCTCTACGCCAAGGAACGGCGCTACGCGCTGAGCTTCGTCTCGGCCGCGTCGGTGCTCTTCGCCGTCGGAGCGGTGCTGGCCTACTTCGTCGTCAGCCAGGGACTGTTCTTCCTCCTGACGATCGGTGACGAGGTCCAGACCACGGCGCTGACCGGCGAGTACTACTTCGGTTTCCTGATCGCCCTGTTGCTGATCTTCGGCGTGAGCTTCGAGATCCCGTTGCTGGTGGTCATGCTGAACCTCGCCGGGGTGATCAGTTACGCGCAGCTCAAGGAGTGGCGGCGCGGGCTGGTCTTCGGGTTGTTCGTGTTCGCCGCGATCGCCACGCCCGGTCAGGACCCGATCTCCATGCTGGCGCTGGCGCTGGCGCTGGTGTTCCTGTTCGAGATCGCGATCCAGATCGCTCGGGTCGGCGACCGGCGCAAGGCCCGCAGGCGCGCCGCGGAGGGCTGGGACGACTGGGATCCCGACGCCCCGTCCCCGATCGACACCACCCCGTCACCGCTGGACACCACCCCGTCCCCGGTCGACACCGTGCCCGGCCCGGCCGACACCACCCGGGGCCCGGCCAGGTCCGAGCCGGTGCGCCACCTCGACGACGTCACCTGAGCACCGGACGGGATCGACCCCGCCGGGCGCCCGGCGGGGCACGACGGGTCATCCGTGCCGCGGTGTGGAAGCCTGGGGAGGTGGCCAGCAACATGCCGGCTCCCGCGGAGGCCTACGCCGCCGCCCGGAGCCGCGCCGCACGTCCCCGTCTGACCGAGTTCGCGGCGAGCCTTCCCTTCGAGCTCGACGGGTTCCAGCAGACCGCGTGCGCGGCCCTCGAGGACGGTCACGGGGTTCTCGTGTGCGCCCCGACCGGCGCCGGCAAGACCGTGGTGGGCGAGTTCGCGGTGCACCTGGCGATCGCGCAGGGACGGAAGTGCTTCTACACGACGCCGATCAAGGCCCTGTCGAACCAGAAGTACGCCGACCTCGTCGCCCGCCACGGAGCCGATGCGGTGGGCCTGCTCACCGGTGACACCTCGGTCAACGGGGACGCACAGGTGGTCGTGATGACCACCGAGGTGCTCCGAAACATGATCTACGCCGAGGGGTCGCTCGCGGACCCGGGTGTCGGCCGACGGTCGCGCCAGCTCGAGCACCTCGGGTTCGTGGTGATGGACGAGGTGCACTACCTCGCCGACCGGTTCCGGGGCGCGGTGTGGGAGGAGGTCATCCTCCAGCTCCCCGAGCACGTCGCGCTCGTGAGCCTGTCGGCCACCGTGAGCAATGCCGAGGAGTTCGGTGACTGGCTGGTGACGGTCCGCGGGGACACCACGGTCGTCGTCGACGAGCACCGGCCGGTGCCGTTGTGGCAGCACATGGCGGTGGGCAACCGCCTCATCGACCTGTTCGGCGGCGAGGACGAGAACGGCGAGCTGCAGGTCGACCCGGACCTCGTGCGGTACACCACGGACCTGGAGCGCCAGAGCGCGGTGTGGGACCGGGGTCGCGGCCGCGGTCCGAAGGGGAACGGCCGGTCCGCCACGCGCTTCCGGCCGCCGTCCCGCACGACGGTGATCGACCGCCTCGACCGGGACGGTCTGCTCCCCGCCATCACGTTCGTGTTCAGCCGCGCCGGCTGCGACGCCGCCGTCGGGCAGTGCGTACGCTCGGGCCTGCGGCTCAACGGCCAGGACGAGATCGCCGAGATCCGCCGGGTCGTGGAGAAGCACACCGGCGACCTACCGCAGGGCGATCTCGAGGTGCTCGGCTACTGGGAGTGGCGCGACGCCCTGGAACGAGGCATCGCCGCCCACCACGCCGGGATGCTGCCCGCGTTCAAGGAGACTGTGGAGGAGCTGTTCGTCCGTGGGCTGGTGCGGGCGGTGTTCGCCACCGAGACGCTCGCGCTGGGCATCAACATGCCCGCGCGCACGGTCGTGCTGGAGCGGCTGGTCAAGTACAACGGCGAGTCCCACGCGGAGCTGACGCCCGGCGAGTACACGCAGCTGACGGGACGCGCCGGGCGTCGCGGCATCGACGTCGAGGGGCACGCGGTCGTCGTCTGGCAGCCCGGCATCGACCCCGTTCAGGTCGCGGGCCTCGCCTCGACGCGTACGTACCCGCTGCGCAGCTCGTTCCGGCCCGGCTACAACATGGCCGTCAACCTCGTCGGACGGTTGGGGACCGACGCGGCGCGCGATCTGCTGGAGCAGTCGCTCGGCCAGTTCCAGGCCGACCGCTCGGTGGTCGGGCTCGCCCGCCGGATCGAGCGCAACCTCGACGCGCTCGACGGCTACGCGACATCCATGCGGTGCCACCTCGGCGACTTCGCCGAGTACGCGGCGCTGCGCCGCCAGGTGGGCGACCGGGAGAAGTCCCTGTCCCGCCTGGGATCCGACGACCAGCGTGCGGCCGCGGCCGAGTCGTTGCGCATCCTGCGGCCCGGTGACGTCATCGCGGTGCCGGCAGGACGGCGTGCCGGACTGGCGGTCGTGCTCGACCCGGGGATCGACCCCACGGGTGACCCACGCCCGCTCGTGCTCAGCGAGGACAAGTGGGCCGGGCGGCTCAGTACGTCCGACTTCCCGACGCCCGTAGAGGCGCTGGGCCGGATGCGGCTGCCCAAGCGGGTGGACCATCGGGTGCCGCGGGTGCGGCGCGATCTCGCGTCCGGCCTGATCGACACCGGCATCCGGGCGCCCAGCCTGCCGCGCCGCCGCGGTCGCGGTGGCGCCGTCGACGATCCCGAGCTCGCCAGCCTGCGCCGGGCCCTGCGCGCCCATCCCTGCCACGGCTGCGACGACCGGGAGGCCCACGCCAGATGGGCCGAGCGGCACGCGCGGCTGGAACGGGAGACCGAGCAGCTGCGCCAGAAGGTCCGTGCGACCACGCACTCCCTGGCCCGGGCGTTCGACCGGATCCGGGAGTTGTTGCGGGAGCGGGGCTACCTCGCCGAAGGGCCGCTTGCGGGCCCGAGCATCAGCACCGAAGGGCCGCTTGCGGGCCCGAGCATCAGCACCGAAGGGCCGCTTGCGGGCCCGGACAGCGATGACACCTCGGTCGGAGTGGGTGAGCGGGGTGAGGTGGTCACCGAGGACGGTCGACGGCTGGCCCGGTTGTGGGGGGAGTCCGACCTCCTGACGGCCGAGTGCCTGCGTCACGACGTGTGGGACGGGCTGGAGCCGGCGGATCTGGCATCGGTGGTGTCGTCGCTGGTGTACGAGTCGCGGCGGGACAACGGGCCGGTGCCACGGGTCCCCACCGGGCCGGTGTCCGACGCGTTGGCCACGACGGTCCGCATCTGGGCGGAGCTGGAGGCCGACGAGCGGCGCCACCGCGTCGACCGCACCCGGGAGCCGGACCTCGGGTTCGCCTGGCCGATGCACCGGTGGGCGCGCGGGGAGTCCCTGTCCGCGGTGCTCACCGCGGCGGAGCAGAACGGCAGCGAGCTCTCGGCAGGCGACTTCGTGCGATGGTGCCGCCAGGTGGTCGACCTGCTCGACCAGATCGCCGGCGTCGCCGGGCGCGGCAGCGCCGTCGGCCGGGCGGCGGCGCAGGCCGTCACCGCGGTCCGGCGCGGTCTCGTGGCGGCCGGCACCGTCTGAATGTGCGGTTTCGACGTTGCATGGTTGTGATCCCGCCGGTGCGCAAGCCGCTGCGCGAGGCGCTCGCGCTGTGCTTTGATCGCCGGACCTGCGCAGGTATGAGAGAGGTCCGTCATGAGCAGCCCCAACCCGCCGTACGGCAACCCGGCTGATCCGCCGGCCGAACAGCCGGCGTGGGGCCCGCCCCCGGGCGGCTGGGGCCCGCCCCCGCCGGGCGCAGGGCAGGGTCAGCACCGCGAGGAGACCCGCCCCGTCGACCCGCGGGAATGGGGCCAGCAGGCCGGCGGGCCCGCACAGTACGGGGACACGCAGCACGGCGGGCAGCAGTACCAGGACTCGCATTACGGCCAGCCGCCCCATGGCCAGCCGCCCTACGGTCAGCAGCCCCATGGTCAGCCGCCCTACGGTCAGCAGCCCTACGGGGCGGCGCCCCTCGGCCAGCCCACCCAGCAGTGGTCCGGCGAGCAGCAGCAGTCGTGGGGTCCGCCCGCTGCGGAGGGTTGGGAGCCACAGCCGTGGGCCCAGCAGCCGGCACAGCCGTGGGGCAGTCAGCAGGGTGCGCAGCAGTGGGGTCCCGGTTACCCGGTTCCGCCCGACTCCCGCCCCGGCACGTCACGGCTGCTGTTGATCCTCGGCGGTGTCGGTGTGCTGGTGGTGGCCATGATCGCGGTGCTCGGGTTCGTGACGCCCGGGTTCCTCGTCACCCGCGTGTTCGACGCCGCCGCGGTGCAGGACGGCGTGCGACGTGTCCTGACCGACGACTACCGCATCGACGGGGTCGCGTCCGTCACGTGCGGGGACGCCATCCAGGTCACCAGCGGCAAGTCCTTCGACTGCCAGGCCACGATCGACGGCGAGCAGGTGCCCGTCCCCGTACGCATCACCACCGACTCCGGCAACTACGAGGTCGGCCGCCCGCTGACGTGAGGTCACCACCGTCCACCTCGATGGCGGGCTCGCCCGGCTGCGCGCTGCCGTGGTGCTCCTGCGGTCGGATCGCGCCGAACCGCGGGACAGGACGGCGTCGTGGATGACACCGACGCTGTCCGGCTCGCTACCGAAGGAGAGCTGGCGCTGCTCTCCTTCGACGTACGCCGATCAGCCGCCGCCGTGGAGGACCTGCTCGATCCCGAGTTCCGCGAGATCGGGGCGTCGGGACGACTGTGGACCCGTGCCGAGACGGTGGCGGCACTGGCAGGAGATGTGCCCGACGGGAAGGTCAGCATCAGCGCGACGGAGTTCCACGGTGTGGTCCTCGCTCAGGATCTGGTCTTGCTGACCTACGTCTCCGACCGGAACGGGCGCCGGGCTCGGCGCAGTTCGCTCTGGCGCAGTTCGCAGGGTTCCTGGCGGATGCTGCACCACCAGGGAACCCCGCTCGGCGACGGGTGACCACGTGCCGCGAGGGATCCCCGGCGGCGCTGGGTACCTTCGGCGCGACGTGGCACGATCTCGCAGGTGACCAGCAGACCTGACGCGGCGCAGCACCTGCGCGACCTCGCGCGGCTGCGCCGTGTCCGCGACCGGATCGACCGGGAGTACGCGCAGCCGCTGGACGTCGAGGCGCTCGCCCGCGGCGCGCACATGTCGGCCGGGCACCTCAGCCGCGAGTTCCGGCTCGCCTACGGCGAGTCGCCCTACGGCTACCTGATGACGCGGCGCATCGAGCGCGCGATGGCGCTGCTGCGTCGTGGCGACCTCAGCGTCACCGAGGTCTGTTTCGCGGTCGGCTGCTCGTCGTTGGGCACCTTCAGCACCCGTTTCACCGAGTTGGTCGGTGTGCCGCCCAGCACCTATCGGGGCCAGACAGCTCGCGCGACCGCAGAGATTCCGTCGTGCGTCGCGAAGCAGGTGACCAGACCGATCAGGAATCGAGAAGCGCGGGTCATGGAGCCGCACCTAGCGTGGCGGCCATGCGCACCCCCGTGAGCATCACCATTCATGCGACCTTCCTCCCGCACAACGACCCGGACGCCTCCCTGGCCTTCTACCGCGACACCCTCGGCTTCGAGGTCCGCAACGACGTCGGATACGACGGGATGCGCTGGATCACTGTCGGCCCCCCCGACCAGCCCGGCACGTCCATCGTCCTGCATCCGCCGGCCGCCGACCCCGGCATCACCGATGACGAGCGCCGCACCATCACCGAGATGATGGCCAAGGGGACCTACGCCACCGTCATCCTGGCCACCAAGGACCTCGACGGCACCTTCGAGCGGCTGCAGGACGCCGACGCCGACGTCGTCCAGGAGCCGACCGAGCAGCCGTACGGGGTCCGCGACTGTGCCTTCCGCGATCCCGCGGGCAACCACGTCCGCATCAACGAGCTCCGCTGAGCCGTCCGGCACTTGCCGGCCCGACCTGCACGGTCGGCCCTCGTGCCGCGGTCCTTCGACGGAAACCGTGATGGCGGCCCGCCTCACAGATGGAGACACCATGAGTATGGCCCCGAGGACGGACCCGCAGTCGCCTGCGTCGCACCACGCCGACAGCCACGATCTGATCCGCGTGCACGGCGCGCGCGAGAACAACCTCAAGGACGTCGGCGTCGAGATCCCCAAGCGCAGGCTGACGGTGTTCACCGGCGTCTCCGGCTCGGGCAAGAGCTCGCTGGTGTTCGCCACGATCGCCGCGGAGTCGCAGCGGATGATCAACGAGACCTACAGCTCGTTCGTACAGGGCTTCATGCCGACACTGGCGCGGCCCGACGTCGACGTACTCGAAGGGCTGACGACCGCGATCATCGTCGATCAGGAGCGGATGGGCGCCAACGCCCGCTCCACGGTCGGCACCGCCACCGACGCCAACGCCATGCTGCGGATCGTCTTCAGCCGGCTCGGGCAGCCCCACGTCGGATCGCCCCAGGCGTTCTCCTTCAACGTCGCCTCGATCAGCGGAGCGGGTGCGGTCACGCTCGAACGCGGCGGGAGGACCGTGAAGGAGCGGCGCAGCTTCACCATCACCGGCGGCATGTGCCCGCGCTGCGAGGGCCGGGGCTCGGTCACCGACTTCGACCTGTCCGCGCTGTACGACGACAGCAGGTCGCTCGACGAGGGTGCGCTCACGATCCCCGGCTACAGCATGGACGGCTGGTACGGCCGCATCTTCCGCGGCTGCGGCTACTTCGACCCGGGCAAGCCGATCCGCAGGTACACCACGAGGGAACTGGACGACCTGCTCCACAAGGAGCCGACCAAGATCAAGGTCGAAGGGATAAACCTGACGTACGCGGGCCTGATCCCGCAGATCCAGAAGTCGTTCCTGTCCAAGGACGTCGACGCCCTGCAGCCGCACATCCGTGCGTTCGTGGAGCGGGCGATCACGTTCACCACCTGTCCTGAGTGCGGTGGCACCCGGCTCAGCGAGGCAGCGCGATCGTCGAAGATCAACGGGATCAACATCGCCGATGCGTGCGCGCGGCAGATCAGCGACCTCGCCGAGTGGGTGCGGGGTCTGGACGAACCCTCCGTCGCGCCGCTGCTGGCGACGCTGCGGGAGACCTTGGACTCGTTCGTGGAGATCGGGCTCGGCTACCTCAGCCTCGACCGCCCGTCGGGGACGCTGTCGGGCGGCGAGGCGCAGCGCACCAAGATGATCCGTCACCTCGGGTCGTCGCTCACCGACGTCACCTACGTCTTCGACGAGCCCACCATCGGGCTGCACCCCCACGACATCCAGCGGATGAACAACCTGCTCCGGCGGCTGCGCGACAAGGGCAACACGGTGCTGGTCGTGGAGCACAAGCCGGAGGCGATCGCGATCGCCGACCACGTCGTCGACCTCGGCCCGGGCGCCGGCACCGAGGGCGGCGAGATCGTGTTCGAGGGCACGGTCGAGGGGCTGCGGACCAGCGGCACGCTCACCGGGCGGCACCTCGACGACCGGGCGTCGGTGAAGCCGGCGGTGCGGACCTCATCGGGTGTGCTGGAGGTCCGCGGCGCGAGCGCCCACAACCTGAGGAGGATCGACGTCGACATCCCGCTCGGCGTGCTGGTCGTCGTCACCGGGGTGGCGGGCTCGGGAAAGAGTTCGCTGATCCGCGGCTCGATCTCGGGCCGCGACGGGGTGGTGTCGGTCGACCAGGCAGCGATCAAGGGCTCGCGGCGCAGCAACCCGGCGACCTACACCGGGCTGCTCGACCCGATCCGCAAGGCGTTCGCGAAGGCCAACGGCGTGAAGCCGGCGCTGTTCAGCGCCAACTCCGAGGGGGCCTGCGCCAACTGCAACGGCGCCGGTGTCATCTACACCGACCTGGCGACGATGGCCGGGGTGGCCACCGTCTGCGAGGTGTGCGAGGGGAAGCGGTTCCAGGCCGAGGTGCTGGAGTTCACGTTCGGCGGGAAGGACATCAGCGAGGTGCTCGCGATGCCCGTCGCCGAGGCCGCGGAGTTCTTCGGCGCCGGTGAGGCGCGCACGCCGGCCGCGCACACCATCCTCGACCGGCTCGCCGACGTCGGGCTCGGCTACCTCAGCCTCGGCCAGCCGCTCACGACGCTGTCCGGTGGCGAGCGGCAGCGGCTCAAGCTGGCCACGAACATGGCGGAGAAGGGCGAGGTCTACATCCTCGACGAGCCGACCTCGGGCCTGCACCTCGCCGACGTCGAGCGGCTGCTCGGCCTGCTCGACCGGCTCGTGGACTCCGGCAGGTCGGTCATCGTCATCGAGCACCACCAGGCGGTCATGGCCCACGCCGACTGGATCATCGACCTCGGCCCCGGAGCCGGCCACGAGGGCGGCCGGATCGTCTTCGAAGGCACGCCCGCCGACCTCGTCGCCGCCCGCTCCACCCTCACCGGCGAGCACCTCGCGGCCTACGTCGGCACCTGAGCGGGACCGACCAGCTCGCCGCCGCGCTACGTCGCACTGTCGGCGAGCGCGGTGACCAGTCGCGCGATCGAGGAGCCGATTCCCCAGCGCTCCGCCAGCTCGACGAGCCGGTCGGGGTCGGCCGGGGTGTGCGGGAGGAGGTCGTCACGGTCGAACCGCACGGCGGCGTCCTGCGCCAGCCGCACGACCGGTTCGACCACCGCGAGATACCGAGCCGCAGCGGCCAGCTTCGCCCGGACCGGCGCGGCGAGGCGGTCGTCGGCGCGATCGTCCATCGCGGCGAGCAGCTCGGCCCAGGACCCGAAGCGCCCGACGAGCGTGGCCGCGGTCTTCGCGCCGATCCCCGGCACGCCCGGCAGCCCGTCGGAGGGGTCGCCGCGCAGCATCGCCATCTCCGCGTACGCCTCGCCGGCGCGCCCCACGGGCACGCCGTACTTCTCGGCCACCTCCACCGGGCCGAGGTGCTCGGCCTTCGCCAACCCACGCCCGACGTAGAGGAGTCGGACCGGCACCGGCTGGTCGCGCACGATCTGCATGATGTCGCGGTCACCGCTCACGGCGAGCACGGGATCGCGCCGCTCGGCGGCGGCAAGGGTGCCGATCACGTCGTCGGCCTCGTACCCCTGCGCACCCGCCGTGGCGATCCCCGACGCGGCGAGCACCTCCAGGATCAGCGGGACCTGCGGCGCGAGGGTGTCGGGAACCTCCTCGGGAATCCCGGCCGGAGCGGTGTGGGGCTCACCGGGCACCCGGTGCGCCTTGTAGGACGGCACCGCGTCGACACGGAACGCCGGACGCCAGTCGAGGTCCAGGCACGCGACGAGGCGGCCGGGTCGCCGGTCGGTGATCAGCCTCGACACCATGTCGGTGAAGCCGCGGACGGCGTTGACGGGTGTGCCGTCCGGCGCGGTCATCGACTCGGGCACGCCGTAGTAGGCCCGGAAGTAGAGGCTGGCGGCGTCGAGCAGCATCAACGGGGCGTTCACGGTTCCAGAGCTTGCCGGAATACCCTGGTCCCCATGACACCGGCCGTTCCGACCGCGCTGCTCGCCGACCGTCTTCGCCGTGCCGGGGAGGTCGCGGCCGGCCATGACGTCGACCTGGTCCTCGTCACGCCGGGCACCGACCTGCGCTACCTCGTGGGTGCGGGCGGGGAGTCCCACGAGCGTCTCACGTGCCTCGTCCTGCCCGCCGCCGGGCACCGGGCACCGGCCGCACTCGTCGTGCCCCGGCTGGAGGCGCCCGGACTTGCTGGGCTCCCGCTCGAGGAGCTCGGGGTGGAGATCATCACCTGGACCGACGGGGAGGACCCGTACCTGCTGGTCAGCGACCTCGCCGGCGGTCCGCAGCGGATGGCCGTGGCCGACGCGATGCCCGCTGCGCACGTCTTCGGCATCCGCGACGCGCTCCCCGACGTGGCCCAGACCCTCGCCGGCCCGGTGCTGCGTGAGCTGCGGATGCGCAAGGACGATGCGGAGATCGCCGAGCTGCGGGCCGCCGGGGCGGCGATCGACCGCGTGCACGCCCGGATGGGGGAGTTCCTGCGGCCCGGCCGCACCGAGGAGGACGCCGCCGCCGACATCGCAGCAGCCATCGTGGCCGAGGGCCACACAGGTGCGGCGTTCGTCATCGTGGGCTCAGGCCCCAACGGTGCGAGTCCCCACCACGACGTGTCCGGCCGCGTCATCGAGCGCGGTGACGTGGTGGTGATCGACATCGGCGGCCCGTTGCCCAGCGGGTACCACTCCGACTGCACCCGGACCTATGCCGTCGGCGTGCAGCCGTCCGCCTCGGTCCGGGAGGCCTATGCCGTGCTGCAGGACGCCCAGGAGCGCGCGGTGGCCGCCGTTCGTCCGGGCATCACCGCCGAGCAGATCGACGCCGCGGCTCGAGGACCGATCGCCGCGGCCGGGCTGGGGGAGCGGTTCATCCACCGCACGGGCCACGGTATCGGGCTCGACGTGCACGAGGAGCCCTACATCGTCGGGGGCAACTCCCGGCCGGTCGAGCGGGGCATGGCGTTCAGCGTGGAGCCGGGGCTCTACCTCCACGGCGAGTGGGGCGCCCGGATCGAGGACATCGTGGTGGTCACCGAGGACGGTTGCGAGCGGCTCAACACCCGCACCCGCGACCTCGTGGTGCTCTGAGCCGATCTACGCCGGGGCGGAGACGTCGAGACCGACCCGCCCGTCGGTCCCCGCGACGCACGCCCCGGCCCGCGCGTCGGTGCGGACGAACTCCCCGACGCACCGGCCCATCTCGGAATGCGCCTTCGCCTGCGGGTGGAAGGACTCCTGGGCCAGGTGGAAACTGATGGCGTCGAGCCCGCCGTAGACCAGTGCCCTCGCGTCGACGGTGATGCGGCGCTGCCACTCCTCGGTATACGGGGTGCGCGTGCACGCCTCGTAGCCCTCGGTGGCACGCACCATGTCGAGGAACCGGGCACCGGTGCGTTCGGCTACTCCCCGCAGCGTCGCCGACAGTGCGGGGAACAGCACCGTGCGGCCCCAGGCTGCGTCGTCGCGGCTGTGGGGGCAGCCACGCGCACCCTGCAGGGGCAACATCTTCTCGGTGATCGGTGCGGCGTAGGAGGCCATGACGAGCGTGTACGAGTCGCGCGCGTAGCCCGCCTGCGACATCGCGGCGCGGACATCACGCACCGCCGTCTCGACCTTCGGCGCAGTGGCCGCCATGCGGGAGCCGACCAGCGGTCCCACCGTCTCGCGACACGGCGGCTCGGTGGGGTCGAGAAACGCGCGCATGCACGCGATGCCGGTGTCTGTGAGCGCGGCGTCGTCGTTGGCGCCGACCTGCAGGACCACCGTCTCCACCCGGTACCGTCCGGCGACGTCGACGAGCGCACGGGCCTGGGAGGTCTCCGTGTTGTGCGTGCTGTCGCCGAACGCGACGTCACCGGCCCCCGCTCCCGAGCACGCGAGGTTCACCGACTCGGGCGTCAGCCCGGTGCGGTGGATGTAGGCGTAGGACGAGCGGTGACACCAGTTGCCGTCCTCGCCGCGGGTGCCCGGCTCGTAGTCGCCCGCCCCTTCGCCCGACGCCGCGCTGTCGCCGAGGGCGACGACGGCCGCGGGCAGGTCGGGAGCGGCGGCGGCCGTCGTCGAGCTCAGGAGGACCGTCGCGACCAGCACAGCGGCGGCGGCGAGCAGGGCTAGCAGGCGGCGTCGTCGGGGCACAGGACGAAGGCTAGGCACACGGGCTGCAGGCGAACAGGGCGACCTTCGCCGCCTGTGGACAACTCGCGATCAAGGTCCGGGAAGAACCAGACGATGCACACGGGCCGGCGACCGAGGTCAGCGGCCCGGGGCAGCCCCACCGCACCTCGGTGGGAACCTCCGGGTCGGGTCCGGGCGTTCCCTGGGTGCGTTCACCCCACCTTCGGCGCGAGGATGGACATCAGCGACGAGATCCGTCGCGGGCAACATCGAGAAGGAGCCCTCGTGGCATCGACCCTGACCCGCCCCCGACAGGGCAAGGTCATCGCCGGCGTCTGCGCCGGCCTGGCGCAGCGTTTCGGCTGGAGCGTCGGCCTGGTCCGACTGCTGTTCGTGCTGTCGATCATCATCCCCGGCTCGCAGGTGCTCGTGTACATCGTCCTGTGGATCTTCATGCCGAAGGCCGCCTACTGAGCGACCCGCGGCGCACGGTCCTGCTCGGCGCCCGGGTCCTCGACCCGGGCGACCCGGGCCGCGGCGGTACGGGCGGGCACGGCCCCGACGGGGTCACGGCCGGGGAGACCACCGCGGGGACCACCACGGGGACCACCGCGGGGACCACCGCCCTGGAGGTCACCGGGGGGCGGATCACGGCCGTCGGTGACGCGGCCCTGGCCCGGGTGGGCAGCGCCACCGTGCTGGACCTCGACGGGGCCGTCGTCACGCCCGCCTTCGTCGACGCGCACGTCCACGCGACCGCGACCGGCCTGCTCGTCGACGGTGTCGATCTCACCGGCTGCGCGTCGCCGCGGGCGCTCCTCGACGCGGTGGCGGCCCGGGTGGCGGCCCGCCCCGGTGCTCTCGTGTGGGGTCACGGGTGGGAGGAGAGGGGCTGGACCGGGTCTCCCACCCGCGCGGAGCTCGACCGTGCGGCCGGCGGCGCCCCCGTGTACCTGAGCCGGATCGACGTCCACTCGGCACTGGTGTCGAGTGGGCTGCTCGACCGCGCCCCGGCCGCCGTGGGAGCGGCCGGTTGGTCCGAGGGGCCGCTGTCGGCCGCGGCCCACCATCACGCCCGCAGGGCGGCGTTGGCCGCCGTCGACCCGGCCGGGCGCGACGCCGCGCAGCGGGCGTTCCTCGCCACGTGCGCGGCCCGCGGTGTCGCCGTGGTCCACGAGTGCGCGGGCCCGGACATCTCCTCGGTCGCCGATCTCACCGCGCTGCTGGCGCTCTCGGGAGGTGCGGCGCCGGGGGTGGTGGGCTACTGGGGTGAGCCCGTCGCGTCCGCCGGGCAGGCCCGCGAGATGCTCGCCGCGACCGGGGCCCACGGGCTCGCGGGCGACCTGTTCGTCGACGGGTCCCTCGGCTCGCGGACCGCCTCGCTGCGCGCGCCCTACGCCGACGCGCCCGGCGTCCACGGCAACCGGTACCTCGACGCCGACGCGATCGGATCACACCTCGCGGCGTGCACCGTCGCGGGCGTCCAGGCGGGTTTCCACGTCATCGGCGACGCCGCGGCCGACGCCGTGCTGGCCGGTCTCGCCGGCGCGGCCCGCGCCACGTCGCCCGGAGCGGTACGGGCGGCCGCGCACCGGGTGGAACACCTCGAGATGGTCGACGCCGGGCAGGCGCGCGCACTCGCCGCCCTCGGCGTCGTGGCCTCGGTGCAGCCGCTCTTCGATGCGTACTGGGGCGGTCCCGGAGGCATGTACGCCGACCGGCTCGGCAGAGCGCGGGCCGCGCCGATGAACCCGTTCGCGACCCTCCTCGCCGCCGGCGTCACCCTCGCGCTGGGCTCCGACAGCCCGGTGACACCGGTCGGGCCCTGGTCGGCTCTGCGGGCCGCCGTGGACCATCGGACGCCCGGGTCGGGCCTGGACCCGGGCGAGGCGCTGGCCGCACACACCGTCGGCGGTCGCCGGGCGGCGGGAGACCGGTCGGTGACCGCCGGACGGCTCGTCGTCGGCGCCGCGGCGTCCTACGCGGTGTGGGACGGCGCCGGGGTACTCGACGGGAGCCGCGGAACCCCCCGCTGCCTGCGGACCGTGAACGACGGCAGGGTCCTGTTCGACGCCCTGCCCGACGCCGGAGGCTGACCGGGGGTGTGGCATGCTGCGCGTCGTGACGAACCGGGACCGCGGCGTGGGCGTCACCCACCGCTGTCCCGGGTGTTGTCGGCGCTGCTGTCGCAGCTGACCCACCCCCCGTCCGTCCCGCCGCTCCAGTGGCCCGCACCGTCTGCGAACCCGGATGCCGAACGACCTCTCCCCGCCCACACGGCCGTTGACCGTGCCCGATCTCCGTGGCCACACCGTCCTCGCACTGCACGCCCACCCCGACGACGAGGCGATCTTCACCGGCATCACCCTGCAACGGCTCGCCGACGCCGGTGCGCGCACCGTGCTGGTCGTCGCGACCGCGGGCGAGATGGGCACCTCGCGAGTGCCGCTCCGTGTCGGCGAGACGATCCCCGAGAGGCGGATCGCCGAGCTGGAGCGGTCCGCCGCGGTGCTCGGGGTGGCACGGTTGGTGCTGCTGGGCCGCCGCGACTCCGGGCTGCCCGGTTGGACGAGCGCCGGGCACGCCCGTGCGCTGGCCGTGGCCGACCCGGCGCGCCTGGCCCGGGAGGTCGCCGTGATCGCCGACGACGAGGGCGCCGGCACCGTCGTCCACGACGACGAACACGGCATCTACGGCCACCCCGACCACCGTGCGACGCACCGCGTCGGCGCGCTCGCCGCGGACCTCGTCGGGGCCACGGCCTACCGGATGACGGTCGACCGCGAGCATCTGCACGTCAGCGCCCGCGGCCGGCACCTCGTGCACGGAGCGGCACGGGCCGCCGCGGTCGGCTTCGGGCGGGCCACGGCGGAGATCTCACTCGCCGTCACCGGCAGCCCGCGGCACCTGGCCGGCAAGCGGGCCGCGATCACCGCACACGCCAGCCAGGTGGCGTCCGACGACGTTCCGACCAGCGGTTTCGACGCCGCCTACGGGCTGGAGTGGTTCCGCCGCGCCGGCGCGCCGGGTGTCCTCGACGCCCTGGGCAACGCCCACCTCGCCGCTGATCACCGCCGCCACACGGGGCGGCCGTAGGCTCGGCGGGTGGCCGCACCCACCACCGACCCCCCCGCGCGCTCCGACGCGACCACCGACCCCGCCGGCCGCACGCCTGCCTCGTCCCGCCGTCGCGCGTGGGCGATGTTCGGGGCGCGGGCGCTGGGCGCGGTCGGCGGCGGTCTGCTGCTCTACCTGAGCTTTCCGCCGCGCACCCTGTGGTGGCTGGCGTTGCCGTCGTTCGCGCTGCTCGCCGTGGTCCTGCACGGCCGCCGGGCCCGCGCCGGATTCGGGTACGGGTTCCTGTTCGGTATGGGGTTCCTGCTCCCGCTGCTCGTGTGGATCGGGGCGCTCGTCGGGTCGGTGCCGTGGGTGGCGCTGGCGGTGTTCGAGTCACTGTTCCTGGGCCTGACCGGAGCCGGGATGGCGCTCGTGCTGCGGTCCGGGGCCGGACGGTTGCCGGGTGCGCCGTTCTGGGCGGCCGCGGTGTGGATCGCCGGGGAGGCGCTGCGAGGTCGGGTGCCCTTCGGCGGGTTCCCCTGGGGCAGGGTCGGGTTCGGGCAGGCCGACGGCCCCCTGCTGCCGATCGCGGCGATCGGCGGAGAGCCGCTGCTGTCCTTCGTGACCGTGCTCGCCGGGTTGGCGTTGGGCGAGCTCGCGCGACGGCGCGCGACCGGGGAGCGGCGGCGCGCGCTCGCCGTCCCCGCGGCGCTCGTCGTCGCCTCCCTGGTCTCGGGCCCGCTGTCCGCGCTGGTACCGGCCACGGGTCGGACCGGGGACACCGTCACCATCGCGGCGGTGCAGGGCAACGTCCCGCGCCTGGGTCTGGACTTCAACGCCCAGCGCCGCGCCGTGCTCGACAACCATGTGCGGGTGACCGAGCAGTTGGCCGCGGACGTTGCCGCCGGTCGTCGGCCCCAGCCCGACCTGGTCATCTGGCCGGAGAACTCCAGCGACATCGACCCGCTGCGCAACGCCGACGCCGCCGCGCAGATCAACCGCGCCGCGCGCGCCGTCGCGGCTCCGATCCTCATCGGCGCGGTGCTCCGCAACCCCGACGGCCTGACGACGAGCAACTCGTCACTGGTGTGGCAGGCCGGTGTGGGCGTGGTGGAGCGCAACGACAAGCGCCGCATCCAGCCCTTCGGGGAGTACATCCCGTGGCGGGAGTTCTTCCGGTTCTTCTCCCCGTACGTCGACCGGGCCGGGTACTTCGTCCCGGGCCCCGGCCCGGGGGCGGTGGACATGGGCGGTGCCCGCGTCGGCATCGCCATCTGCTGGGAGGTCGCGTTCGACGATCTGGTGGCCGACAGCGTCGACGCGGGCGCGCAGGTGCTCGCCGTGCCGAGCAACAACGCGACGTTCGGGCTCACCGAGATGACCTACCAGCAGCAGGCCATGTCGCGGGTCCGGTCCGTCGAGCACGACCGCACCTCGATCATCGCCACCACGAGCGGCGTCAGCGCCACCATCGACCCCGACGGCACCGTCACCGCCAACACGCAGCAGTTCACGCCGGACGTCCTGGTCGATCGGACCGTCCTGAGGGACACCACTACGCTGGCCACTCGACTGCGGTCCGTACCCGAGTGGGTCCTGACCGCGCTAGGAGTGACGGCGATCATCACCGCGGTGGTGATCCGGCGCCGCGTGGGCACGGAGTCCCGGGCACGAGAGGACGAGGATGGCTGAGCCTGTCGCGCCGGTACTGGTGGTGATCCCGACGTACGACGAGCGGGACAACCTCGGTCCGGTGCTGTCGAGGCTGCACGCCGCCGTGCCGGCCGCGGACGTGCTGGTCGTCGACGACGCGAGCCCGGACGGCACAGGCGAGCTCGCCGACCGCATGGCCGCCGCGGACCCGCGGATCCGGGTGCTGCACCGCACCGACAAGACCGGTCTCGGCGCGGCGTACCTGGCGGGTTTCGAGGTCGCTCTGCGCGGTCCGCACCAGATCGTCGTCCAGATGGACGCCGACTCCTCCCACGCCCCCGAGGACCTCCCCGCGCTGCTCGAGGCGCTGGCCGACGCCGATCTCGTGCTCGGGTCCCGCTACGTGCCCGGTGGCGACGTGCAGAACTGGCCCGCCCACCGCGAGTGGCTCTCCCGCGGCGGCAACCTGTACTCGCGCCTCGCGCTGGGGGTCCCGATCAAGGACATCACCGGTGGCTACCGCGCTTTCCGGCGTCAGGTGCTCGAGGAGCTCGACCTCGCCACCGTCGCCTCACAGGGCTACTGCTTCCAGGTGGACATGGCATGGCGGGCCGTGCAGGCCGGATTCCGTGTGCGCGAGGTGCCCATCACGTTCGTCGAGCGCGAGCGGGGCACCTCGAAGATGAGCGGCGCGATCGTCGCCGAGGCCCTGTGGCGGGTGACGCGGTGGGGGATCGACCGGATGCTGCGCCGGATCGCAGCGGTTCCGTCGTCGTCGGACGCGCCGGCGCGTCCTGTCGCCGTCCGTCTGGATCCTGCGCCCCCGGCGGACCCGCCCGTCGGGCGGCTCCTACGCACCACGCCTGCGGGGACCGCTCCGACGACGGGCAACCCGTCCGACAGCGCTGCACCGGACGGACCGGGCCGGGCCTGAGCGACGTCGGCGAGGAGCTGGCGTGGTGGGGGCCCGACCGCAGCCCGTCACGACAGGCGCACCGGCAGCGCCTCGAGCCCGCGCAGGATGATGCTCCCGCGCCACCGCAGCTCGCGCGGGGCGACGGCGAGTCGCAGACCGGGCGCCCGCCGCAGCAACGCACCGATCGCGGTCTGCCCCTCGAGTCGGGCCAGTGGGGCGCCGAGGCAGTAGTGCATGCCCTGTCCGAAGGACAGGTGCCGGTTGTTCGCCCGCGCGACGTCGAGGGTGTCGGGGTCGTCGAAGAACCTCCCGTCGCGGTTCGCCGAGGCGAGCACCGCCAGCACCAGTGACCCCTGCGGGACGGTGACACCGGCGATGGTGACGTCCTCGCGGGCGTAGCGCTGGGTGGCCTGCTCGGCGGGGACCACGAAGCGCACCAGCTCCTCGATCCCCGGCCCGAGCAGTGCCGGTTCGTCGCGCAGCCGCGCCAGCTGGTCGGGGTGCTCCAGCAGGGCGAGCACGCCGCTGGCGATGAGGTTGACGGTGGTCTCGTGGCCGGCGGTGAGCAACAGCACGACCATCGCCAGCACCTCGTCGGCGCTGAGCCGATCGTCCTGCTCGCGTGCGGCGACCATGGCCGAGATCAGGTCGTCGCGTGGCCGTGCGGCCCGTTCGGCGATGAGCGCGCGCAGGTAGCGCAGGAACCTCAGGACCGAGGGCACGGCGGTCAGCGGGTTGCGTCGGGAGGCGGCCCCGATGAGGGTCCTCGACCAGGCCGAGAACCGGGGGTTGTCGCGCTCCGGTACGCCGAGGATCCGGCCGATGAGGACCAGCGGCAGCGGGAGGGCGTAGTCGGCGATGAGGTCCGTGCTGCCTTTCCGCTCGGCGGCGTCGACCAGCTGGTCGGCCAGGACCTGGGCCTGGTCGCGCATCTGCTCGATGCGTCGTGGCGTGAACGCCCGGTGCGCCAGCGCGCGGAGCCGGTCGTGGTCGGCGCCGTCGAGGTTGAGCAGCCCGCGCTCGAGCGGGGCGAACATCCTCGGCATGGTGGCGACCTTCGTGAGCTGGGCCGGGGTGAGGGCTTCGCGCTGGTTCTTCGCCAGCCGCTGGTCCTTGAGCACGGCGCCGACGTCGTCGTAGCGGGTGACCAACCAGGCCTGTCCCATCCGCGGCACGGTCACCGGCAGCACCGGGGCCTCGGCGCGAAGGTGAGCGTAGTGCGGGAACGGGTCGGCCTTGAACGCCGTCGCCGTCACATCGACGGAGGACAGTGATCCCGTCGGGATCGAACTCGTCTGTGCGGCCATCGTGGGTCCTCTTCCTGGTGTCCCGGCCCTGAAGCCGGATGTGGTCCGCGGCGCCGGTCAGGCGGTGTCACCGAACGCCGGGTCGAACAGGGCGAATGCTGCGGTGACGTGCTCGGCTGCGGTGCTCCGCCAGCCCTGGGCCGCCCACTGGCTCAGCCCGACGCGCACCGCGGTGATGCACGACCCGGCGATCACCTCGGCCCGGAGCCGGGTCTGCGGGTTGTCGCCGGTCCGGGTGGCGACGGCGTCGGCCAATCGACCGAGGAACGAGGAGAACTGCCCCATCTGCCGCGCCGCCAGCACCGGATGCCGAGCGTGGAGCTGCATGTAGCGGGGCAGATCCTGACCGTCGGCCTCGGCGCGCTCGACGTCCGCGGCGAGTATCCGGGTGAGATCAGCCCACACCCCGGCCCCACCGTTCCCGGCCGTGAAGACCGCCAGCTCCTCGTCGGTCACCACGAACAACTCGATCAGGGCGGCGTCCTCCTTGGTGTCGAAGTAGTTGAAGAACGTCCGCGGCGACACCCCCGCCCGCCGCGCGATCTCCTCGACCGACACCTCGGCCAGCCCACGTCTCAGACCGAGCTCCAACGTCGCCGCACGCAACGCCCGGCGGGTGGCGCGCTTGTTGCGCTCCCGCCCGTGCTCCCGCTCGGCCACACTCACCCTCCTAATGTTGCACAGCACGCAACTTGCGTCAACTGCAGCGAGGGACTCGTCCGCCGGGGATCGCACCTCGGTAACCGATGCGCTACGGCAACTCGGCAGTTACTGAGAACGAGGGCAGGAGTCCACGTGCGGTTCCACGGAGGCGACCTCGACGGTGTCGGCGAGTCCCGACCAGGTGTGGGCGGTGCTCTGCGACGCGCAGCGCTGGTCCCAGTGGGACTCCGGCGTGGACGCCGTGGACGGGCGGATCAGGCCGGGTGAGACCGTCACCATCCGCTCGCAGGCCGCTCCCGGGCGGGCGTTCCCGGTAAAGGTCACGGCGTTCGAGCCGCCGAGACGCCTGCGGTTCACCGGGGGGATGCCGCTGGGCCTGTTCCGGGGAGTACGGACCTAAGACGTCCCGCCCGGCCCGAGCGGGGGCACCACGTACCACCTCCGCGAGGAGTACACCGGCCGCTCCTGCGGCTCATCTGGCGCTCGATGCCCGACCTCGGACCGTCCTTCGTCCAGTTCGCCGACGGCCTCAAGCACCGGGTCGAGTCCGGAGGGTGAGCCGATGAACCGTCCACTCCCCACCGGGGACCCGTTCGAGGCGCTGGGCGACGCCAACCGGCGCCACATCCTGCGCCTGCTGAGCATCGGTGACAAGCCGAGCAGGCCCACGGCACCCGGCGGATCTACCACCTCCGGGAACAAGGACTGCTCGCCGTGCGGGCCTACCTGGAGGACGTCTGGGGACAGGCGGGGGCCAGGTTCGCTCTGCCGGCCGAGAACACGACCACCAGCATCGGTGCGGACCCCGACCACGCCGACCACGGAGCGGACCGATGAGCACTCCGCCCGGCACCTCGACGACCGATTCGCTGGCGATGTCGCTGGACCCGACCTGTCCGGCCGAACACGCCTTCGCCGTCTGGACGACCCGGATCGACTCCTGGTGGCCGAGCGACCACACGGTCTCCGGGTGCCCGAACGGATCGTGTTGCAGGGCCACGTCGGCGGCCGGATCTTCGAACACACATCCGAGGGCGTCGAGTACGACCGGGGTCGGGTGACGGCGTGGGAACCTCCCACGCGACTGGCCTACACCTGGCACATCGGCAGCGACCCCGCCGCGGCCACCGAGGTCGAGGTCCGATTCCTCCCACGTGACGACGACACGTCCCGAGTCGGGATCGCGCACCGCGGCTTGGATCGCCTCGGCGCCACCGGCAGCGCCGGGCGCGACCGCAACCGACACGGCTGGAACACGCTCCTCCCGCACGTCCTCACCGCGACCACGAACGGACACCGCTGATGGCCGCCGGCTCACCGGCCGACCCGTGGGAACTCACCACGGCGCCCCGCTCCTCGACCTGCACCATGTACCGCGATGAGCAGCACGATCCGCCGGCCCTGATCTGCCAGGTCGGCTCCACCACCCCAGAAATACCACCTGCGGGCCGTAGAGGACCTGCACACCTGGCTGACGACCCTGGCTGACGACCCAGCCCGACTGGGTCCCGCTCGGTGCGGCCGACGAGAAGAAGACCGCCGTACCCGGCGCGGTCGAGGCCCGGGGACGCTCTCCCGACAACCCCGTCGGCGGCTGGTACGGGCTGCGCAACGGCTACCGCGGCCGGTTCGGCATGTACCTGCCCCCGCTGCTGGAGGCGCTCGGCCTGGCCGAGCTCACCCACGACCCGCGCAACAACCGCGCGCGCGCGCTCGGGTCGGCCTGAGCTGGACACGAAACAGCCGGGTCACCTCGTGAGGTGACCCGGCCCGGTGTCTCGTCGAGCGTGTCTCGCGCCGCCCTGGTTCGCGTCAGGCGATCTCGGCACGGCGTTCGGCCAGGAGATCCAGCCGCTCCGCGAGCAGCAGTTCGAGATCGGCCACCGAGCGGCGCTCGAGAAGCATGTCCCAGTGCGTGCGCGGAGGCTTCACCTTCTTCTGCTCCGGCTCCGCGCCGTCGACCAGCCGGGAGATGCTGCCGTGAAGGCGGCACTCCCAGGTGGCCGGGGCCTCGGCATCGTTGGCGAAGGGCACCTCGAAGTCGGGCCCGCGCGGGCACGCGTAGCGCATCGACTGCCGCGGCGCGAGGTCGTGGTTGCGATCGGTCTCGTAGGAGACAGCCCCGAGCCGGCTGCCACGGAGCACGCGGTCGGCCATGCGTCATCCTCCCGTTCACGGGCCGAGGGAGCCTCCCTCGGCCATTCACCATCGGGTGTAACGTCTGGGCTGCAACCGTCTGTTCCCGCCTTCGGGAAATGACCACCAGATGTCGTCGTCATACGACAGACATCCGCTGTTTGCCGCCCCGGTTGGCGAGTGTTCCTCATAAGTCGCGTTCGCACACCTTGATGTGACGTGTCAGCCAACTGTGACTTATGTCACCCCCCGGCGGGCTGGTGTTTACACGCGATCTGACCTCCCGTTACCCGGGCGGCACGATCAAGCCAGGACGGGTGACCGCACAGGCCACAGCGCCAGCAGGCCGACGGCGAGCACGAGCAGGATCCCGACGATGCCGGCGCGCTCGGCGGCGAACATCGATGTGAACACGGCGAACAGGGTGGGGGCCAGGAACGACACCGCCCGCCCGGTGGTCGCGTAGAGCCCGAAGAGCTGGCCCTCCTGCCCCGCCGGGGCGAGCCGGGCGAGGAAGGTCCGCGAGGAGGACTGCGCGGGCCCGACGAACAACGTCAGGAACAGGCCGAAGACCCAGAACATCGCCGGCCCGGACACGAACAGCAGCACCGCCCCGGCCACGATCATGCCGATCAACGACGTGACGATCACCGCCTTGGGCCCGACCCGGTCCTCGATGCGCCCACCGGCCAGCGCGCCGAGAGCCGACACGACGTTGGCGGCGACGCCGAACAGCAGGACGTCACCGGCGTCGATGCCGTACACCCGCACCGCGAGCACCGCGCCGAAGGTGAAGACCGCCGCCAGCCCGTCGCGGAACAGGGCGCTCGCGCCGAGGAAGTACACGGTGTGCGGGCTGGTCCGGTAGAGCTCGCGGAGGTCGGCGAACAGCTTGCGGTAGGACCCGACCACTCCGAGGCGGGCCGCGCGGTCGTCCGACGGCGGGATCTCCGGTACGCGTACCAGCATCGGCAGGGCGAAGACCAGGAACCACGCCGCCGCCACCAGTGCGATCAGGCGGATGTTGAACCCGTCCTCGGTGGGCACCGCGAGGAGCCCGCGCGTGTCCCCGTCGCCCGCGATGAACCCCACATAGACGGCCAGCAGCAGCACGATGCCGCCGAAGTACCCCATGGACCAGCCGAAACCCGATATCCGTCCGATCGTCGCGGGCGTCGACACCTGGCACAGCATCGCGTTGTAGGACACCGAGGCCAGCTCGAAGAAGATCGAGCCGAGACCGAGCAGCACCAGCCCGAGCGTGAGGTAGGCGTAGTCGTCGCGGACACCGAACAGCAGGACCATCGTCACGATCGTCAGTGCCGTCCACACCCCCGTGGCCAGCTTCCGCCGCCCGGCCGAGTCGGCCCGCTGCCCGATCACCGGGGCCATGAGCGCGATGAGCAGCCCGGCCGCGCCGATCGCGTATCCGAGCCAGGCGCTGGCCTCGGGACGCTCGTCGCCGACACCGTCGGTCAGGTAGACGGAGAAGACGAACGTGAGGATCACCGCGTTGTATGCCGCGGATCCCCAATCCCACAGACCCCAGGCGAGGACCCGGCCACGGCTGACGGCAGGAGCGTCGGCGGTGCTCATGGGCGGGAGGTTAGCGGCGGCGGTCCGGCTTGGTTCAGGAAAGCCACTTTCCCGCCCTCACGGGGCAGCAACGTGGCTTTCCTTAACCACCGGGAGGCCGGAGGCGGTCACGAGGGCCATTGGGCGCGGGTGTGGAGGAGGTCGCGGAGGAGGTCGGGGCGGTCGGAGATCAGGCCGTCCACGCCCAGGTCGAGCAGCTCGGTCATCTCCGCCGGGTCGTCGACCGTCCAGACGTGGACCTCGTGGTCGGCGGCGTGGGCGGCGTGCAGGAACCGGGCGTCCACCACGGTGAACGGCCCGAACCGGCGCGGGACCTGGGCGATGTCGCCGCGGACGGGCGGGCCGGGCAGCCGGGACAGTGGTCCGGGTAGGACGTCGAGCCAGCCCCGGCTGCGCAGCCCGAACGCCGCACCCTGCGACATCGAGGTGAGCAGCCGGTCCCCGCCGCGCGTCCGGGCCCTCGCCAGCCAGCTCTCCGTGAACCCACCGATGCACACCCGCTGCCACGCGTCGATGCGGTCCACCAGGTCGAGGGTCGGGTCGACGGCCGCGTCGGACTTCAGCTCGACGGTGATGCGCACCTCGGGCAGCTCGACCAGCACCTGCTCCAGCATCGGGATCGGCTCGCGGCCGCTGACCCGCACCTTCCGCAGTGCCGCCGCGGTCTGTGCCGCGACCGGGCCGGTGCCGTCGGTCGTGCGGTCCAGCGTCGCGTCGTGGTGGACGATCGCGACGCCGTCCGCGCTGGCGTGCACGTCCAGTTCGAGGTAGCCGAAACCCTCGTCCACAGCGCGTCGGAACGCGGCGAGCGTGTTCTCACAGCCCGTGAGATCCCCGATGTGCCAGCCGCGATGGGCGTAGGCCCGCGGGTGGGGACCGTCGAGGTAGCCGTGCCGGGTCACCATGATCGTGAGCCTGCCAGGCCGGGCGGTCAGCCGCGACGGGGCAGCCGTTGCGCAGAGGTGAACAGCGGGGCGAGCAGGTCGCCGTGCTCGGCGATCCGGGCCGGCAGATCGGCCGCGACGAACACGAGGTCCTCCGGGCGGCGGCAGGCCCGGACCTCGTCCCACGTGACCGGTGTGGCCACGGTCGGCCGGGCGCGCCCACGCAGGGAGTAGCTCGCGATCGTCGTCTTGTGCGGGTTGTTCTGGCTCCAGTCGACGAAGACCTTCCCCGCCCGGCGCGCCTTCGCCATGACGGCGGTGATCCGGCCGGGCGACTCGCGGGCGAGCTCCTCGGCGAGATCCTTCGCGAACTCCGAGGTGCGCTCCGCGCGGCTCACCGTGACCGGGAGGTAGAGCTGCATGCCCTTGCCGCCGCTGGTGCGTGGGCAGGCGACCAGCCCGTCCTCGGCGAGCCGGTCGGAGATGCGCTCGGCGACCCGCGCACAGTCGACGACGGTGGTGCCCTCACCGGGGTCCAGATCGAACACCACGAGATCGGGCAGACGGTGCGCGCCGCGGGTGCCGATGCGCCACTGGGGCACGTGCAGCTCGAGCGCGGCGAGGTTGGCCGCCCAGGCCAGCCCCTCGACGTCGTCGACGAGCGGGAAGTCGGCGCTCTCCGAGCGACCCCCCGGCGTACCGACCCGTGCGATGCGGATCCATCCGGGCGCGTGCCGTGAGACGTCCTTCTCGAAGAACGAGGACCGCTCGACGCCGTCGGGCCAGCGCACCATCGTCACCGGCCGGCCGCGCAGGTGCGGCAGCATCACCTCGGCGACGGCGAGGTAGTGCGCGAGCACGTCGGCCTTGGTGGTGCCGGTGAGCGGGTAGAGCACTTTGCCGGGGTTGGTCAGCTTCGCCCGCCCGACGCCCCCCGACGCGGGCCGCCGGGGAGCCTCCGGTTCTCGCCGGGCCGCGGCGACCTCCACCCAGTGCGGGCTCGGCCCGGGTTCGTACGCCGAGGACCCGTCCTTGGCGATCACGTGGGGCAGGCCCTGGTCGGTGACCGCGGCGACGACCTCCGGGCCGCCGCCGGGAAACAGCGGGGCGAGGCGCCGGTGCGGGCCCGCCAGGGGCAGCCCTTCGAGCTGCCGGCGCCGCTCCCGGAACGGCAGCGGCGCGGTGTCGCGACCGTCGAGATGCAGGAGGTCGCCGATCCACAGGTCGTCCCCGGCGAGCTCACCGTCCAGCAGCGCCTGCGTGGCGCCCAGTGCCGGGCCGAGGTCCTGAAGCCCCGGGTGCCGCGCGGTCAGTTCCTCCCCGTCCGCATCCGTGGCGCCCGCCCGCCCACCCTCGACCCGGACGATCACGCGGCGACCGCCGAAACCGACCTGCAGCCACCATTGCTCGCCCCGAGGGAGCGGACCGGGGGTCGGGAGCATCGGGCGGGCGTGATGGGGGAGCGGGAGCCGGTCGGGGGTGGGGTCCGAGCGGCGCAGGATCCAGCCCTTCTCGTCCCGCCCGGTGCGGATGAACACGAATCGGCCGTGGGCGCGCCCGCCGTGGAGCCGGACGGCCACCTCGCGGTCGTTCCACTTCTCGGTCTCGTAGCGGCCGGAGTCCCAGATCGTCATGGTGCCGCCGCCGTACTCACCGGCCGGGATCTCCCCGGAGAACTCCAGGTACTCGACGGGGTGGTCCTCGGTGCGCACCGCGAGCCGGACCGTCTCCGGTTCGGTCGGCAGACCCTTCGGTACCGCCCAGGAGGCGAGGACGCCGTCACGTTCGAGGCGGACGTCCCAGTGCAGGCGGCGGGCGTGATGCTGCTGGATGACGAACCGATCGCCCGCGCCCGCCCCGGGGTCGGCGTCCGGCGCGGGCTCGGGTGTCCGCCGCGCGTCACGCTTGCGGCGGTACTCCTCCAGCGGCACCCGACCAGATTAGGTCTTGCGTCCACCCGCGGCCGAATGCAAGCATAGCCTTGCCTACACGAAGGAGTGCCTGTGTACGTGTGCATCTGCGAGGCGGTCCCGGACACCGTGATCCGCTCCTGCATCGCGCGCGGCGCGAGCACGGTCGACGAGGTCGGCGACGCCTGCGGAGCCGGTACCGGCTGCGGCTCCTGCCACGACCACATCGACGTCCTCCTCACCGCGTCGTACGCGCCGTCCGAGATCGCCGGGCTGCCGGCAACGGCCTGACCGGCGGGAGGTGAGCCTTTGGCGTGGGCTCCCGCAGGTGAGCCCTGCGTCGTCCGTTCTCCGGGCGCGCGGCTACCGTCGCCGATCACAAACCGCCGAAGAAGAGGACCGCCCG
Source organism: Pseudonocardia sp. (assembly GCA_026785945.1). GTDB lineage: Bacteria > Actinomycetota > Actinomycetes > Mycobacteriales > Pseudonocardiaceae > Pseudonocardia. The sequence continues at coordinate 1,777 of JAJAZD010000245.1, read as the reverse complement.
TGCGTGGTGACGCCGAGATCATCGCTCTGCTCAACGAACAGCTCACCAGTGAGCTGACCGCGATCAACCAGTACTTCCTGCACGCCAAGATGCAGCAGAACTGGGGCCTGACCAAGCTCGCGGCGTACACCCGCTCCGAGTCGATCGACGAGATGAACCACGCGGAGAAGATCACCGACCGCATCCTGTTCCTCGAGGGCCTGCCCAACTACCAGCGCCTGGGCACGCTGCGGATCGGGCAGACCGTGCCCGAGCAGCTCGAGGCCGACCTCTCCATCGAGCTCGCCGTGGTCGAACGGCTGCGTCCCGGCATCATCATGTGCCGCGAGAAGGGCGACGCCACCACGGCCGGCCTCCTGGAGGAGATCCTCGCCGACGAGGAGCACCACATCGACTACATCGAGACCAACCTCGAGCTGGTCCGCAAGTTGGGCGAGCCGCTGTACCTGGCCCAGCTGCTCGACCAGCCGCCGACGTCGGGCTGAGGACCCGCGCCGATGCCGCCAAGCTGATCGACGAGCTGCAGAGCAAGGCCGGCCGGGGCAACTGACCCATCCCCGCTGGTACGCCTGCGATCCGATAATGGAAGTTATGACAGGTATCCGGAGCCCCGGTGCACGGGTGTCGAGACCGCGATTCCCGCTCCAGTTGGTCAACAACTCGCAGGTCGGCAACAAGTTGTGGTGCTCACCTTCAACGGGACGACAAACCCACCACGGTACGGTCGGTGTAGACGGAGCTGCGGGCATCCTCCTCGGCCCTTGCGGCCCGCATCGCCTTGGCCCACGTGGCCTCCCGTTGCAGCGCGACGCGCACCCACTCGGAGAGGTTCGTCCCCGCCGCCGCCCCGACCTGCTCGGCCAGCCCGTCGTCGAGCTTCACCGCGATCTGCACCGTCATGTACGCAGCGTGTCAGATCGTCGGGCTCGACGTCAGGCTTCCACCGGTGGTCAGTGCGCGCTGGACCCCGCCCAGAGGTTGATCCCGCCGTCGACGGCGTGCTTGTCGATCCGGGCGAGCTCGTCGTCGGTGAAGCCCAGGTTGTCCAGGGCGCCGAGGCTGTCGTCGAGCTGGCCGACGCTGCTCGCCCCGATCACCAGCGAGGTCATCCGCGGGTCCCGCAGCGCCCACGCCAGCGCCATCTGGGCCAGCGACTGGCCCCGCTCGGACGCCATGTCGTTCAGTGCGCGGACGTGGGTGAGCGTCGTCTCGGTCAACAGGTCGGGCGAGAGCGACTTTTCCTGTGCCGCCCGCGACCCCGCCGGGATGCCGTCGAGGTACTTGCCGGTCAGCATGCCCTGGGCCAGCGGGGAGAACGCGATGCAGCCGACCCCGGTCTCCCCCAGTACGTCGAGCAGGTCCTCCTCGATCCAGCGGTTGAGCATCGAGTAGGACGGCTGGTGGATCAACAGCGGGGTGCCGAGCTCGCGCAGGATCGCGACGGCCTCGCGGGTGCGCTCCCCGCTGTAGGAGGAGATGCCGACGTAGAGCGCCTTTCCGGAGCGGACGGCGGAGTCCAGTGCGCCCATCGTCTCCTCCAGTGGCGTGGTCGGGTCGAACCGGTGGCTGTAGAAGATGTCGACGTGGTCCAGGCCCATGCGGCCCAGCGACTGGTCCAGGCTCGACAGCAGGTACTTGCGCGACCCGCCACCCTGGCCGTACGGACCGGGCCACATGTCGTAGCCGGCCTTCGTCGAGATGACCAGCTCGTCGCGGTACGGGCGGAAGTCCTGCGCGAAGATCGTGCCGAAGTTGGCCTCGGCGCTGCCGTAGGGCG